>NZ_JBNMNU010000058.1:0-24642 GCF_051278035.1 Clostridium sp.
AATCTAGCACTTGAAAACTTATACAATCAAAACTTTGAGTATTATGGAGAACTTGAAAAATACATTGCTGCAGGAAATATAGTGGTTGAAAAAAATGAAACTGAAGATCTTCCTAAACTTGAGGCTCTAGCAAATAATGGAGAACAAATAAATGCAATAAATTATGAGAATGCTAAAGCCACTATTGAAATGCTTAAACAAAGAATTTATGATTTGGAAATGGCAAAAATGGTGTCATTACAAACTGCCCCTCAAATTAAAATGATCCAAAGAGGAAATTACAAGTTAATATCTAAGGTTCATTCTGCTTTTATAATAACAATACCTGTGTTTAAAAATGGAATAATTCAAGCTATTGCTTTAAAGAAACAGAAATTAGTATCGGATTCACTATCTGAACTTGATAGAACAACAAACGAACTACTTATGAAAAATGCTGAAAATATTAGAAGTCAAAGTGTTGATATAGCAAAACTTGCTGGAGGAACAAGCGTGAAAATCGAAACACTAGAGAAAACTTGGAATACTATTATGCAGGGAATAGAGGAAACTAATACCATTGAAAACGAAAATAAGAGATTAAGAGAAGATGGAATAACTAAATTACATGAGATGACAGAAAAATTAAAGCATAAATCTATAGGTTAAAAGATGATGAATTATAATGCAATAAAGAAAACAAAATGAAGGACTTAAGGTGATAAAATGGATTTATTCGAATTACAGCAAGAAAAAAACCTGCGCATGGATGCACCCTTGGCTGAGAAATTAAAGCCAGAAAAATTAGAAGATTTTGTAGGTCAAGAGCATATTTTAGGTAAGGGAAAGCTTTTATGGCGAGCTATTATTGCGGATAAAATAACCTCATTATTACTTTATGGTCCACCGGGTACAGGCAAAACTAGCTTGGCTAAAGTTATTGCAAACTCAACAAAATCAGATTTTGTTAGACTTAATGCAGTTACAGATGGGCTTAAAGAATTACGAGAAGTAGTAGCCCAGGCTAAGAATAATTTGGGTATGTACAATATTAAAACTATATTATTTATAGATGAAATTCATAGATTTAATAAAGCCCAACAGGATGCGCTTCTACCCTTTGTAGAGAAGGGAACAATAGTTTTAATTGGTGCAACCACAGAAAATCCTTATTTTGAAGTTAATAATGCATTAATATCTAGGTCCATGTTATTTAAATTAGAGCCTTTAAAGGAAGAACATATCCAAAAAATTATTTTAAGAGCACTAGAAGATAAAGATGTAGGCTTTGGAAACACTAATATCTATATGGATGAGGAAGCTATAAACTACCTTGCAAATATGGCAAATGGTGATGCAAGACGTGCGCTTAATGCAGTGGAATTATCAATACTCACTACGGATAGAGACGAGGATGGTAAGATAAACATAACAATGGATGTTGTTCGAGAATGTCTCCAACAAAAGCATATAAAATATGATAAAAATAGAGACGAACATTATGATGTGATTTCAGCCTTTATCAAAAGTATGAGAGGCTCTGATCCTGATGCTGCGATTCATTACCTTGCTAGAATGATATATGCTGGTGAGGATCCAAAATTTATTGCCAGGAGAATTGTAATATCTGCATCAGAGGATGTTGGTAATGCAGATCCTATGGCTATCGTTATAGCAAATAATGCAGCGGAGGCGGTTAGGTTTGTAGGTATGCCAGAAGCTAGAATAATTTTAGCACAGGCAGTAATTTATATAGCCTGCGCCCCTAAAAGCAATGCATCTTATATGGCTATTAATAAGGCACTTAAAGATGTAGAACAAAACAAAATAGGGAGTATACCTGTACATTTAAGGGATAGTCATTATAGTGGTGCAAGTAAATTAGGACATGGAGTAGGGTATTTATATCCTCATGATTATGATGGTAATTATGTAAAACAACAATATTTATCAGATGAGCTAATGGGCACAGAATATTATAAGGCTTCATGCAATGGATATGAAAAGAAAATTAAAGAGAGGCTTAGAATGCTTAAAGATGAATCTAAATAAAACAAAGTAGGTAATATAAACTTAATTTATATTACCTACTTTGTTTTACAACATTAATTAGATAAATTAACGAATTTTTCTATATCTTCACAGATAAGATTTAATGAACTTCTCCAAAAATCAATAGAATGAATATCCACACCCATCATTTTTGCTACTTGTGCGAGATTGTTTTTTCCAGTAGCAGAAAGTAAGGCATTATAATCATCTACAAATGATTCTCCTCTTTTCATATATTCAGAGTATAAACCTTTAGAAAATAGTAGACCAAATGCATAAGGAAAGTTATAAAAATTGCTTGAGGCATCATAGTAATGAGGTTTGCATATCCACATGTACGGATGTAAAAAATTATGATCTAGCCCTTTTCCATAAGCTTTTTTTTGCGAGTCTAACATGATTTCTTTTAATTCACGTACTGGCACAGAACTATCTTCTCTTCGTTTAAACAGTTCAGTTTCAAATAGATAGCGGCTTAAAATATCCACAACGACTTGAGCACTTCCAGATATATCATTCTCTAGGATTGCAAAAGCTTCTTTCTCAGAAGCACTTTTTAAAGCTGCATTACTAATTATTGTCTCACAAAAGATTGAAGCGGTTTCTGCAATAGGCATAGGATAATCACTATTAAGTGCAGATTCTTCCGCTAAACATAGGCCGTGATAGCCATGACCTAGTTCGTGTGCTAGAGTTGAAACATCGTTAAAACTCCCTGTAAAGTTAGATAGTATTCTGCTTTCTTTAATGCTATGTAAATTAGAACAGAAAGCACCACCTAATTTTCCGACCTTGGGCTCAGCATCAATCCAGTTATTAGAAAAAGCATAATCAGCAAATGTTGCAAGATTGCCACTAAAGGTAGCAAAATTTTTAACTATAAAGGTTCTTGCCTCTTCATAAGAAAAGTGCATATTTGCGTCACCAATTGGTGCAAATAAATCATAAAAAGGAAGACCTTCGGAGTGGCCAAGTATTTCAGCTTTCTTCTTAAAATATTTATGGAAAGATGGAAGACTTTCCATCATGGCACTTAACATAGCATCTAGAGTCTCTTTATCCATTCTTGAGTTTTCAAGAGTACTGTGCAGCGGAGATTCATATCCTTTAAGAGTGCTGATCGTAATAACTTCTCCTTTGATACCATTTAATGATGCGGCCGAAGATTCTGCAATTGTATCATAAGATTTAAGTTCTGCATCATAAGCATTTTTTCTAACTTTACTATCTTTATCATAGGCCATATTTCTAACCACAGATAATGGAAGCATCTCATCCTCGCCATTTATATTAATAGGCACGAGGAGAGTAGATGTTATTGTGTTTTGAAGTTTAGACCAGGCGTCTGATCCACTATTTTTCATTTTAGCAATTAGTTCTTCTTCAGATTCACTAAGCAAATATTTAGCATTTTTAACTAAGTCCATTAAGTAATAACTATGAGATGTCATAAGTTCTGACTCTTTAGTTATAGATTCTAGTTCTTTAATTGAACTTAACCATTTTGAAAAAATAGTATAGGGTTTAGCAAGTTCAGCCAGTTTAGCTTCTAGTTTTTCAGAAATTTTATTAGAAGTTTCATCTTTCGTATTGACACTTAAGGACAACTCTGCATAATTATACAGTTTATTTGTAAGATCACTAAATTCATTTTCAAAATTGATAAATTCTTCAATTTTTACTTTAGGATCCTTAGAATCATTACAATTTTTTATTGTCCACTTTTTTATATGTTCTATGGAATTTTCAAAAGAAATCATATCCGCTTTAAAATCATTGCTATCAAAGGATGTATACAGCTCATTTAAACTCCATTTCATATCCATATTAACGCCTCCATTTACAAAATATTATATATAGGATATATTATACCACGGTTTAGAGAATATATTAGTATATAATAGTTGTTTATATATCTTAATTTAAGGGTAAAAAAAGAAGGGGAATGTTCCCCTTCTTTTTAGGTGCTTATTTTCCTACTTCTTATTTGAAAATATCTTTTTTATAATAGTTAAAATATCTACTACATATACTAAATATCTTTCCAGTGATTCTGTAGCGCCAACGGCAGTTGCAGTTGTCTGGACTATTACTTCAGAAACATCTTTTATATTTTCAGTTACTTCGTGTAAATTATTAATTGTTTTTGGTAAAACATCTATTACTTCATCAATGCTTTCTTCATTCCTTTTGATAATTGAATTTACAGTTGATATAGTTTTAATAAGCTTTAACAATAGTATTATCAGTATAACTAAAGTGGTTATACCAAGAAAAATTAATAAACCTTGTCCCAATAAGGGGAAATTCACATACATAAATACCACCATATTCTTTCATAATTTTGTTTATTTTTTAGATTTCTTTTCAGCAACCTCATCTTGTCCTACAATTTCAATTACATCTTCAGTATCCGTAGTAGCTTCATCATCATTTACTTTTGATCCTCTTTTTTCATTTAAGTAATCAGAAATTTTTGATTTAGCATCTGTTACATTTTCCTTAGTATCAGAAACTCTATTGTCAATAACTCCCTTAAATTCTATAGTTTTTTCTTTTACATTATTTTTTAAATCTTTTGTTGTGTTAGAAACATCTTTTCTGTTATCTTTACCTGATTTAGGTGAAAAAAGTAAACCACCTATTACACCACTAAGACTTCCAGCAACAGTACCAACAAATATTTTTTTTGCAGTTTTAATTTTTAATATTCTTTGTTTTTCTTTTTTACGTTTTTCAAAATAATTTGTAAATATCATAATTTTTTTCCTCCTTAAAAGATAAAATTTTAGAATTCATACTAATATTTATATACAATTATACACAACATAAGAATTTAAGTCAACTAATAGGAAAATGTGGAAAAAAATAAAGCTGAATATAAAGTATTTCTATATATATCAATTTTCTTAGATGTTTGGTAAAATCAGGATGCACCTTTAATATAAACTAAATTATTATGGGGAGGATTTATGACGAAATTATTATGGTATTTATATTTTTCAATTTATTTATGTGTATCATCTCTTAGCTTAATTAAAATCAAGTGCATGCAAAAAAAATCACCCAAAGAGTCTGAAATATATGCATCTAAAAGAGCACAGAACATTGCGAAATATGTTTTAAAGGCAACTAAGACTAACATGGAAGTTAGGGGCGTAGAAAACATACCAAAGGAAAATTGTATTTTTGTAGCAAACCATCAAGCTATTTTTGATGGTTTCGCATTGTTAGCATATATAGATAAACCCTTTGGATTTATTGCTAAAAAAGAGATACGAAAAATACCATTAGTTAACGGGTGGTTAAAATCAATAGGGTCAATTTATATAGATAGGAAAAGTCCTAGACAATCAATTAAAACTATTGGAGAAGCAGTAGATAAGATAAAGGGTGGATATTCTATTATGATTTTCCCAGAAGGAACAAGAAGCCTCAAATCTAAAATGAATTCTTTTAAAAAAGGGAGCATGAGACTGGCAATAAAATCTGAAGTTGCAATTGTTCCTATAACCATTGATGGCACTTATATTGTATTGGAAGTAGGTAGAAAGGTAACAGGGAACAAAGTAAAAATGGTTGTGCATAAGCCTATTTATGTTAATACACTCTGCAAGGAGCAGCAAGATTTAGCCCAATACGTACAAAATATAATAGAAGAGGAATTAAACAATATATGTAAATTAAAAAGCACTAGGGCCTAGTTAAACTAAGCCCTAATGCTTTTGGATGAGGGTGTAAATTATTTTGAATTAACAACCATTTGTGCAATGTTATTTGAATGGTCTCCCACTCTTTCAAGATTGCTTAATAGTTCTAGATATACAGAACCACCAACTGGCGAACATTCTAATTTATTTAATCTAGTTATATGATTATTTTTAAGCTGTATTTCCATAGCATCAATCTTATCCTCTACATCCATAGCTTTATGAGCTGATTCTAAGTCTGAATTTTCTAAAGATGATATAGCATTATCTACACAGTATTTTACAGTTTCAAACATATATATTACATCTGTTATTGCTTTTTCTGAAAAGATAATGTTATTATCCATCCGAAGTTTAGCAAGCTCTCCTACGTTCTCAGCATGATCTCCAATTCTCTCTATGTCATTTACTACATGATATAGGGAAGTAATAATCTCCGATTGATGTTCTGATAAAGGAGTGTTTGAAAGTGAGACCATATAACCAGTTATCTCTCTTTCAAGATAATTGATCGTTGCCTCATATTCAATAACTTTGTTCATTAAACCTTCATTAGAAGTTAAGAAAGCATCCATGGAATTAGAAAGATTCTCAGAAGCAAGTCTTCCCATCCTACTAACTTCCTTAATAACTTGTCCAACTGCGATTGAAGGAGTTTCGAGTAGTCGTTTATCTAAGTATTCAAGGACTAGAGCAGATGACTTTTCATCCTCGCCAGGTACAACTTTATTAACAAAATTAACTAAAATACCTATAAACCAAACTTGAATAAATACATTTGCAAAATTAAATATTGTATGAGCGTTTGCAATTTGTCTTTGCGTATTTCCGCCCAATTGTGGAACGAGTTTAAGTGTCAAAGGGAAGGCAAGCATAAATATTATAGTACCTGTTACGTTAAAAATTACATGTATTAGGGCGGCCCTCTTAGCATTTCTAGTAGTACCAATACTTGCAAGAAGTGCTGTAATACAAGTTCCCATATTATCTCCGTAAAGTATAGGTAGCGCTACTTCTAAAGAAATACCATTATTTGCAGCAAGTGCCATCAAAATACCAATAGTAGCACTACTACTTTGAACTATAGCTGTCATACTAAGACCAACTAAAACTCCCATTAGTGGATGGGTGCCTAAAGATAAAATAAGGTTTTTAAAGCCTTCTAGTTCTCTTATAGGTCTCATGGAATTCTCCATCATTGACATGCCAACAAATAGTATACCAAATCCTAAAACAACTTCGCCAATGTCTTTTGTCTTCTTTTTCTTGCTAAATATAACTAAGGCAGCACCTATTGCAAGAATAAAGGGTGCTATATCTGAAAGTTTAAAGGCTATAAGTTGAGCTGTAATTGTAGTACCAATATTTGCTCCCATAATAACCCCAGCGGCTTGGTATAAATTCATAAGCCCTGCATTTACAAAACCTACAGTCATTACCGTAGTTGCACTACTACTTTGAATAATTGCAGTTACACCTGCACCAACAAGCACTGCGAAAAACTTATTACTAGTTAAAATTTCTAGTAATCTTTTTAGCTTCTCACCTGCAGTCTTTTGGAGGCCATCCCCCATTAGCTTCATTCCATATACAAATAGTCCCAAACCACCTAAAAGCCCGAATATCATTTTATAATCCATTTTAACTCTCCTTTTTAAAAAAGAACTTTATCTACAAGATATTCTACCACAGTAATGTTAAGAGCATGTTAAATTTGTTATAGTTTATGTTAATTATTTTATGTTTTAGCGAGTTATGTTAAGAAATATTTATAATTATTAATTTAAAGGTATAATCCACTCAAGTTTTAATTTTTAGACATTCTTTTTTCATCGTACATTCTAGCGTCGGCAGTTTTAAACATCTCATCAAAGGTCTCATTTGTGGAATAACGAGTGGCATATCCAAAAGATGTGGTTACATTTATAATTTCATTATCAGTGATTATAATTGGATTCTTTGTCAAAGCGATTTTAAGGGCTTCTATGATTTCTGTTGCCATAAGTTCATTTGCATTTTCTAAAATGATAAGAAATTCATCACCTCCCATTCGTACTAATAAACATTCGGAAGGGCAACTTTCTGTAAGCGTGTCCGCAAATTGTTTTAACAATAGATCTCCTATTAAGTGGCCATATCTGTCGTTTGTAATTTTCAAATTATTGATATCAGCAATTATAAAGCTTTGAGGATAGACAAGAAAATCTAAAGTATCCTTTATTTTAGAACTGAAATAGTTTCTATTATAGAGATTAGTCAGTGGATCGGTATACAAGAATTCCTCTCTTTGTCGTAATAATTCAGTGGAGAGCTTTTCTTTTATTAATGCCTTAAACAATTTAACCACATATAGAATTACAAATATCAATATCGCGCCCAGTACTACAATTATCAACGTTAATTTACGTAAGTACTTTTTATTGGATACGTGAGGGACTTCATCATATCCTTTCTTTATTAATTGATTGATGTCTAACATTGGGATAACTTTATCAATAATACTAGCTAGTTCTGGTTTACCTTTTGCTACGCCGTAGTACAAGTAGGAATCAGTGCTTGTGCCACCTTTTTCCACAAGATCGAACAGTTGAAGTTCCTCTGTGTAATATCTAACCACGGTAGGGTTTTCAATTAAGTAATCAGCCCTACCATTATGCACCATTAACATGGATTCTTGAATTGATGAAGTTTCTATAATTTCTACAGAGGTTAGATTTTTCATGAGATGTTCATAATGCCAAAAACCTTTAATCACTGCAACTTTTTTTCCTTCTAACCCAAAAATGTCTAGTGCATCTTTACTATCTTTTCTACCCACAATAATATCTCTTTCGGTACTGTAGGGCTGTGGATATAACAAATATTTTAAGCGATCCTCAGTTTTAGCAATATTTAAAATATCAATTTGTCCATTTTTAAGTTTATTATTTAAATCATCAAATTCACCATATTTATTTATAAACTCTATACCAGTCTTTCGTGAGATTTCATTTATTATCTGCCCACTTATCCCTTTATATTCTCCATCAAGAAAGTAGTCGAAGGGCAAATAATCCTTAGTAATTCCTACCACTGCCTTTCCATCATTTTCAAGCCAATTAATTTCTGAGGGAGTGAGGTTCATTATATTTAAATTATAGTCTACCTCGGATGAATTTATGATTTTAGAAAGAATATTTCCTTTTAAATGGTTAATTTCTTTTTCAAGTATATTAAATAACATTTCATTATCTTTTGTAGTAGAAAGGGTTAAATCAGAGGTGATGCTATTTAATTTAAATGCATAATTGAGTTCTGGAAATCGATATATATAATCAAACACAACAGGTCCACCAGAGGTTATTAAAGCATCAATTTTATTTCTGCTTATTGCTGTGATACATTCTTCTGGAGAAGCATAGAATTTTGCTTTGTACCTGATATTTTTATAAATTGTTGGAAGTAAATCAATGACAATATCATCGGTTATAAAACCCACTGCCTTATTATCAATATCTCCTATGGTACGAATAGAATCTCCTTTTTTTGTAATTAGTGCGTAGGGGATTTTATAAATGGGTTGAGTAAAGTACATTGTTTTTTTTCTTTCCACTGTTTCATTTGCTCCAAAAAGAATATCTATTTTACCAGTATGGAGAGCAGAAAAGACCTCGCCCCAACTGTTTGAGGTTTTAAGATTGATGTTTATACCTAAATCTTTTTCCATGAGAGCAATGAGTGGAATTAAATATCCTTTTTCTTCATCTTTATATTTAAAGTATTCCATACCTAGTCCTGGATTAATTCCTAAAGTGAATATTTTGTCCTTATTGATAATTAACCATTGTTTTTCGTCCACAGTTAACTTTAGTGAAGTATCTACGGAACCGAAGGCAAAAGTACTCCACAAAATGAGTAATAGATAAGTAAAAACAATAATTTTAATTGTGTTTTTCACCGTAGCACATCCTATTCGTAACGCAAGCCTATTTAAGCAAAGTTACACTATTTTATAGTTAATATATAATGTATTTTAATACAAATTTCAAATATTTTCAACGATTAGATAAAAAGTAAAGGATAAATGCAAGAGAGAATTATAAGTAAATAATAAAAAAAATGAAAGAAATGTTGTTTAGGTAACATTTGTTACCGACATTTAACCCAATCAAAAGTATACTAAAGATAGTTCAACGATAAATGTTAATTTACTTATGTTTATATTGATTCATTAAAATAATAATTATTAATATGAGGAAGATGACTACAGAAAATAGTTGTCTATCCAAAAAAACAATTAGGAGGAATTTATAATGGGAATGTTTTGTTATCAATGTCAAGAGGCGTCAAAAGGAACGGGATGTACAGTAAAAGGGGTTTGTGGTAAAACAGATGATGTAGCTAATATGCAGGATTTATTAATTTATGTTCTAAAAGGAATATCAATATACAGCACAAGAGCAAGAGAACTTGGAGTAGAAAATAAAGAAGTAAACAAATTTGTAGTAACTGGATTGTTTATGACTATTACAAATGCAAATTTTAATAAAGATAGGTTTATAGAAACAATAACAAAAGCATTAGAATTACGTGAGGTGATTAAAGATCAGCTAGTAAATGCTGGTGGAGTATTAGATGAAAGTCTTCCAGAATGTGCAACTTGGACAGGTACTTCACAGGAATTCGAGAGTAAGTCAATAAGAGTTGGAGTTCTTGATACAGAAAATGAGGATGTAAGATCTTTAAGAGAATTAGTAACTTATGGTATTAAAGGAATAGCAGCTTATGTTGACCATGCATACAATTTAGCATATGAAAATAATGATATATATGCATTTATGCAAAAGGGATTAGCTCAAATTACTGATGACAATTTATCTGTTGCTGAGCTTGTCGCATTAACACTAGAATGTGGTAAATATGGCGTAGATGCTATGGCACTACTCGATGGAGCGAATACTACTACTTACGGAAATCCAGAAATTTCAAAGGTAAACATAGGAGTTCGTAACAACCCAGGAATATTAATTAGTGGGCATGATTTAAAAGATATGGAAGCTTTATTAAAGCAGACAGAAGGCACAGGAGTAGACGTATATACTCATAGTGAAATGTTACCAGCAAACTATTACCCAGCATTCAAAAAATTCGATCATCTTGTAGGTAATTACGGAAATGCATGGTGGAAGCAAAATTCAGAGTTTGAAAGCTTTAATGGACCAATACTCATGACTACAAACTGTATTACTCCTCCAAAGGATTCTTATAAGGAAAGAGTTTACACAACAGGGGCAACTGGATTTGCAGGACTTAATCATATAGCTGATGGAAAAGATGGAGCTGCAAAAGATTTTTCAGTTATAATTGAGCATGCTAAAAAATGTAGCGCACCAACTGAAATAGAAAGAGGAGAAATAGTTGGAGGTTTTGCTCATAATCAAGTAATAGCACTTGCTGATAAAGTTGTAGAAGCTGTTAAAACAGGAGCAATAAAGAGATTCTTTGTAATGGCCGGTTGTGATGGAAGAATGAAAGGTCGCGATTACTATACTGATTTTGCAAAGGAATTACCAGCGGATACAGTCATTTTAACTGCAGGCTGTGCAAAATATAGATACAACAAATTAGAACTTGGAGATATCGGTGGAATTCCTAGAGTTCTAGATGCAGGTCAATGTAATGATTCATATTCATTAGTTGTTATTGCAATGAAGCTTCAAGAAGTATTTGGACTCGCTGATATCAATGAATTACCAATAACATACAATATTGCTTGGTATGAACAAAAGGCTGTTATAGTATTATTGGCATTACTTCACTTAGGTGTTAAAAATATTCACTTAGGACCAACATTACCTGCATTTTTGTCTCCAAATGTTGTTAATGTATTAGTTGAAAACTTTGGAATAGCAGGAATAGGAACTGCTAGCGACGATATAAAAATGTTCATGGCTTAAAAATATAAACACCCTAAATTTTAATTAGCCCTTATGGCGATAAAAAAATGATTTTATAAACCCCTGATAAAAATCAGGGGTTTATTTGCATTATATTCAAATGCTATAAAGTGAGCTTGATAATTAGATTAATACAAATATATTTTAGAAAACTCTTGAATAATTTCTAAATGTATTTTAAACTATAAGAGAGGTAATGGTAGTATGGATATTGATAAAAAACCTGGTAAAATAGGATGAAGTATCATTTATTACTATACATATACATAGATTAAGGCAATCAAGTTAATAATGTTAGGTGTGTTACTGACTTAGCTCAGGCATGAACCATATAAAGTGATTTAAAGCACCTTATAAGTTCGTGTTTTTTGTTTTAGTGGTATTTTGAAGTTGACAATGACTTAATAAAAGCCAAAGCTAAATCTAACTTAAGTGCATTGATTCTTACGGATAGCGATAGTAGGGAGTTTGTAGAATTTAAATTAGGAAATGTAGATACAACTAATGATGTAATAATAATAAAATTAAAGTAATAGGAGAGATTGTATTATGATAGAAAAAAAAGCAATAGTTAAAAGTGAAACTGGAATACACGCTAGACCAGCATTATCGGTAGTTAAAGAGGCGTCTAAGTTTAAATCACAAGTTCTTATAGTGAAAGATGGAAATGAGTACAATTCAAAAAGTATAGTAGCTATAATGTCCATGGCAGCTGTTAAAGATGATGAAATAACAATAAAGGCTACTGGTGATGATGAAGAAGCTGCAGCAGTTGCTATGGTAAAACTTATCGAAGAAGGACTTTAAAAAGAAGTTAATAATTATTTTTTAAAAAGAAGATCTAT
Organism: Clostridium sp.; assembly: GCF_051278035.1. GTDB lineage: Bacteria > Bacillota > Clostridia > Clostridiales > Clostridiaceae > Clostridium_AD. Next base: position 12,523 of record NZ_JBNMNU010000058.1, read on the forward strand.
TTAGGAGGTTTACATATGTTAAAGGCAATAAGTGCGTCTTTTGGAATAGCTATAGGTACAGCTTTAGTTATTAAAGAAGAAGCAGTAGAAGTAAAAAGTTGTAAGGTTGAGGATACGAATTGTGAGCTAAACAGATTTAATGATGCGCTGCAGGAAGCAGTAAATCAGCTAGAAAAAATAACCGAAGGTATAAAAGAAAGCCTAGGAAGCGAGAAAGCAGAAATATTCGAAGCTCATTTAATGATGCTTTCTGATCCGGAATTCATAGGTGCTATTCAAAAGAAAATTACTGATGAAAAATTTAATGCGGAATATTCACTACAAACAGTAAGGGATGAAACGGCAGCTATTTTTGAAGCTATGGAAAATAAATATATGACTGAGAGAGCAGCTGACATAAAAGATGTAAGTAAAAGAGTATTAAATATACTTATGGGAATAAAAGCAGCTTCAATTGATGAAATTCAACAAGAGTGCATAATAATTGCCAAGGACCTTACTCCGTCAGATACAGCACAAATTAATAAATCTAAAGTTTTGGGCTTTGCAACTGAAATAGGTGGAAAAACTTCTCATACTGCTATTATTGCACGGTCTCTAGAGTTACCAGCAGTAGTAGGTGCAGGTAGTGGTTTACAGAAAATCAAAGATGGTGATTTAATTATTTTGGACGGAGAACAGGGGATAATTATTATTAATCCCGATGAGGAAACTTTAAATGAGTACAAAGCTAAAAGAGAAGAATTTGCCGAATTTAAAAGCCAACTACTTAAATATGTTTCTATGAAATCTACCACTTTAGATGGTAAAACAGTTGAGCTTGCAGCCAATATAGGATCTGTGGAAGATGTAGAAAATGTTTTAAAAAATGGTGCAGAAGCTATAGGACTATTTAGAACAGAATTTTTATATATGGCCAAAGATGCACTTCCAACTGAAGAAGAGCAATTTGATACATATAAGTCAGTTCTAGAAAAAATGGGAGAAAAACCTGTTATAATAAGAACATTGGATATTGGTGGGGATAAAAAATTAAATTACTTACCGATGGACGAAGAAATGAATCCGTTTTTAGGCTATAGAGCTATAAGGATTTGTCTAGATAGAACGGACATATTTATAACTCAATTAAGAGCATTACTAAGGGCTTCTACATATGGAACACTTAAAATTATGTTTCCTATGATATCTAGCCTTCAAGAACTTAAAATGGCTAAAAAAATATTGCAGAAGTGTAAAGATGAGCTTAAATCAGAGGGCGTAGCATTCGATGAGAATGTTGAAGTGGGTATTATGATAGAAATACCTTCAGCGGCAGTAATATCTGATGTATTAGCTAAAGAGGTAGACTTCTTTAGTATAGGTACAAATGATTTGATTCAGTATACATTAGCTGTTGATCGAATGAATGAAAAAATAGCATATTTATATGATTTTTATCATCCAGGAGTTTTAAGACTTATTAAAACTGTAATAGATAATGGTCACAAGGCAGGAATAATGGTAGGTATGTGCGGAGAAATGGCAGGAATCACAGAACTTATTCCTGTTCTACTGGGATTTGGATTAGATGAATTCAGTATGAGCGCATCTTCAATATTAAGGGCTCGTAGAACTGTTACTGAATCTAATTATGAGCAGTGCATAAAACTATCTGAACCAGTATTATCTTTTGGAGATTCAGATGAAATAAAAGAATTCTTGAAAGCTAACAATAAAGCATAAGACAAATCTAACTAATAAATATTATAAAAAAAGCAATTTATTCTTAAATTAAGGATAGATTGCTTTTTTATACTGAAAGTCTATATAATATATTTATAGTATAAAATATGATTTATATAAAGGATGAGATTATATGCTTAAAATTGTGGGGAAACTTATATTCCATATAGATGTAAATTCAGCATTCCTATCTTGGAGTGCCGTAGATAAACTTTTAAAAGGTGAGTTTATTGATTTAAGAGATATCGCGTCCGTAATAGGAGGTGATGAGGATGCAAGGCGTGGGGTAGTCTTAGCAAAATCTATGACAGCAAAAAAAGCTGGAATAATAACAGGAGAAAGTTTATTTGCTGCAAGAAAAAAATGCGCAAATCTCGTAGTGGTAGCTCCAGATTTTACGCTATATGAGAGTTGTAGTATAGCTATGAGAAAAATTTTTGCAGACTATACACCTTATGTGGAGAAATTTTCTATAGATGAGTGTTTTTTAGATATGACAAGTTATAATACATCAAAAGAATCTGCACTAAGGCTAGCATTGGATATTAAGGATAGGATAAAATCGGAACTTGGATTCACAGTGAATATTGGAATGTCAGATGTTAAGCTTTTATCTAAGATGGCCTCAGATTTTGAAAAGCCTAATAAAGTACATGCACTTTTTAAAGATGAAATTGAAAAAAAGTTATGGAAACTTCCAGTTGGAGATCTTTTCATGGTTGGGAAGAAAACTGTTCCGAGGCTTAATAACTTAAATATATTTACTATAGGAGATTTAGCGCTATATGATATGGAAATATTGAAATATCACTTTAAAAGTAGCGGTCGTGTGATGTGGCAGTATGCAAATGGTATAGATAGATCAGAAGTAAGATGGAATAAATATGAGTTGAAGGGAATAAGCAATTCAACTACATTAAGTGAGGATATTAAAAATAAAAAGGATGCCTATATCACACTATTGTCACTTGTAGATCACACATCTACAAGGCTTAGGGATATTAAAAAGTGTTGCTACTGTATTTCTATAACAATAAAAAATTGCGAATTTGTGAATTATTCAGCGAGCAAGACACTAAGGGATGCCACCGATTCCACAGAAGAAATTTTAAAAACAGTAAGAAATATTTTTGACGAATTATGGAAAGGTGAACCGATAAGGTTATTAGGAGTTTCGCTTAATAATTTATGCTTAGATAATGTTAAACAGATATCAATTTTTGATATGGATAGCGGCTGGTGTGAGAAACAAAGATCTTTAGACAAAACTATGGATAATTTAAGAGGGAAGTATGGTAAAAGTATAATTACAAAATCAGTATTTCTAAAAAAATAACTAGCAAATTGCTAGTTATTTTTTTAGAATAATTTATTTTATAGTTTCTCATACATGCAAAAATCATCTTTTAATGAAGTTACTACATATGCTTTATGTTTGTCACCGACGCTTTTTACATATTCTTCAACAATTAAACTATAATCAATTTCCTTATTTCTGAAAAATAAACTTTTATCTGTGATTATCTTTTCATTTAATGTTTCATCTGAACCATCGTAAATATCGTTTTTGTTTCTGGCACAATAGGTAGTTAGTGTATTACCCTCTGCTTCTACTGACCAATAATAAGTATCCCTTGTATTCATAATAAGAACATTTGAAATAATATTCTCAGGCACGCCCAATTTACGTAAGAAAGTTTTTTGTTCCATAAGTTTTCCCCCTCAAATTATTTTTATTGTGTATGATAATATATTAACAGAATACTAACACGAAAATCAACCTTTATCTGGTTAATTTACAAAAAGTTGTTATAGAAACAACCTAATTTGTTGTCAAATACCGTTCTAAATTATAATAAAAAAATGTAAACTAGGTAAGAAGTACTATTTATATGGAGGTTCTAAGAATCATGGATAATAGAGCGTTAATACCATTATATTTTAATGAAAATATGATAAACAATTTATATACTATTGTAATAGAGGAATTTAAGGAAATTAAAAGCGAAAGTACTAGAAAGATGTTGACGGTTACTACAAGTACCCCCTTATATGAACTTACTTGTGGTAAAATAAGGCAAGGAGATTTAAATGTTCAAGTTCTGAATGAATTTTCGTCGCAGAGAATAGAGGAAAGAGTTTCAATAGTAATAACAATACTATCGAGAATAAAAAATATACTTAATGATCAAAGTATGTTAAAGATTATAAATAATGAGAATGATGTAAAGAATATAAAAGAATTTGATTTTGTTCAGTTTACCCTCCAATTGTACAAAAACCCAGTTATAGAGTATATAGAAGATATAATTAGGGTTATGGAAATGCAATTAGCTTTCTCACCTGGAAATGGAGAGAGTAGTGACGGAAGTGAAGAAGATAAAATCAAGAGACAAGTTATGGAAATTCTTAAAGAAGATATGCAAAATTGTAAAAAAGAAAAATGTATAAAATACATTAGTAGTAGTATAGGCACTGGAAACACTAAGGTTATAGTGCCCATAGACATAAAATGTATGGCGGACAATTTAGATTATATCGAAGGTGCTAGTATTACCGTGCTTGGTAAAGTGGTAAGGATTTCAAAGGAAAATGAAAACAATAGCGGCAGTTTGCTCAGTGGAACATATTTTGATTATTTAAACGAGGAGTATTTTCAAGAATTTAAGAATAGATTTTTAAAAAACTCAAATTTAATTAGAGATTATAATACAACCGAAATAGATATTAATGAACCTATCATTGAAATTATACCTATAGCAATGTATATTTAGAATTTAAGTAAAGGGTGATTATAATGAAAAAACAAAGCACAATATCTGAAACATCTATGATTATACCAGATGGTGTGAAGACAATTTTAGATACTTTAAAAAAGAGTGGATATGAGGCCTACATAGTAGGAGGAAGTGTACGAGATTTTATAATGGGAATATCTGTGCCTAAAGACTACGATATAGCTACCAATGCCCTGCCAGAAGAACTTATTACACTCTTTCTACAAACTATACCTACAGGTATAAAACACGGTACAGTGACTGTTATGGTAGGTTACGAGGGGTATGAGGTTACAACATATAGAATAGATGGCAAGTATGTAGATAATAGAAGACCGGAGGCTGTTACATTTGTTTCAAATTTAAAAGAGGACTTAGCAAGAAGGGACTTTACTATAAATGCACTGGCCTTTAATGGGGCAAATGGTGTTATAGATTATTTTGGCGGTTTAGTAGATTTAGAAAATAGAATAATTAGAGCCGTAGGAGAGCCTAATAAAAGGTTTAAAGAAGATGCACTAAGAATGCTTAGAGCAATTCGGTTTGCAGCTAGGCTAGGGTTTCATATAGAACAAAAAACATTAGAGGCCATAAAAGAAAATTGTCACCTTATTTTAAATATAAGTAGTGAAAGAATTAGAGATGAATTATGTAAAATGCTAATATCTAACAACTCCACAATATCTTTGAAATTACTGGAGGAAACTAAATTACTTGGTTTTATACTACCAGAACTTCAAAAGACCGTAGGGTTTAATCAGCTAAATCCTCATCATAATAAAGATATATTTAATCATACTTTAGCGGTTGTGGAAAACTGCTCACAAGATCTTAATTTAAGAGTTGCAGCATTGCTACATGACATAGGTAAACCAGATTGTTTTACCCTTGATAGTCTTGGTATAGGTCACTTTTATGGCCATGATAAAAAAGGTATCATGATAAGTGAACAAATACTTAAAAGATTTAGATTTGACAATGAAAGTATAAGTAATATCAGCATTTTAGTAAAGGAGCACATGAATGTACTTGAAAAACCAACAGATGCATCTGTAAAACGCCTTATTAATAGGGTTTCTGTTGATTTAATATTTAACCTTTTCGCCTTACAAAGAGCAGATGCATTAGGTTCTAGTTTTCCTGAAATTCGTTTAGAACAAATTGATAGAGTAGAAGAAAAAACAAGAGCTATTATAGAATCTAAAGTTCCGCTATCCATAGGTGATCTTGCAGTAAATGGTAGAGATATAATTGCGGAGTTTTCACTTAAGCCAGGGCAAGAAATAGGTAATATGCTTAAATTTGTTTTAGATAAAACATTAGAAAATCCGGAACTCAATAGCAAGGAACAACTATTAGATGTAATTTATAGGGAATATATAAACAGCAAACAATCACACTAAGTTTAGTCTGATTGTTTGCTGTTTATTTATTATTTTAAAAAACAAGTATAAAACCTCTACTTAGGCGCAATATAATATGAGACTTGAAATGTGAAAGGAGGTATTTATATGAAACCTGTTGAAACAATTACTGTAGTAAATGAATTTGGAAAGAGTGTAGTATTAGACTTGATTGACGCTGTTAAGGTTGATGGAAATGAATATGTGATAGTAGGTCCTAAGGATTCTGATGAAGCATATGCGTATAAGTCAGTTGTAAAGAATGGCGAAACAGAATACTTTTCTGTAGGAGTGGGGCCGGAATTTAAAAAAGTATTAGACGAATATAACCAGCACTCAGCATAATGTATATATTTAATAACAATAGATAGTTAGGAGGTTTTTTATATGAAGGATCGTGAACAAGCTAGTAAGGAAAATCTACGTAATTATATTAAGAAAGACACAAGGTCACAAAATCCACATTCTAAAAATCAATTAATTCAAACTATTGAAGAAAGTGCATATAATGAAAGTGTTTTTGAAACTAAAAAAAGTGAGTATGGTGGAACTAAGTCAGAATAGTACCTAGTGATGACAGCAAGAACAAAATAGTAGGTGTTTATTATCATAATATGATAATAAACACCTGCTATTTTTGTTATACTATAATAGTGTAAAGTTATATAAATAAGAATAGAAAAAGAAAGGAATAAATAAATGAAAAAAATATTTGAAGAATTTGAGAAGCATCTAATGGAAGATGATAAGCCATCTATATATTTTGAAGAAATAATGAACAATAAGAGCATTGCTACTAAATATCCAGTTACATTATTAAAGGATTTAATAGAAATAAAGCAATCCCCAGAGCACCACCCAGAAGGAAGTGCATGGGTTCATACAATGCTTGTGGTAGATAATGCAGCAAAAATAAAAGGGCAAAGCGAAAATTCTAAAATCTTTATGTGGGGTGCATTACTACATGATTTAGGCAAGGCACCTACTACAAAAATTCGTAAGGGTAAAATAACATCTTATGATCATGACAAAGTTGGGGCAGAACTTTGCAGAGAATTTCTACAAGTATTTACAGAGGACCAAGAATTTATTAGAGGAGTTACGGCTTTGGTTAGGTGGCATATGCAAACCCTATTTGTAGTTAAAGAATTACCTTTTGGAGATGTGAAAGGAATGGTATCAGAAACATCTATCAAAGAAATTGCATTGTTATCACAGTGTGATAGACTAGGTAGAGGTAAAATGAGTCAGAGTAAAATCAAAGAGGAGAAGGAGAATATTCAATCTTTTGTCCGTAAATGTAATGAGTATTTATCAACTTCCAAGTAATTATTTAATATCCTGTGGTATACTTAAAAGATGATTAATGAATGATAGGTAGATAATATAAAGAACCCCATTGCTTTCAGCATGGGAGATTTAGAAGGTTTGGAGATGAATTATAATGAGATATGAAGGAGCCGTATATAGACCGCCTAGTGAGGCATACAGTCTTATAGTACAAGTTACTATTGGATGTTCACATAATGGTTGTAGCTTTTGTGGGATGTACAAGGATAAGAAGTTTAGGGTACGTGATTTAAAAGAGATTATGGAAGATTTGGAAGAGGCGAAGGCAACAAGTGGGATAATTAAAAAGGTGTTTCTAGCGGATGGAGATGCTTTGGTCCTTGAAACTGACAAATTGAAAGCCATACTTATCAAAATAAAAGAATTATTTCCTCAGTGCGAGAGAGTGGGGATTTATGGTACTCCAAAGGATATTTTAAGAAAATCTTTAGATGAACTTATAGAGCTAAAAGATTGTGGTATTGGAATTGTGTATCTAGGAGTTGAATCTGGAAGTAATGATATATTAAAAAGTATAAATAAAGGCGTAACTGCAGAAGAGATGATTATGGCAGGGGTAAAGGTTAAAGAAAGTGGAATAAAGTTATCTGTTACTCTAATTTCAGGAATTGGAGGTACATTAAAAAGTAAGGAGCATGCGATAGAATCTGCTAAGCTCATAAGTGCTATAAACCCGGATTATGTAGGGCTTTTAACACTAATGCTAGAGAGTGGAACGCCTATATACGACGATGTTCAAGCGGGGAGATTCAATTTATTAAGTCCAAAACAAATAATGTATGAGACAAGAGAATTTCTGCAAAATGTAGAAGTTATAAGCTGTATTTTCAGAAGCAATCATGCTTCAAACTATATGGCCCTAGCTGGGACATTACCAGGAGATAAAAGTAAGTTGTTAGGGGATATTGACCGCGCGCTGAAAGGCAAAGATAGTTATAAACAAGAAGAATATAGAAGACTTTAAAGAGATTAAACTATCCTCCTCAGAATTTATAAAAGGTGGTGTGTCATATGAAGGGTAAAATTCTTATAATACTAAAAGGAAGCGGGAATAATTTTGTATCTGGTGAAAAAATCAGTGAACAATTGGGCGTTAGCCGTGCGGCTATATGGAAATACATAAATATGATTAAAGAGGATGGATACGAAATTGAAGCCATTTCAAGAAAGGGTTATAGAATAATTTCTTCTCCGGATAAACTTACATATGAAGAAATTCAAAGTTTTCTAAGAACAAAGTATGTAGGAAAAAGTATTATTTATTACGAGTCTATTGGTTCAACAAACTCTAAGGCTAAAGAATTGGCAGAGAGAGGTGAAGAACATGGCACAGCTATTATAAGTGAAGAACAGACCACAGGTCGTGGAAGGTTAGGAAGGAATTGGGTATCACCTAAATATAAGGGTATATGCATGTCAATAATACTTAGACCAAACATAACCACGCAAAACATATCGCAAATAACTTTAATTGGTGCAGCTGCTGTTCAAAAGGCTATTAGGAAAATGGGAATTAAAGCTGGTATTAAGTGGCCGAATGATATAGTACTAAACAGCAAAAAAATATGCGGCATATTAACAGAAATGAGTGGCGAAATAGATCATATTAATTATCTAATTATGGGAATTGGTATAAATGTAAACCTTAAAGAGGAAGATATACCGAGGGATCTAAAAAATGTAGCTACTTCACTTTTAATAGAGAGTGGTAAATATATTGACAGGAAGGTTCTACTTGCAAATGTATTAAACATTTTTGAAGAGTTATATAGTGATTTTGTTCTAAATGGCGATATAAAAGAAACAATAGAGATTTGTAGAGAAAATTCTATACTTATTGGAAGTGAAATTCAATTAATAAATAGGGGTAAAGTAACAATTGCTAAAGCAATAGATATAAGCGATAGTGGAGAACTAGTTATTGAAAATCACAGTGGAAATTTAGAATATATTGTATCGGGAGAAGTCTCTATTAGAGGAATTAATGGTTATGGTGAATAAAACACTTAATTTTATATAGACATATTAGCTATATTAAAGGTATAATGTGCTTAATAAGTTTGAAAGGAGAATTATGATGGAAGATAATAAAATTATAACTATGCTTGATGAAGATGGAGAAAAGGTTCAGTTTGAATTAGTAGAAACAATTGAATTAAATGAGAATAAATATGCACTCTTAGCTCCTGTAGGGGATGAAGAGGATGCTTATGTATATAAAATCGAAGAGGTAGATGGTAAGAAGGAATATATTGCAGTAGAAGATGAAGAAGAATTTGAAAAAGTATTAGAAGAATATGAATCAACTTTTGCCGAATAGATAAAAACCAATAAACCGTCCAGGTTTATTGGTTTTTATTATAAGTATGCGTTAAGGTAAATTTAATTACAACGAGGAGTTGGAATTTTGAAGCTATTAGATATTAATATGGAATCACTTATAGAAACAATTTCATCAGTTGATGATGATTTAGGTAAGAGCTTTTTAGATACAGATACTGGTGAGGCTATATATATACCGTCGGAAGTGTGTTTAGCCATGGAAAATGAAACATTAAAAGAAGGTACTTTCGACAATTGGTTAAAAGAATTCGTTAGGGTGGCTATACTTATTAGCGAAGATGAGGATATTAGATATATAAGCACTCCTATTATTAATGATGATTTTTATATAGGTAAAATGAAAAAATATGCTAATAGTTTGATCAGTGATTCGGATTTAAAAGCAGAATTACAAAATGCATTGAATAGTTCAGAACCTATAAAACGATTTAAGCACCTTTTAATGGATAAGCAAGGTGAAATAGATAAATGGTATAAATATGAAGATAACTCTGTATACGAATTTGTCATAGCATGGCTAAAATCCAATGCCATTGAATTAAAGTACCTAAATTAAGCAGTTGTGATATAGACGTGCACATATAGCTTTTACTTAATTATAATAGAATATGATGAATTTGTGGAGGAATGTAGATGTTAGCTTATGAAGTAGTTATTAGGCTTGTACTGGCGGTTATAGTTGGTGGCTTAATTGGATATGAGAGAGAATCTAAAAATAGACCTGCTGGTTTTAGAACACATATACTGGTATGTTTAGGTGCCGCAATTACCTCGATGATACAATTATATTCAATTCAAGACACAGTAAATATTATACTGCTGCATCCAGAACTCCAAAATGCAATCAAGGCAGATATTGGAAGACTAGGGGCGCAAGTTATAACAGGAGTAGGGTTCTTAGGAGCAGGTACTATTATACATGAAAAGGGATCGGTAAAGGGACTTACTACTGCGGCAAGTATATGGACAGTGGCATGTATTGGGCTTGCAGCAGGGCTTGGTTATTATACTTTAACTATACTATCAACTATATGTGTTTTTGTAGTATTAGTATTTCTTAAGACTATTGAAGCTAAGCTCTTTAAGAATACTAAAATTGTTAAAATAGAAATTCAATATGCTAACAAGAAAAATATGGTAGAGAAATTAGAACAGTACTTTGATGGTATGGGGATAAAAGTTAAGAATATAGAATTCTTAATTGAAGATGAAGATGAGAATATACATTATAGCACAACAATGTATACAATTTTAGCACCAAAACATATTAATAGTAGTATGGTTATACAAAAACTATGTGCTTTTGAAGAAATATACAAAGCCACTATATTGGATTAAAAATACTTATTACGGAATCAAACTACTTATACATTAAAATAAAAAGAGCCCTAATAATTAGGGCTCTTTTTCGAGCTAATACAATTTATCTTCTTGATTTAGCAACTTCGATATTAACTTTTCTTTTATTCAACTTCTGACCTGAGCTTTTTCTTAAAATAGCATCAACTAGGTTTTCAGGAACATCTAGAAAAGAGAATTTATCTAGAATATCAATACGGCCAAGTTCATTTTTATTAATATTAGCAGTTTCAGCTAGGAAAGCTATAATATCTTTAGTCATAACTTCGTCCATTCTTCCTATAGAAAGAAATAATCTAACGTTATCTGCTGTTGAAACAGTATCATCTGCATAGTTATAGTTAACTTCTTTATCAAAAATAATTTTGATTAGAGAAGCGGCTACGTCTTCAGCACCAAATTCGTCTGTTAGAGTTTTACCTAAAGGAACAAAGTTATCGTATAAATTTTCTGTTAAAGTTAATTTTATATTTTTTAAAATTGTATCTGATTTAGCTGCAAAAATATCTGGTATACTAGGAACAGCTTTTTTAGTTATTACGCTTTTAGTGTCACGTTCAATTTGTCTTATAGCAGATGCTTCTCTTCTTGTAATAAGACTATAAGCTATACCTTCTTTACCAGCTCTGCCGGTTCTTCCAATTCTATGGACATAGCTTTCTGTATCTTGTGGTAAATCATAGTTTATTACATGAGTAATATCATCAACATCAATACCTCTTGCTGCTACATCTGTTGCAATTAAAAAATTTAGATTACCATCTTTGAATTTCTTAAGAGTGTTCATTCTTTGGCTTTGTTTCATATCTCCATGCATACCGTCTACAGTATAACCTCTAGGTTGTAGTGCTTCTACTAACTCATCTACACCTTTTTTAGTTTTACAGAATAATATACAAGTTTTAGGAGCGTCAACATCAAGTATTCTACATAATGATTCAAATTTATTTTTTGAATTTACTTCGTAATAATATTGTTTAGTTTTAGAAACAGTCATTGATTTCTTTTCAATTGCAATAACCTTTGTATCTGGATGCATATATTTTTTTGACAATATTTTAATAGCCCTTGGCATAGTAGCTGAGAAAAGTAAAGTCTGTCTATCTTCACTTAAGTTACTTATAATACTTTCGATATCTTCTATAAAGCCCATGTTTAACATT
>NZ_JBNMNU010000059.1:0-24384 GCF_051278035.1 Clostridium sp.
CCCCTGCTGCTTCCTTCAGACCCTACCGTTGCCAGTAACGCCCTTGCTCTCAGGTTGTCTTCCCGTTGGTTAGGTGACGTAGGCTTCTTTCAGCCTATCGGCTCAGCGAACATGCTGGACGTACAAATAAAGCACCAGCAACTTGCTGGTGCTAATGTTTCACTTATTTAGGGACATTTTCAAAAATGGTTGACATAGTGTATAAAAAAGTTTTTTAAAATGCACAAACTGTAAATCAAAAATATATTTAAGCTATACATGATAATGCGTACAAGTTATAATTTAAAGTGGAAAGTATTTTGGAAAGATTAGATTTTTGTTAAAGAATAATAGTTAGGGGGCGAGGATTATGTATAAATATTTAATAGAAGGGCTACTTATAGGTTTTGCATACGTGGCACCTATAGGTACACAGAATATATTTGTAATAAATACGGCTATACGTAAAAGCAGGTTAAGAGCATATCAGGTTGCATTTATTACTATATTTTTTGATATTTCTCTTGCACTTTCATGTTTTTTAGGAATGGGAGCACTTATGGAAAGGTTTAATTTTTTAAGGATGATTATCCTTTTAATTGGGAGTGTAGCTGTAATTTACATTGGAATAGGACTTATTAGACAAGCACCAGAAATTCAATCTGAAGAAACTGTTGATGTGAATAAATCACTTGTAAAAATAATATGGACATGCTTTGCTGTTACTTGGTTAAATCCTCAAGCTATAATAGATGGATCTTTATTGCTTGGACCTATGAAAGCTTCACTGCCCGTAGACATGGCAATCTACTCTATTATAGGAGTTTGCTTGGCCTCATTAATTTGGTTTACTTCACTTGCAACAATTGTATCGCTATTTAAAGGGAAATTTAGCATTAAAGTTATTAGAATAATAAACTTGGTATGTGGGGTAGTTATAATATTATATGGATTTAAATTAGTATATTCTTTTGTTAAATTAATTATTTAAAGTGGAAAAGAATAGTTTTGAAATGATTTTTAAATTATATCATTTCCAAAACTACTCTTTATTTATTGTTTTTTAGAGTCTTTCTCTTTATCGCCAACACCTCTAGTAGGGACAGTACCCATAACGAAACCTACCAGTATAGACACTAATGCAGGAGCTATTACGTTTATATATACTATATATTGAGTCTTGTATAATACTAGAGCAGTAAGTGAAGTTATTAATGTACTTGCTACAAAAATAATAATTACGAATTTTGCGAAAGAACTCATAAATTTTTCATATAATCTATGACGAGTTGGCCCACTTATAATACTTTTAAAAAGAAAATAGGAAGCAAAGATTATTATAATATCCATTACAGCTGAAACTAGAAAATTTTTCATTATATATACCTCCAAAACAAATTTTCATAGTTAGTGTTACCAAAGATTAATGCTTTTACGCAATATAATTAAAAAAGTAGAATACAATTATTTACATTGGAGATAATTTGCTATAATATAAAATCATAATATCATTTAATTTGAAATAGTTAAATATTATTATGGGTAATAAATTAAGCGTAAAAGGGAGAATAGGGAATAATGAATAATATACGAAAAATTTTAGAAAAGCAAAGGATATATTTCAATACTGGGGAAACAAGAAATATAAATTTTCGCATAGAAAAATTAAAAATATTAAAACAATCTATAGTGAATAATGAGAATCAAATACTAGAGGCACTTTGGGATGATTTACACAAATCAGAATTTGAAGCTTTTGCTACTGAAATAGGAATAATTTTAGAGGAGATAAATTTTGTTATAAAGCATTTGAAGTCATGGGCAAAAACTAAAAAAGTGAGGACCCCATTAACGCATTTTTTATCATCTAGTTATATATATTCACAGCCTTATGGCGTTAGTTTAATTATGTCACCTTGGAATTATCCATTCCAACTATTAATAGCTCCATTAATTGGATCTATAGCAGCAGGAAATTGTGCTATGTTAAAACCATCTGAAAATTCGCCAAAGACTACTGAAGTAATTATAAAAATTATCGAGGAGTGCTTCAAAGAAGAATTTGTTTCTGTGGTTGAACCATATGGTGGTAAGGAAGCTGCAGAGGCACTTTTGAAAGAAGAGTTTGATTATATATTTTTTACAGGGAGTGTACCAGTTGGTAAAATAGTAATGGAGGCAGCTTCAAAATATCTTACACCTGTAACCTTAGAATTAGGTGGAAAAAGTCCTTGTATAGTGGACAAAGACGCTGATATAAAGCTAGCGGCTAAGAGAATAGCTTGGGGAAAGTTTTTAAATGCAGGGCAAACTTGTGTTGCACCGGATTATATATTGGTACATGAAAGTGTTAAAACAGAGCTTATAAATGAAATAATAACATCGATTAAAGAATTTTTCGGAGAAGATTCAGTTAATAGCAATGATTTTCCAAGGATAATAAACCAAAGGCAATTTAATAGGCTTATAGGATTATTAGATGGAGGTAACATTGTTACAGGTGGAGAATATAGCAAAACAGAAAAATATATTGAACCTACCATTATAGATGACATAACCTGGAATGATCCTATTATGTTAGATGAGATATTTGGACCTGTTTTGCCAGTTATGGAATTTGAAAATTTAGAAGAGGTTATAAAAATGGTTAATTCAAAACCTAAACCTCTAGCACTATATTATTTTTCTACTAATAGAAAAAACCAAGAACGAATAATAGAAATGATTTCTTATGGTGGAGGATGCATAAATGATACAATTATGCATGTAGCATCACCATATTTGCCATTTGGTGGAGTAGGGGCTAGTGGTATGAATGCTTATCACGGAAAAGGAAGTTATGATGTTTTTTCTCACAAAAAAAGCATGACCAAAAAGAGTAATATTATAGATGTAAAAATAAGATATGCACCATATAATGATAAGATTAAATGGTTAAAAAAGCTAATGAAATAGAAATAACAAATTGTGTGTATTTAATATTTTATTGGAGGAATTATATGATATATGAAAAAAACAAACTTAAAATAGATAGCGATTTTAAAGTGAGGCAAATACAAAAGGACGAGTATAACATTGATTTAATGATTCCATTAGATTATAGCTGTGTAAATTTATATTTTACTGATGTTCCTAAGTGGATTAATTCTAGAGTGCAATTTCCATCAGTTAAAACCATGCTAATAAGATTTTGTATTATAGAAGATAATAACATATGTACCATACATTTTTTAAGTGACAGCGGAGTTCATTCAACTATAGCAAACTTTGAAATGAATTACAGTGAAACATATATAGAAATAAAAGATAGAGAATTTTTTGTGGATATGAAAATGCGCTACAAGGAAATAATATAACATAAAATAGAAAAGTGACCGGAAAAACTAAAGTGTTTTAGTTTTTCCGGTCAGTAGCTTAGGTTTTATAATTCTTTAATCACTCTACAGGGATTACCGGCGGCTAAAACATTTTCAGGAATATCTTTGGTTACAACGCTTCCAGCTCCAATCGTTGTATTTTTGCCTATTTTTACTCCAGCGCACACAATGGCACACCCGCCTATCCAAACATTTTCTCCGATTTCTACAGGCTTACCTATATCTTTTCCGGCAATTCGTTCCTCCGCTTTAAGAGGATGTGTTGCTGTATATATGTGCACGTTTGGTCCAAACATTACATTGTCACCAATTTTAACCCTAGTTAAATCAAGAATAACGCAATTATGATTTGCGTAAAACCTCTTTCCAATTTCAATATTATACCCATAATCACAAAAGAAAGTAGGCTCTATGTAACAAGTATTTTCTGTTTGAAATAAATCTCTGAGGAGCGCTTTCCTCTCATCGTATTTATCAAAGGCCATATTATTAAATTGATTACATAAATTACCGGCTCTTTCTCTATCTGCAAATAATTGTGGGTCTTTTCCATCAAATAGCATACCTGCCAGCATTTTTTCTTTTTCAGTCATAGTATCTCCCCCTTATTATCAATAGATATATTATACCATTAAAGATAATTTCCTCTAAAATCATAATTTCTTTTACTTCATGAAGTAATCCCTTCTTTAACAATAATAGCTTTGCCACCAACCTCTATTGTTAAGTCACTCTTTCTTCGCTCTAGCTTTACAATTATTTTACTTGGTCTATTCATATAGTATCCTTGTTCACAGATTATAGTTACATTATCTTTGAATTTAAGTACACCATTTTCTACTAAATATGCACCGAGTGCTCCATTAGAAGTTCCTGTGGCAGCTTCTTCATTTATTCCAACTGCAGGACCGAAATTTCTACAAGCAAGAGTAGAAGATTCTTCTTCAGTTTCAAGTGTAAAAGCATGTACTCCAGTAATATTTAGATTGTTACTATAATCGGTTAATTTAGCAAAGTTTGGGTTTATAGATTTTAATGATGATAAACTTTTAACCGGAAGTATAATGTCTGTAAGTCCAGTGGATACAGCTTGCGGTATAAGTGAATACCCGTCTATACCTATATCACATGCACTCACCCCCATAATCTCAGCAAGTTCATCTATGTTTTCAACATTAAAAACAAATTTTGGCTTAGTTTGGGTCATCATTACACTTTGTATTTTATTATCTTTAAAATATAGCTTCACTGGTAATATTCCTGCTTTCGTTTTTTGATTTATAATTTTAACATCATTAGTTCCGGTAATAATACCTTTTGAAGCTAAAGCAAAGAAACAAGCAATTGTAGCATGACCACATAAATTCACCTCTTGAGTGGGTGTAAAAAATCTTACCTCATAATCGGATGCATCATTTTGTAGTGGAAAAACAAAGGCTGTTTCTGACAAATTTATTTTTCGGGAAATATTTAACATATCATTATAATTCAGATTAATGGCATTTGGTACTACTCCAGCAGGATTCCCTCCCGTTGTACTATCTGAGAAAGCATTTACACTATAAATAATTTTTTTCACAATAAATACAGCCCTTTCTGATGCTAAATCTTATAATAATCTAATATTGTTTATTAAGAAACACCTATTTAATTATACCATTATTACCGTAAATTAGGTTAAAAAAAATGTACGATTTAAATTAAATCATACATTCCTTATAATAAGATATTATCTTTTAAGCACCTTCATTTAAAAATTTATATTGAGACATATAAAGATTATAATATAATCCCTTTAGAACTATAAGTTCTTCATGTGTTCCACTCTCTACAATTCTTCCATCATCTATAACCATTATTTTGTCACAATCTCTTATTGTTGATAACCTATGTGCAATAACAAATGATGTTCTACCAAATAAGAGCTTTTTAATTCCCTTTTGTACAAGTTTTTCTGTAGTTGTATCAATATTGGAAGTAGCTTCATCGAGTATTAATATTCTTGGGTTAGCAAGAAGTGCACGAGCAAAGGATATAAGCTGCCTCTCTCCAACAGAGAGCCTAGCACCTCTTTCATTTACTTCTGTTTCATAACCATTCGTTAGCTTAATGATAAATGAATTGGCACTAACGGCAACAGCTGCAGCTATTACCTCATCATCTGTGGCATCTAGTTTTCCGTAACGAATGTTCTCCATAATAGTAGTAGAAAACAGAAAGGTATCTTGTAGCATAATGCCCATTTGACGCCTAAGTGAACCAATATCAACATGGGTTATATTTTTACCATCAATTAATATTTCGCCACTATCTGCATCGTAAAATCTACTAATTAAGTTTATTATGGTAGTCTTACCAGCACCTGTAGGACCCACTAAAGCTACTGTTTCTCCAGGTTTTATTTTAAAGTTAATATTGTTCAATACGGGAACATCATCATCATAACTAAATATTACATTTTTGAACTGAACATCACCTTTTATTTTTGGCATTTGTATAGCATTATCAATAGTTATTATATCTGGTTTGACATCTAGTATTTCGAATATTCTTTCGGAAGAAGCTAAATTTGTTATTAATGAGTTATAAAAATTACTTATGTTCATAATAGGTCTCCAAAACATTGAAATATAAGCGCTAAAGGCTACAAGTTCACCAATAGTTAATTGGTTCGATTTAATAAGCGGAACACTATACCAATATACGAGTAAGCTACCAAGACCCCAGGATAATTCTACCATCGGCCAGAAAAAATCATTTAATCTTACTGCATTCATAAAGGAATCCATCATATCTCGAACATAGGTCGTAAATATTTTAGAGGTTTTGTACTCAGATGCAAAAGATTGAACAATTCTTATGCCGGAGAAATCTTCGTGTGTGTAGGCATTAAGGTTTGAACGCTTAGATCTATATAGCTGCCAGCGCTTTCTAGAAAAAATTTCTATGGTAGCAAATCCTATAATCAATATTGGCAAAAATGATATGGAAATAAGAGCTAATTTAAAATTCATAGAAAACATAATAATTGTCACAAATACAAGAGTTAATATTTCAGGTACAAGATTAGTAACACTGCTAGAGAAAAGATCTTGTAGGGAATTTACATCCCCAATAACCCTTGCAAGTATTTTCCCTACAGGTCTATTATCAAAAAAAGTGAGGGATAGTTTTTGGATATGAGTATATAATTCTTGCCTTATATCCAGTAGTGCAGAGTTAGTAACAGAGGCCATCATATTAAATCTTATTTTAGATGCAATAAGCGATATTATGTTGAAAAACAACATAAATCCAGCAATTTGAAATAATCCCTTTATATTTGAATTCACTATATATTTATCTATTGCAAGCTTTAAAATATAAGGATTTAATAGGGAACATATCATTACTAAAATCATAAGAAGTGTAACTAAAACTACTTTGATTTTATAAGGCTTTAAATAACTAAATATCCTTGCAATTAACTTTCCTTTTGAAGTTTCGTTAATCTGTTCATCTTGTTTGGTTGAATTTTTAATCATTATATCACCACTCCTTCTATATCCATAAAGTCTGTAAATTGTTGATTGTAAACATCGTAGTAGTACCCTCGCTTTTCAATGAGTGTTTTATGATTTCCCATTTCCACGATATGACCATCTTCAAGAAACAGGATTATGTCAGCATTTTTAACTGCAGATATTCGATGTGCAATTATAAAAGTAGTTGCACTATTATTTCTATTTTTAAGGTTTTTCAGAAGATTATATTCGGTTTCCATATCTAGGGCCGAAGTGGCATCATCAAGGATTAGAATACTTGAATCATTAACCAGTGCCCTTGCAATAGAAAGTCTTTGTTTTTCACCACCAGAAAGGCCGAGTCCCCTCTCACCAATAACTGTGTCATACCCCTCTGCAAGATTTTCAAGAAATTCATCTGCACAAGCATCCTTGCAGGCATTTTTAATTTCTTCAATGGAGGCATCGTGTTTCCCAAAACGTATATTTTCAGAAATACTCTCTGAAAACAGGAAGGTGTCTTGAGCAACTACGGACATTTTACGCCGCAAATCACCTATGCATATATCACGTACGTCATTACCATCTACAGTAATGTAGCCTTTTGAAATGTCATAATATCTTCCGATAAGATTTACAAGAGAGCTTTTACCAGATCCTGTTGTACCCATTATTGCAACTGTGCTTCCAGCAGGTATATCTAAATTTATATTTTCAAGTATATAATTATCATTGTATTTAAAAAACACATCATAAAACTTTATGTGGCCTTTAATTTCATTCATAGATATGGCATCATCTTTATCTTTAATTTCTGGCACAACATCCATGATATTAAATATTTTTTTAGCAGAAGTATTAGCCTGAGTTATCATATTTGTAAGCCAACCTATCATCCTCATAGGCCAGATTAACATCCATACATACTGGCTAAAGGCCACTAGTTCACCTATAGACAAGGCTTTATCAATTACTAGTAGGCCACCGGCACATACTACGGCTATAACGGATATATTACACAAAAATTCTATCATAGGAAAGTGTCTACTCCATATTTTAGCTTGGTTCATATTAAGATGATAATTTTTTTTGTTATGGTTTAAGAATTTTGTTGTTTCATGTTTTTCACGAGCAAAAGCTTTTACAAGTCTTGCACCAGCAATGTTTTCTTGAGCGGTAGTATTTATTACTGCATTATGATCACTTATTTTGTCAAATGCTTCTCCTACCTCTTTTTCAAGTTTCATTGCTATAAAACCAATAAAGGGCATGGTTAGGAGTGTTACTATTGCCAGCTTCCAATTTATTTGAAATATAAGGATAGAGGCAACTAAAAAATAAATCACCTGTTCTATGGCAAGACTTATACCAAAAGCGATAGACATCCATACATTATCCACGTCGGAACTCATTCTTGACATAAGTTCACCGGTGTTCATATTATCAAAATATTTAAAAGGCAATTTTTGAATGTGGTTAAAGAGATCTGTTTTTAAATCTATGCTTACTCTAGAAGATACATAATCTAGTATGTAGTCCTTGACATAACCAAGTATTGACCTAGCAAGAGTAATCCCAGCAAGAGACATTAACACAAAAGTAAGAAGATCATATTGTTTATTTTGCAGAACCTTATCAATCATAATTTCCACTAAATATGGATTAAACATATCAAGTGCTATGCTAATTAACATTGCAATAGCGGGTATAATAATAAATAATTTATACTTTGAGACGTATTTTAAAATTCGTTTCATTAATGTGGAACCTCCTTTAAGGCAGATATATTTCAGAAATAAAATGACTTTATAGAAAAAAAGCCATGGAAGTTTCCATGGCTTAAAAAATCATTAATATTATGTTAGTGCATTAATTACACATAATAAATTAACTCATATAAAAAGGTCATGGACTAATAGTCCATGACCTTTGTTTATAATTTCATAAAAACAATTTAAGTGTGAAAAATTATTATGAAAAGATAATTTGCATTAAGGTAGGACTATAATATAAATTTTTGCACATAGGAGTACTGCTAAATTTGACAATATTAAATAGTGATTTAGCATAAGTACGAACTTCTTTATTGATCATAGTGACTACCTCCTTTTCATAATATATATTATTGATATTTATTCAAATGATTACTTTCTAATAATACTTTATTTGTTAATGTATGTCAATAAGCAATTTTAAATATATTCAGTAAACTATTTCAGATACATTTCACCTACTATATTTACATCTCCGGCCCCCATTGTAATAAGCATATCCCCTGTTTTTAATACAGATTTAAGATGGTGTACAATTTCTTCAAAACTGTGAATATTTAAACAGTCAACGTGTTTTTCGCGGATTCTATCTCCAAGCATAGTTGAACTTACTACCCCGGTATCTTTTTCCCTAGCAGCATAAATATCTGCAAGTATCAAACTGTCCATATCATAAAAAGAACCTGAAAAATCTTCAAATAAACTTTGGGTCCTTGAATAAGTATGGGGTTGAAAAACACAATAAATTTTATTGTGAGGGTAATTTTTTGCAGCGCTTAGTGCTGCTTTAATCGCTGTAGGATGGTGAGCATAATCGTCAATAACAGTTACACCATCTTTAGAGCCTTTTAGTTCAAATCTTCTATGTGTACCAGTAAAACTTGATAGACCTCTAACAATTGAATTTTCGGAAAAACCAAGTATTAGTGAAGTAGCAATACTTGCAAGAGAATTTAAAACATTATATTGTCCTGGCACATTAAGATTTATTTGAAATAGAAATTTGTCATCTTTATATGCATCGAAGGTAGCACAAGCGAGCTCATTATATCTTATATTTTTTGCCTTAAGAGTTCCTTCATTTATACCATAGGTCAGTATGTTACAGTCATAATTATTTTCTAGGATATTTTTAACGTTTTTATCGTCTATATTTGCAACTAAATAGCCTTCAGCGGGTATAATATTAATGAATTTTTTAAAGGCATCTTTAATGTGATCTATGTCCCTATAGTAATCTAGGTGATCTGCATCTATATTTAATATTGTACCTATAGAAGGGAAGAATTTTAAAAATGATTCCTTATATTCACAGGCTTCTGTAATAAAATAGTCACCATTCCCAGCTAAAACGTTGCCTCCGATGGCATCAAGTTCTCCACCTACTAGTATGGTAGGGTCCACATCTTCGTTTAAAATGATGTGAGCTATCATGGAAGTTGTTGTGGTTTTGCCGTGGGTACCTGATACGGCTACATTATACTTATGTCCTTTCATAATACTACCTAAAAATTGGGCGCGATCCATTAAAGGCAGATTTAACTCCATAGCTTTAATATATTCAGGGTTGTCAGGAGAAATAGCGGCAGTGTAAACAACTAAATCTGCATCTACTATGTTATAAGTATTATGGCCTATACAAATTCGTGCACCATGTTCTTTAAGTTTATTTGTTATGTGTGATAACTTCATATCAGATCCGGAAACCTTATAGCCGTTTTTTATAAGGATTTCTGCAAGGCCACTCATGCCTATACCACCAATTCCTATGAAATGGACTTTTTTGTTTTTATCTCTTATAAAATCAAAAGACATTATATCAACTCCTCAAAATAATTACACTTGTTTAATATATGCGAATTGCATTAGTATTGATTGTAACAAATTAATGTATATAAAGCATCATTATAAAGTTTTCGCCTATAATATTTTGTAATATTAATAGTTACCTCTTAATTATATACAAAATAACATAAAAACAATACAAATAAGTAATAATATTTTTATGTTTAAAATTTAATCAGATAACCGTTGTAATAATTACAAAATTGAATTACAATAAAATTGCGAATGATAAGCGATATTTTTTTGATATAATTCGTAAAATAAATATAAATACAGGTGATGTTATGGATAAATATAGTAGGAATCAAAGGGTTACAGGTATTACTAAAATATTAACAGAAAACCCTAACAAGACAATTAATTTAAAAAAATTCACAGAATTATTTAATGCAGCTAAATCCACAATAAGCGAAGATGTTGTTATTGTTCGTGAAACGTTAAATAAGTTATCCATGGGAAGGGTTGAAACAGTTGCAGGTGCATCTGGTGGCGTAAAATATATCTGTGGAATATCGAACATTGAAAGTGGTATATTTGCAGATGAGTTATGTGAGATTTTAACACAAAAGGATAGAATAATACCGGGCAATTTTATATATATGACTGATATTATGTATAATCCAGAAATAGTGCATAAAGCAGGGGTGATTCTTGCGTCTACTTTTAGTGAACTAAATATAGACTATGTGGTAACAGTTGAGACTAAAGGAATACCACTCGCTTTTGAAGTAGCAAAGATGCTAGGGGTTCAATTAGTTATAGTAAGGCGTGATACTAAGGTAACTGAGGGAAGTACTGTTAGTATAAATTATATATCTGGTTCAAGTGATAGAATTCAGACTATGTCTCTTTCGAAAAAATCTATCAAAAAAGGAAGTAATTGTATCTTTGTAGATGATTTTATGAAAGCAGGAGGAACTGCAAGAGGGATAATTAATTTGCTTAAAGAATTTGAAAGTGAAGTTTTGGGCATTGGAGTTCTTATTGATAATATTGAACATGAGCATAAGCTTATAGAAGATTACATTTCAATTATTCAGTTTAAAGGGGTAACTAAAGATGGTAAACCACTGTTAATTTCATCAAAAATCACTGAAAAGGCATAATATTCAAAAAATTAAATATTTTTTCGAATATTAAGAAGGAAATATTCAAGTTATAGAGAAATAGTATAATATTAACGCAACTTGGAGGTGGAGTGTATGGAAATTACAGACGTTAGAATTAGAAAAATAGCTACAGAGGGTAAAATGAAAGCGATTGTATCGATAACTTTTGATAATGAATTTGTTGTTCATGATATTAAAGTTATAGAAGGACAAAGTGGACTTTTTATTGCTATGCCGAGCAGAAAAACTCCGGATGGAGAATTTAAGGACATAGCACACCCAATAAATACTGGTACAAGAGAAAAGATTCAAGCAGCTATCTTGAGCGAGTATGAAAAAGTAAAAAATGAAGAACCAGTAGTGCGAAAAGTAATAGAAAAAGTAGAACAAAATGCAGAAGAAAAAGTAGAAGAAAAAGTGGAGGTATAAAAAGGGGGGAACCCCCTTTTTATTTTTTTAGCTAAAAGCATAAATAATGTTCAAGCTTGGTTGCAATTAAGGGTTATATAAAATATAATATAAGTGGTATTTTAATTGAAGATGATATAATAAATAATGTTTTAATTTGTCGAATTAATATATGAAGAGGTGTTTTATTTGTATAAATGCGCTATAATATTAGCTGCGGGTGAAGGAAAAAGAATGAACTCTAATACTCCTAAGGTTCTACATAAGGTTTGCGGAAAAGAAATGATAAACCATGTTATTGACACTATTAGAAATGCAGATATTGAAACCGTTAATGTGGTAATTGGCAAAGGAGCAGATAAGCTCAAAAGTGGAACACAAAATAGAAAGATAAGTTACTCACTTCAAAAGGAGCAATTGGGTACAGGGCATGCGGTAATGTGTGCTAGTGAATTTCTAGGTTGTAGTGAAGGCACTGTAGCAATATTTGTTGGAGATGGTCCGTTAATTACTGAAAAAACTGTTAGAGAACTGGTGGATTATCATGAAAAAGGTGAATTTAAAGCTACTATATTAACCTCAAGTCATGATGAGCCTGCAAAGTATGGCAGAATAATTAGGGATGAAAATGGTGAGGTTAAAAAAATAGTCGAGTTTAAAGATTGTACAAGTGAAGAGATATTAGTTAAAGAAATAAATTCAGGAATGTATTGTTTTGATATAAAACAACTAATTAATAGCCTTGATAAATTAAATAATAATAATGTTCAAAGGGAGTACTATATAACAGATGTTATAGGTATTTTGAAAAGTGAAGGATGTAAAGTTGGAGCGTTTGATGTACCGGTTCAGGAAATTACTGCTGTTAATTCTAAAGTAGAACTTGCAGATGCAGAATTAATTATGAGAAAAAGAATAAATAGAATGCATATGGAGAATGGAGTTACAATAATTGATCCCAGGAATACATACATAGATTCGGAGGTTGTAATAGGTAAAGATACTATTATATATCCAGGTAATATACTGGAGGGTAAGACTATTATTAAAGAAGACTGTGTTCTTTATCAAAATAATAGGATTTCTGATAGTATTATTCAAAATGGTGTTTCTATCCAAAGTTCTGTTGTAATCCAAAGTCAAATAGGTGAGGAAACTACGATTGGACCTTTTGCTTATATTAGACCAGAAAGTATCATAGGCAAACATGCTAAAATAGGGGACTTTGTTGAAATTAAAAAGTCGATTATTGGGGATAATACAAAGGTATCTCATCTTACTTATATTGGTGATGCCGAGGTTGGAAGTGGATGTAATTTCGGTTGCGGGACTGTGGTTGTAAATTACGATGGAAAATCAAAATATAAAACTATAATAGGTAATAATGCCTTTATAGGCTGCAATACTAATCTAGTATCACCCGTAAAAGTTAATGATAATGCATACATTGCGGCTGGCTCTACAATTACAAAAGAAGTTCCTGAAAATGCATTATCAATAGCTAGGGCAAGACAAGTAAACATTGAAAACTGGGTAATTAAAAAAGGCCTTAAAAAACAGTTTAATAAGTAAATTAAAAAGGGAGGTGTAAAACTGATTTTTGCAGTAAAGTGGGTGTATAAGATTTTTAAAACCTACGATACTACCGTTTTGTTTAGTGGACAGAATGAAAATTCATATTTATATAAAAGTTGTATGGATTTTGATAATCAGGACTACATATGATAAACAATGGCAAAAACATTAAGATTTTTACCGGTAACTCAAATCCTAAATTAGCTTCAGATATAGCTGATATACTAGGACTAACAGTTGGAGATTCAGAAGTGGGAACTTTTAGTGATGGAGAAATATCTGTTAATATTCACGAAACAGTTAGGGGAGCAGATGTATTTGTTGTTCAATCTACTAATGCACCAGTGAATGATAATTTAATGGAATTACTTATTATGATTGATGCCTTTAGGAGGGCTTCAGCAGGAAGAATAACTGCTGTTATTCCATATTATGGGTATGCAAGGCAAGATAGAAAAGCAAAAGCTAGAGACCCAATCACAGCTAAGCTTGTGGCAGATATTATAACAACAGCAGGAGCAGATAGAGTACTTACCATGGATTTGCATGCAGCTCAGATACAAGGATATTTTAATATTCCAGTTGATAATTTAATGGGAACACCTATACTTGCAAAATATTTTATCCAAAATGGATTTAAAGATAGGGATGATGTAGTTGTAGTTGCACCAGATCTTGGAAGTGTTGCTAGGTCAAGAAAATTCGCAGATAAGTTACATGCACAAATAGCTATAGTCGATAAGAGAAGACCAAAGGCTAATGTAGCAGAAATTATGAACGTCATAGGTGATATTAAGGGAAAAACTTGTATCATGATGGATGATATGATAGATACAGCTGGAACTATAACTAATGGTGCGAATGCATTAGTTAAACTCGGAGCAAAAGATGTTTATGCTTGTTGCAGTCATGGTGTGTTATCTGGGCCTGCTATTCAAAGAATAAATGATTCAGTAATAAAAAAGTTAATAATATTAAATACTATTGAAGTTCCAGAAAGTAAACACAGTGAAAAATTTACTACATTATCTGTAGCTCCAATTATGGCGGAGGCCATAAGGAGAATATATGAGAATGTCTCTGTAAGTAAATTATTTGAGGATGTTTAATATATTTTATTACCCTATGGTAATTTAAAGTGAAAAATTGTAATTTATAGATACATATTTTAAAAGCGTTGCACTGTTATGTTCATAATGGGGCAACGCTATTTTTAATATTAGTTACTTAATCTCCTTAAAATTATTAGGATTAATTATATAATAATGATTATAATATAATTAATCCTAATAATTTTAATAGTAAAATTCGAAACAAATGGTGAATAAATTGTAACATTTTAAAAAAAACTAATAAGTTATTAGCAAAGTGTGATAAGTTAGTTATAAGATTAATTATGTATAAAGAATCTTCAGAAAAATAAAATCACAATTACTAGTTAATGAAATCACACCGTGAATAAGAAGACTAAATAAAAATAGAGAAAATAATTTGGAGGTACTGATATGGAAGGGACTATAGGGAAAATATTAATAGTTGATGATGATAAAAACATTGCTGAGGTAATTAAAATGTATCTTGAAAGTTCAGGATATGCAACTAAAGTAGCATATGATGGAAAGGCTGCACAGGAGGCTTTTTTAAGCTACAAACCAGATTTGGTGCTTCTAGATGTAATGTTACCTTATATTGATGGAATTGATGTTCTAAAATGGATAAGAAAAGATTATGAAACGCCGGTTATTATGCTTACTGCTAAAGGAGAAACCTTTGATAAGGTATTAGGCTTAGAACTTGGAGCAGATGATTATGTAGTAAAGCCATTTGAACCAAAAGAAATAATTGCAAGAGTAAAAGCTGTACTAAGACGTTATAACTTAGATAATGGCGGTAAAGAAGTTTTGAATTTTGACGGACTAGAAATTGACATTAATTCTTATAATGTTACATATAAAGGTGAAGAGGTAAAAATGCCACCTAAAGAATTTGAATTAGTACATTATTTAGCGCTTAATAAGAACAGAGTATTTACTAGGCAACAATTATTATGTGAAGTTTGGGGATACGATTATCCAGGTGACTCTAGAACTGTGGATGTGCATGTTAAGAGAGTAAGGGAAAAGCTTCAAGGAGGACCCAATTGGCAAATTGAGACTGTTTGGGGAGTAGGATATAAATTCGAGGTGAAATAAATGGTTAAAAAAGGGCTGTTTTTTAAGATGCTAGCCACCTATACAATTATAATATCTCTCAGCTTAATATTTATCGCTTCGTTTTTATCTTATTGGTTTCAAAATTATTTCTTTAATGAGCGAAAACAACAGTTTTTGGAAAATTCCTATTTGATACAAGGATACGCCCTCAAATATTTGGACGGTGAGGTTACGTACCAGGAAGTAAATGAAAAAATAATGATGTTTGGGGAGTATATAAAGTCAGATATTTGGCTTGCAAATAGCTATGGTTATGTTTATGCGGTATCTAATAAGGAACACGAGAAATTTATTGGCACACAGGTGTTTGCAAAGGAATTAGAGGAGCTTAGACTTGGGAATACATTTGAAATAACGGGTCCTTATGCGGGGGTGTTTGATAAACCTGTAAGAATTTACGGCACGCCAATAATGGGTGATGTAGGTGGCTTTAAAGGGTCTATTATATTATATAATTCCATTGAACAATTAAGTGAATCACTAAAACGTGTTTATGAAATAATTTGGATATCAGCAATTTTTGCAATAATATTTTCGTGTATAGTTATATATTATTTCTCTCAGAAAATAATTATAAAGCCTTTAGCTGAAATTAATTCAGTAGCTAAGAAAATATCTAATGGCGATGTGAATAAAAGGGTTTATTTGAAATCTAATGATGAAATTGGAGAACTCGCTCAGTCCTTTAATTTTATGGCTGATTCGGTAGAAAAAATAGAAAAAAATAGACGGGATTTCATATCTAATGTATCTCATGAGATTAGGTCACCTATAACATCAATTAAGGGTTTTATTAGTGGAATATTAGATGGGGTAATTCCTGAGGAAAAAGAAAAATACTATTTATCAATTGCATATGAAGAAATTCAAAGATTAACAAGGCTTGTAAACGACTTATTGGATATGTCGGCAATAGAAGCAGGGAAGTTTAGTTTAAGGATTATGGAAGTGGATATAAATGAAATTATTAGATTAACAGTTATAAAAAATGAAACTAAAATCAAAGAAAAAAGGGTAGCCGTAGATGTGTGCTTTGATGAAGATAATTTGTTTGTAGTTGGAGACACAGATAGGTTAGTGCAAGTCATTACAAACCTACTAGATAATGCAATAAAATACGTAAACGCCAGTGGAAAAATAAAGATCAGCTCAAAAACTAAAGGAAAAAAAGCGTTTATATCCGTTTTTAATGAAGGCCCTCTAATAGCTGAAGAAGATTTGAAACATATTTGGGATAGATTCTATAAAGGAGATAAATCAAGGACAGCAAAAGAGAGTACTGGGCTTGGATTATCTATAGTGAGAAATATAATAACTCAGTTACAAGAAGATATATGGGTTGAAAATAAGGAGCATGGTGTTTGTTTTACTTTTACATTAACCAAAGTAAAATAACTTATAAAAGGGTAAAAGCGTTCCTGCAATCAGATTATAACCAGTAGGAGGTAATGTTGTGAGTAAAAAGGATAACCATAATTCTTCTGAAGAAATAAGAGATGCTATGTGGAAGAATGTAGAATCTGATCATGAAATTTTTGGCGAAATTAAATTTAGAAAAAATAATAAAAAGAATTATTTCAAAGTCTTTTTAAAAATATTTAGTTTTATACTTATAGCATCACTTTCTGGTGGGATTACAGCGCGTTATGTAATTAATAAAGATGTTTTAGATTCAGGAGGTTTAGGGAATAATATAAGTGGAACATACGACAATCCTATTTCTGAAGTTGCGCTAAAGGTTTCACCGGTAGTAGTTGGTATTAGTAATAAGGAAGAAGAATTGTGGGATAGTGTAGAGGGTAGTGGTTCTGGAATTATATTTAAAAGTAATGGATTTATTATTACTAATTATCAGGTAATCGAAGGAACAACGGAAATAAAAGTAAAACTTAGTAACGATAATATTTTGGACGCACTATTAGTAGGAACGGATGAAAGAACGGGTCTTACGGTTATAAAAGTTGAAGCTAATAATTTGCCCATTGCAAAATTTGGAGATTCATCAAAGATTAAAGTTGGAGATAGCGCTATTGCAATTGGAAACCCACTGGGGAAAAATTTCACGGGAACGGTTACTGCAGGAATTATAAGCTCCACAGACAGAAAAATTAACATAATTGATAGAAAAACTGAGGAACAATCCATATATACGGTAATACAAACAGATGCAGCTATAAATCCTGGAAGTAACGGTGGAGCATTATGCAACATCTATGGAGAGGTTATTGGTATAAATAGCTTAAAAATAAGTTCTTCTGATGACGATTCTGGAAGAGAATTTGCTATTAAATCAAATGAAGCTCAAGATATTATTAGTGATTTGATGGCTTATGGTAAGGTTATTAGACCATCTATAGGTATTGATGGCAAAACTGCAATTTCGGCGGCGAGTAGCGGTGTAGAGGGAGTGTATGTGCAAGAAGTTACACGAGAAAGTGGAGCAGATATAGCTGGAATTATGCCTACTGATATCATAACTGAAATAGGTGGGAAGAGTATTAAAAACATGGAAGATTTAAATTACGTTATGGAAGGGTACAAAGTTCATGATGATTTGCATTGTAAGATATGGAGAAATGGTGAAATAAAAGAATTTAGTATAGTACTATCTGAATTAAAAGTAAACTAAAATAACTAGTGTATCTACTGGTTATTTTTTGCATTAATTTAAAAAAAGCATATAGGGAGTTGTAATATTTTTATTTAGTGTGGATATTAATAATATTATAGTATAATATTATTAATAAAAGAATTAAAATAATTATGTGTTAGATAAATATCATAAACATAAGAATATTTGGAGGTAACGATGTATTTAGTAGTTGGACTAGGAAATCCGGGAGATGAATATAGACATACAAGACATAATGTGGGATTTGATATAATTGACTTAATGAAGGATAAGTATAATGTTAGTATTAATAGGATAAAATTTAAAGGTGTAATTGGAGAAGTTAATATATCGGGTGAAAAAGTTATTCTCTTAAAGCCTAGTACATATATGAACTTAAGTGGAGAGAGTTTGCGAGAAGCAGTCTCTTTTTACAAAATTCCAAATGAAAATATCATCATAATATATGATGATATTAGTTTGGATGCGGGTAAATTAAGAATACGCAGTAAAGGGAGTGCTGGAGGACATAACGGTATCAAAAGTGTTATTTCTAATTTATCATCAGATATCTTTACAAGAATAAAAATAGGGGTAGGACAACCGCAAAAATCATTAATACCCCACGTTTTAGGGCGATTTTCTAAAGAAGATCGTCTGCTCGTAGAAAAGACTTTTGAAGCTAGTATAAAAGCTGTTGAAACTATAATTGCAAAAGGATATGTGGAAGCTATGAATGAATTTAATAGTTTTAGTGCTTAAATAAAATCATTATTAAAACAATATGTATAATTTATGTAGTGAGTGAGAGGTGTTAGCATGAGGCTAAAAGGGCTTATGAAGCCTTTAAAAGAGAGTGGTCAGTTTAAAAATATAATAGCAAATGTAGAAAAAAAAATGTTTCCAATTGGCGTATATGGGCTATCAGAATCTGCTAAGAACTATCTAGTAAGCGGTGTGTACGAACAAATGGATAAATCCCTACTAATTCTAACGCACAGTGATGTAGAGGCTAAAAATATTTATGAAGATTTATGTTTCTACGCGAATGATGTGTATTATTATCCAACTAGAGAAGTGGGATTTTATAATGTAGATGCGGTATCTGGTGACCTTAGATGGGAAAGACTTAAAGTAATGAAAAAAATTACTGAAAAGGGTAAAAAAGTAATAATTACATGTATAGAAGCCCTAGCAGCCACATATATTCCTTTAGATTTATTTCAAAAATATGTTTTCGAATTATCTGTTGGAGATACATTAAACATTAATACTTTTTCAGAGAAATTAATTCAGTGTGGATATGAAAGAGTTGATATGGTCCATACTAAAGGACAGTTTTCCATAAGGGGAGGGATTATAGATGTATACCCTCCTATTTCAGCGTTACCATTTAGAATAGAACTTTTTGATGAGGAAATAGACTCTATAAGAACCTTCAATAGCGAAACTCAAAGGAGCATTGATAAGGTAAATGAAATAGATATATTTCCAGCAAAGGAAATAATATTAACTGAGGAGATAATGAATAAAGGATATAATAAAATAAAGGAAGATTTACAAAATGTATTAGGTAGCTTTAATAAGAGAAAAGACAAGGAAAGTATGGAAAGAATAAAGTCTTTAGTTAATGTTAACTTAGAACAGCTTAAAGAAACTTGGAGCTTTGACTCTGTGGATAGTTATATGCCTTATTTTTACGATAATACATCCACTTTTTTAGACTATATGAAGGATTGTTTTATAGTAGTTGATGATGCACAGAGATGCTCTGGGAAACTGGATAGTGTGTATTTTGAGTTTCAAGAAAATTACGAGAATTTCTTAAAAAGAGGAAATATACTTCCTAAACAAGCAGAAAATCTAATTAATAAGGACGACATATATCACGATTTAGGAACACTTGAAGTGATGACATTAGAGTCTATTGCTAAATCTGTAAAAGTGCTTAAGCCAAGATCTATAGTATCTTTTTCTCAAATAGAGGCTAATGATTATCATGGAAAGCTAGACCTTCTTATTGAAGATATAAAGGATAAAAAGCAGAAAGGCTATAAAATTGTAATTCTTTCTGGTACAAGAACTAGAGGAGAAAGACTTATAGATACACTTAGGGACAGAGGCATTGATAGTGTATATAAAGATAGTATTTCTAAAATTGAGTTCGGAGAAATAATAGTTACTTTTGGTAATCAATTAAGGGGGTTTGAATATCCAGAGCTAAAGATATGTGTTATATCAGACAAAGAGGTTTTTGGAAAAGCAAAAAGAAAAACTGTGAGTCGTTCCAGTAAAAAAGGAGCAAGCAAAATAAAAAGTTTTACAGAACTTAAACTTTCTGATTATGTTGTTCACGTAAATCATGGTATTGGTGTGTACAAAGGAATTAGTCAGTTAGAGGTTCATGGTCATAAAAGAGATTATTTAGTCCTTGAATATAGTGCTTGTGATACCCTTTATGTTCCTGTAGAACAATTAGATATGGTGCAAAAATATATAGGGAGTGAAGGTAAATCCCCAAAGATTAGCAAACTAGGTGGAATAGAGTGGTCCAAGGCCAAAAATAAGGTAAAAAACTCTATTGCAGATATTGCAGAGGAATTGGTAAAACTTTATGCAACAAGGTCTACACTTAAGGGATATAGATATAGCAAAGATACCGTATGGCAAAAACAATTTGAAGAGGAATTTCCATATGAGGAAACACCAGATCAAATAATAGCGATTGAAGAGATTAAAAAGGATATGGAATCAGATAAACCTATGGATAGATTAATATGTGGTGATGTTGGATATGGCAAAACAGAGGTAGCTGTTAGAGCGGCGTTTAAAGCAGTAATGGATGGTAAACAAGTAGCGTTTCTAGTACCAACTACTATATTAGCTGAGCAGCATTATAAAAATCTTACTAAAAGATTTTCCGATTTTCCGGTAAAAGTTGAAATGGTTAGTAGATTTAGAACGCCAGCACAGCAGAAAGTTGTTCTTAAGGCTGCAAAAGAAGGAAATGTTGATATATTAATAGGTACCCATAGAATAATTCAAAAGGATGTGAAATTTAAAGATTTAGGGGTATTAATTATAGATGAAGAACAACGATTTGGGGTTACTCATAAGGAGAAAATAAAGAGTATCAGAAAGAATGTAGACGTAATCACCCTAACAGCGACTCCGATCCCAAGAACCCTTCATATGTCGCTTACAGGAGTAAGAGACATAAGTGTGATAGAAACTGCGCCAGAGGAAAGATATCCAATACAAACTTACGTGGTGGAGTTTAATGATCAACTAATAAGGGATGCGATTCTAAGAGAATTAAATAGAAATGGTCAAGTTTTCTTTGTGTACAATAGAGTAGAAACTATGAAAGAAATGGCAGCATATATAGGTAAACTAGTTCCTGAAGCAAGAGTTTGTATTGGTCATGGCCAAATGACAGAAAGGGAACTTGAATCCGTTATGATAGATTTTATGGAGAATAAGTATGATATATTAATGTGTACTACCATAATTGAGACAGGAATAGACATTCAAAATACAAATACCATAATAATTTATGAAGCTGATAAGATGGGACTTTCTCAGCTTTATCAATTAAGAGGAAGAGTTGGGCGGTCAAATAGAATAGCTTACGCGTATCTTACTTATAAAAAAGACAAGGTGTTAACTGAGGTAGCTGAAAAAAGACTTAAGGCAATTAAAGACTTTACAGAGCTCGGGTCTGGTTTTAAAATTGCAATGCGTGATCTTGAAATTCGTGGAGCTGGGAATATGATGGGAGGAGCTCAACATGGACATATGGCTTCAATAGGCTATGATTTATACTGTAGGATGCTCGAAGAAACAGTGAAACATATACGGGGAGATGTGGAAGTTGAATCTATTCAAACCTCTGTTGAAATTAAAATAGATGCATATATTCCTGGTACCTATATCGAAGATGAGTCACAGAAGATTGAAATCTATAAAAAAATTGCTGCTATTGATTGTTATGAGTATATGTTAGACATACAGGAGGAAATAGTGGATAGATTTTCAGATATACCAGTGCCTGTTGCAAATCTTATGAATATAGCTTATCTTAGAAGTATGGCATCAAAGGTAGGGATTTTAGAAATAAAGGATGCAGATGAGGAGGTAATACTACAATTTGATAGTGGCGATAGGATAAATGGATCATTAGTTAAAGGACTAATTAACAAATACAATAGGAGCATCGTGTTTAAGCTAGGTAGTAAACCAGCCTTCGCATACAAAAACAAGAATCTAACAAAAGAAGCTACTATTACAAATCTCATAGACATTGTGAAGTATATAAAAAGTATAGTTGAAAAAAAATAAATTTATGATAAAATTAATAGGTGTTGTATTAGCAATTTAAATCACAATATCATATATAGGATGGAGGAAATGAAATGAGAAACGCAAAAAAAATAATTGGTATAGCTTTAATAACTATACTAACTACATCGTTAATTGGCTGTAATATGATCGAAAAAACACCAGAAGGTGTTGCTAAAAGTGTGGTGGCAAAGGTTTTTGACACTAAAGTAACAAGAGGAGAGGTGGATAAGGAGTTAGCGGCAATCTTGCCTCAAATCAAGGAACAGTACGGAGAAGATTATGCCACTAATACTGAAGCTATAGCTAAAATAAAAGAACAAAAAACTAAAATATTAGAAAGTTTAATTGCTTTGGAAATCATAGATTATAAAGCAAAAGAATTAAAAGTAATGCCTACGGAAGAAAAGGTAAATACTGAAATAACCAAACAATTGGATCAAATAAAGAAAAGTTTGGAAAGTGAAGAAAAGTATAAAGCAGAACTTAAAAAGGCTAATATTACGGAAGAAGAATTGAAAGAAAGAATAAAACCAAGTATTGTTCAAAATGCACTATACGAAGAGATAACAAAAGATGTTAAAGTAGATGAGGCTAAGGAAAAAGCTTATTACAGCGCTAATTCAGTTAAGTTTACAGAAAAGCCAAATAGAGTTAAAGTATCACATATTTTAGTTGCAACAGAAGATGAAGCAGTGGCAATTAAGAAAAGGTTAGATAAAGGCGAAGATTTTGCAGCGCTTGCAAAAGAAAAAAGTATAGATACAGCTAGTAAAGATAATGGTGGAGACTTAGGATTTGTAGAGTACACTGAAACTCAAATTGACCCAGCTTTTTTAGCGGCGGCGATTGCCACACCGAAAGGTAAGGTTTCGGAACCTGTTAAAAGTGAATCTGGAGTTCATTTAATAAAAGTTATTGAAAAAGAAGAGTTTGATGTAAAGAAATTTGAAACAGTAAAGGAAGAAATACAAAAAACACTTTTAACACAAGAAAAAAATAAGAAGTGGACAGAATCTGTTACTAAATGGCAAGAAGAAGGCAACATAACGAGATATGCAAAAAACCTATAAAGTTTCTTATAAAGGGGATGTCTCAAAATGATTATTTTAATCATTAAAAGAGGCATCCTCTTTTCTAATGATTTTATAAAAAATCCAATGATAATTATTAAATTTACGGTTAATCATTATTGGTATTTTTATTTTTTTGTACAACAAAAAGGAGATCAATGAATCTCCAAATTTTAATATTCAATTTTAATTATCAGGCAATTTCTTTGTGATGTAAAAATAAACCGCATCTATCATTTTGTATTTTACTATGCAGTTTATTTATGTTGAATCCAAAACTTAATAATGTAAATTCAATCTTTACGTTGTTTTTTACTCTTGTTAAAAAGCGTCTAAACCCATGGTCTTCTTTCATAACTCCAAATGCACCTTCAACTTGAATTGACCTATTCATTCTTAACAAAATCCCTCCGGGAATTGTTATGTTAGTTAAAGATCTATGTCTTTTTTTCAATAAATAGTTTTGATACTTGCATTTTTCTATTGCCAGCAGCCTTGGTACACTTTGATTTATGTTGACAATCATCACAACTTTCACATTCATATACTGTTACTTCAGACTTATATCCGGATTTTGA
>NZ_JBNMNU010000060.1:0-24143 GCF_051278035.1 Clostridium sp.
AAATATTCCTTGCAAAAGGAACAAATGCTAACTTAGTAGATGCTCTTGTAGGTTCAGCTTATGCAGCTAAAGGAAATAATCCTATAGTTTTAGTTGATTCACAAGATGGAATCAATGCAAAATTGATTAATGTAGTAACAGATAACATAAAAGCTGACAGTGAAATAGTTAGACTTGGTGGAAAAGTTACAACATCAGCAGCAGATGCTATTGAAGCAGTGAAATCAGATGCAGTAGTAGGAGTTGAATCAGTAAGTGCTATTAGCGCTAATGATATTTCAGTAAAATTCAGTAAAGTACCAGAAGATGCATCAAACCTTACATTTGAAGTTGCACAAGCAGGAAATGATGTAGTAGTAACAACTGGTTGGGATACTACTGGAACAATAGCTACATTAAAGAAAGATACAAAATTCACATCAGGAACTTATACAGTTAATGTAATGGATGGTACAACAGATCTTGGAACATCAGACGTAACTATAACTGAACAAAAGGTAGCTAAGATTAATATAACTTCTTCTAAACTCGGGGTAACTGGAAATGGTGATGACCAGCTAGGATATGCAACTTATAACATGTTAGATCAATATGGAGTTGATATTACAAATGGAGCTTTAGCTAATAACGTACAATTCCAATCAGGAGTAGGTACTGTTGAAGCTAGAAAAGGATTACTTACAGTAACACCAGCTACTGGTTTAAATCTTATGACATTTAATGCAGGAGTAACAATAACTGCTAATGATACAAGTACTGGAGTTTCAGGATCTGCTACATTAGAAGTTACATCACAAGTTGGTACATTAAGCAGTATAGAACTTACTGAATTAACTAATAAAGACAACAAAGTGTTGACTGCAGGAGATACTACAGATATATTCTATGCTGGATTTACAGCTACAGATATCAGTGGAAATGCTACATCAAACTATACTCTTATGAAAAAGGGTTTAATATTTACTGGTAAGGATGGTGAGTTAACTTTAACTACATCAAGCCCATATGTAACAGCTAAACTTGTACAAGATCCAGAAGATTCAAACAAAGGACTAATAGAAGTTAAAGCTGATAGTAGATCTATTTCAATTGATATGCCATTGATAATAACTGCAATGACTTGGACAGGATCAACTTCACAAATAACTACTACATTAAAGAAACAAGCAGAGGTAGATACATTTAGAATATTAGCTCCAAATGATTCTATAGCTTCTGGTGAGTCAAAGAATATTCCTTTCATAGCAATGGATCAAAATGGGGTTGAATTAACTAAGTTTAGTGATTTCTCAGAGGATTTAGTAACATTTAACAATTTGAAAAAAGTTAGAAATTCTGATGGAACACTTTCTTTGAAGAATGTACCAACACGTAATGAATCATCAACTTCTGTACCTTTAGTTTTATCAGCAATGACACAATCAGGAAATTATAGCAGTGTAACTATTAATATTCAAAAACCTGTTTTAGCTGATTCATTATCTTTAGACACTACAGTATTGAATTCTGTTATGCAAGAAAAAGGCGAGGATAGTAATACAGCAGTTCAAATGGCAGACTTTGGATGGGATAATGGCGGATTAACTATTACAGATCAATATGGTAGAGATGTTGATATAAATGATAGTGATAATGCTACTTATGCAAACTATAAGGTTACAGCAACAACAGATAATGCGAAGGTTGTTTCAGTAGATTCAAACTATGCAGGACAAGGCGAAACTCAAATTGCTATTCAAGCAAAAGAAAGTGGATCAGCAACAGTTACATTTAATTTGGTTGATACAAGTAAGTTAAATACAGCTGGCGATGCAATCGTTATTGATTCAAAAGCACAAACATTTACAGTTCTTGCAGATGCAGATATTAAGGATTATACAATGGATGAAGTTGCAGATCCTATATATGTTTCTAATGGTATTTCTTCTATTATTGAGGACAGTGCACAAGCATATGATTATGATGCTAACCCAACAGTTTATGGTACAACATCAACTGGAGCAAAAGTAGTATTAAGAGGTACTCCAATAACAGGAGCAACTAGTACTAGTTCTGACTTTACAGTAATTGCAGGTGCTCCTGGTAGTCTTACTGCTCCTGACGACGTGGAAATAGTTGCTAATAAAATAGCAGATCCAGCAAAAACAGGATCTAGCACAATCTTAACAGTAACACTTTTAGGTGCTGATGGATTAGTTCATACAGTAACTACACCAGTTACTTCTTCAACAGTAGATCCACTAGCTAAGTCTTTAAGTGTTAGTGTAGCAACTGAAGTAGCAGGTATTTCAAGAACTGACGATGTTGTATCACTAACTGGTGATTATAGCGCGTTATTAGGAAGTACTTTAGCAAAATATAATGCAGATGGAAGTAAAACTGGCGTAACAAAAAATGTTTACTTTGCACCTGAAGATCAATATGGATCAAAAGCTTCGTCATTATCTCAATTTATAATAGTTGAGGCAAACTCAAATAGAACAAATGGTTCAGATTTCGCTGTTACTAATAAAGGAATGATATCTGGTTCTATGGTGACTGGTGATTGGATTACAATTTCAGGTACTACTACTAATGGACTTGTAAAGACAATCCAAATTAATTTTGGAACTCCTGATACTACAGTAGATTTAAATTAGCAGCTGCTACAAAAGTAGCAGATTCAACAGCTAAAGATGCTTTACAAGTAAGAGTTACTGCAATAACAGTGTCAGAAGTAAATGAACTTACAGTAACTACAAATGATGCAGTTGTTTATACAGTAAAATAATCTATTAATAAAAAGGGATGAAGAATTAAACTGGTACCTATAAGCAGGACACTTAGAAAAAAGTGTTTGGTTTATAGGTACTTTTTTTGTATAATTTATATATAGATAGGATGGTGGCAAATGAGTAAAATGCTATTTACTAAAGAAGACATTAAAAAGCTTGAAAACAATAAAATTATTCTAAGAGTTAGTGAACTTTCAATAACATATACCTATGAGTTTAAAATATTATTTATTGATGAATACACAGCTGGAAAACTACCAAGACAAATTTTTGAGGAAAATGGATTTGATATAAATATAATAGGGTTGAAAAGAATTGAACAATCATCACAAAGGTGGAGAACTGCATATAAAAGAGATGGGATTATACACTAGAAAAACGGCAAGTGGGAGGCCACGCTCTACCGAGCTTACTAAGGAAGAAATATTAGAAAGGCAAGAAGTAAAAATAAAATTGGATACTTATGCAAATTATCAGAAGTGTCTAGATCTGGGTACTATAATTATATTGATTCAAAGGATATACGGATTGGACACGAGCAGCGTGATTTAGAGCATAGAGACTTAATATTGAAGGTGTTTAATCGAAGGGGCTATAAGAAAGGCTCTAGATCTATTAAAATGACTCTGAATAATGAATTTAAGCAGGCTACGCCAGGAAAGGTTCTACTTACTGATATAACATATTTACCATACGGTAATAGTAAAATGGCTTACTTATCCACAATTAAGGACTCCTCAACAAATGAAATATTCGCATATCAAACTTCAGATAGAATAACACTTGATATAGCCTTAGATACAATAAATAAGCTAGTTAAAAACAGACGAGTAACGTTAACAAAAGATGCCTTTATTCATTCAGATCAAGGTAGTTATTATACAAGTCCAACATTTCAAAAGCTACTAAAAATGCATAAATTATCACAGTCAATGTCGCGAAGAGGAAATTGTTGGGACAATGCCCCTCAAGAATCATTTTTTGGACATATGAAAGATGAGATAGATTTAAAGTCCTGTACTACTCTTGAAAATATTAAGAAAATGATAGATAGGTATATCACATATTATAATAATTATAGATACCAGTGGAATTTGAAAAAGATGGCTCCTGTGCAATACTTCAAATCAGTGATAGAATATACAAGGTAAATAATCTTGTTGAAAAACCTAAAGTAGATGTAGCACCATCAAATGTAGCTATACTTGGTAGATACATTATAACACCAGATATATTTGATGTATTAGATAATACTAAGCCTGGTAAAGGTGGAGAAATTCAGCTAACTGATGCTTTAAATACATTATGTTCAGAGAAAGATATGTATGCATATATATTTGAAGGAAGAAGATATGACGTAGGCGATAAATTAGGATTTCTTGAGGCTACAGTGGAATTTGCTTTAAAAAGAGATGAGTTAAAAATACCATTTATGAAGTATCTTCAAACTTTAAAGTCTAATGATAGCTTTAGTAATTTATATGAAGAAGTGGAACAATTGGTATAAAGAAAGTAAGTAATCATGAATATTACTACTTGAAATTTATAGAAGTAGTATATATTCCTACAAAATGCTAAGTTTAAAGCTTATAGACATGGTCAATACTTCTAAATAGAGGTGTTGACCATGTCTTTTATTATACCTAAAAGTAACTTTAAAATGCTCGAAGTCCATCAACTATACCATATTTATCTACGTTTTCCTTATCTACTTGTTGAACCCCTAAAATCGATGTTTGTTTTTCTTCAAAACAATCCATAAGTTGCTTCAGGCATGGAATCTTAGCATCAACTATATCATCACCTAGCAAAACAGCAAAAGGCTCATTACCTACAAAAGCTCTTGCACAATTTATAGCGTGTCCAAGTCCTTTAGGTTCCTTTTGTCTTATAAAATGTATATTTACCATGTTTGATATATCTCTAACCTGTTTAAGAAGGTCATTAT
Source organism: Clostridium sp. (assembly GCF_051278035.1). GTDB lineage: Bacteria > Bacillota > Clostridia > Clostridiales > Clostridiaceae > Clostridium_AD. Next base: position 4,723 of record NZ_JBNMNU010000060.1, read on the forward strand.
TATGTTTATTTTCTAGTTCTAACTCAAGCTCTACTGATTTGTCAAAGTGATCCTCAATAGATTTTTTATTTCTTCCTGTAATAATTAATATGTCTTCTATACCCGAAGCAACCGCTTCCTCTATGATGTATTGTATTGCAGGCTTATCAACTATAGGCAACATCTCCTTTGTTTGTGCTTTTGTAGCAGGTAGAAACCTAGTTCCAAGGCCTGCAGTTGGTATAACTGCTTTTCTAACTTTCATATCCCTCCCTATTTTATCATACAAGCCATCTCTGACTATTTTACAAGCAAATTATAACATATTATCCATAATTATTACATGCATAGCATAAAAATAGTAAAATGGCGCTTCCTATTTTTTATGAAGAATCATTTTATATTATATAATCATCAAATTAGAAGAAATAAACGAAAATAACGGTAATGTACCTTTAAACTGAAGGAGAATCAAGTATTCAAAAGTAAATAATTTACTATGTAATAATTTGTAATTATCTAAGACCATTTGTGCAATTTACAGATAAATTCTTCTGTGATATATTTAACAAACAAGTTAATAAACTACAAAATAAACTGTGGCGGTGTAGAAAATGGTTGAAGAAATGTATAATAAACTCCTTTGGAATGAAAAAATTAGAATCTTGAGAGTAGGTAATAAATGGACTCAGATTTTAGCAGGGGAAAAATGCTTTACCAGTCATAAGAATTTCTGGGAGTGGGAACATGGTAAACACTATCCACGACCTGAAAACAGGAAAATAATAGCTAATGCTTTCGGACTGAAAATTGAACATATATTCTCTGAGAATGATCAAGATTGGACTCCTTATTAAAAATAACTTAATGTTTAATTTAAAACTAATATGGATGGAGGAATAAATAATGGCTAAATATAGACAGCTTTATACAGAATTTTGGACCGACAGCTTTGTGCTTGAGCTCACTCCAGAGGAAAAATACTTCTATTTATATCTAATAACAAATTCCAAAACAACACAGTGCGGAATTTATGAACTATCTACTATAACTATTGAGAATGATACTGGGTATAACAGAGAAACTGTAGAGAAGCTTATTCAAAGATTCTGTGATTATAAAAAGATTTTATACTGTGAGGGTACAAAGGAACTTATGGTTATCAATTGGATAAAATACAACGTACCAACTAGTATTAATACAATTAAGTGTATACAGAAGGAATTACTTAAAGTGAAGAATAAAGAGTTCGTCAAAATACTATTTAGTAAATGTCATGCAAATGGGTTAGATGTAGATAAAATCTTTGAAAACTTCAAATTTGATGATGCCGCTTTTGAAATATTTGAAAATGAAGCTAATAAGTCACAGATAAAAAAAAATGAAGGGGCTTGCAATGGGCTTGTAAGTAATAGAGAAGAAGTAATAAGTAAGAAGCAAGAAGTAATAAACTGTAATAATTCAGCTACTGCTGAGGGGATAAAAAATATAATTAAAACATTTGAAGAAAATGTACATGCTATCACTCCACTGGAATATGAAAAAATATTAGAGTTTATAAACCACGTAGCTAGTGAAGTTATTATTATGGCGATAGAGGAGGCCGTGAGATACAACGCTAAAACCATGAAATATATCGCAAAAATACTGGATAGCTGGATTAATCTCGGCATGAAAACTACCGATGAGGTAAAATTATATCAAAAAAAATGGATTAGCAAAAGGAGTATAGCCTTAAATAATAATGTTAAAAAAAGTGGATTTTGTGATTTTGAACAAAGAAAATATAATTTCGATGACCTAGAAAAAAAGTTATTAGGACATCTGGATAATGAGGACTTAGTATAACTAAGTTAAAAAAATTAAAGGCGGTGCATTAACATGGAAAAATTAGTCCAAATGGCTAAAACTAAAGAGTGTGGTGCTACAGAACAAATAATAGACGAATTTAAATATCTCATATTCAAGGAATCTGCAAGGTATCACATCCCAGGGTATAATACGGAGGATCTTATCCAACACGGATATTTATCCGTTATTAAAGCCATAGCTATGTACAAGGTAGATAGCAATAGTTTTAATGGATATTGTATAAATACTATAAGAATGAACTATGGAGCACTTCTAAAAGGACAGATAAAGCATTTTAGGGAGGTTCCAAATAGTGATATGATAGACCTAGATCGCTTAGGTAATTATGAGTTTACCTTAGAGGATGAAGTTATAGCCTTTGACGAGGTAAAAAAATTATATGCAGCTATTGCCACACTTGAGCCCTTAGAGAAAGAAATACTAAAGAACTATTATTTTTTAGAAAAAACCTTAGGAGAAATAGCCTGTGACGGTGATAAAAGCTATCATCAATTTGCAAGGCTTAAGAAAAAAGCTCTTAAAAAGCTAAAATTGCTGATGCCTTCATGAACTTAACGGTGGTAGTGAAAGAGTCAGAAGCAAATTCACTTATGGATTTAGTAATTGCTAGCAACATTTTTCAATTAGCTTATTATGGGAATGGTATTATTGAGGGGTTTTCTGTGGAGGTAATGGGGCGAATAATTGCGTATGTGTAAGATAAAAAAGTATGCTAAAATTTAATTAGCATACTTTTTTATTATATGAAATTTCGATATTTAAGAGAATAAAACTCTGTCACTTAAGCCATCTTCATTTCCTTGAACTTTTTCAAAGGCTTTTAATAGTTTATCTATGCTTAATTTCTGTTTTTCGTCTCCTGAAACATCCATAACTATTTTCCCACCATGCATCATAAATAGTCTATTACCTAAGTTTATTGCATGAGTTAAATTGTGAGTTACCATAAGGGTAGTTATTTTATTGTCCTTAACCACTTTGCCAGTAATTTCTATTATCCGTTCAGAGGTTTTAGGATCCAAAGCTGCTATGTGTTCATCTAAAAGAAGAAGCTTCGGTTTGCACATTACTGCCATCATTAATGATAAAGCTTGCCTTTGTCCACCTGATAAAAGCCCTGCATTAGTATGAAGTTTATCCTCTAGTCCCAGGTTAACTTCAGATAGAATTTCATTAAACATCTGTAAATTTCTTTTATTTACACATAGCCTTAGGCCATACCTATGTCCTTTATTATAAGCCATAGACATATTTTCTAGTATTGTCATGTTTGGAGAAACGCCCTTTGAAGGATCTTGAAAAACTCTTCCTATATGCTTTGTTCTTTTGTATTCTGGCAGTTTACTTATTTCTTTTCCAGCTAAAATAATTGAGCCTTCATCTGCATTTAGAGTACCACATATCAAGTTAAGAAGAGTAGATTTTCCAGCGCCATTACTCCCTATTATGGTAATGAAGTCGCCTTTATTTATGTTCAAAGATAAATTATCATATAATACATTCTCATTTATAGTGTTTTTATTAAATACTTTATGCAGCTTCTGTATTTTTAACAATAGACTCACCTCCAACTTTAGATTGCTTTACTTTAAAACTTAATTTTTTACCGTTTAAAGATAAAGCTAAAACTACAATTAGAGCGGTTATTAATTTTAAATCTGTGGATGGGAGTCCAAACATTAATGCTATTGCTATGGACCCTTTATATATCATTGAGCCGAGTAATGCTGTCGTAGTTGGTTTTAATACTCTAATTCTGCCAAATACAGATTCTCCTATTATAACGGCAGCAAGCCCCATTACTACAGTTCCAGTTCCCATTCCCACATCAGAAAATCCTTGGTATTGAGCCATCATTGAACCAGATAAAGCTACTAGCCCATTTGAAACTGCAAGACCAATTAATTTTATATTATCTGGATTTATACTAAGGGATGATACTAGTTGGGGATTATCTCCCACAGCCTTTAAAACAAACCCAAGTTTAGTTTTTAAAAATAGGTCTAAACCTATCTTTACTATAATCATAAATGCAAATAAAATTATTAAAATATCTATGTTATTAGAAAATATAGTCTGTTTATCAAATAAAGGAATATTGGACTTTCCCATTATTCTCAAATTTATAGAATAAAGTGCTATCATAACTAAAATGCCTGATAAAAGGTTGGTTATTTTTAGTTTAACATGAAGTAATCCTGTTAAAATGCCACCAAGACATCCTGCACCAAAAGATAAAACACATGCTGCAAAGGGGTTTATTCCATTTAATAGGCAAAGACCAGTTACAGCGGCACCTAAAGGGAAGGTACCATCTACTGATAGATCCGGAAAATCTAATATTCTATAGGTTATATATATTCCAAAAGCTGCTATAGAGAATATTAACCCTTGCTCAATCACGTTCATTAGTATATACATTAGTTAACTCCTCCTTTTACTTTTTCAGCTTTACTAGCTAAGTCTTGTGGAATTTTTATGTTTAATTTCTTAGCTGCATCCTCATTTATAAATAATTGCATGTCCTTTAACATTGTAATAGGAATCTCACTCGGCTTCTTACCTTCAATTATGTCCACAGCCATAAGTCCTGTTTGAAAACCTAATTTAGTATAATTGATCCCCATGGTAGCAAGTCCACCTTGAGATACTGCACCTTTTTCTGAGCCAATTATAGGTAGATTTCTCTTGAAACATGCATTTGCTATAACTGGCATAGCTGAAACTACAACATTATCTGTAGGAACATATAGTACATCTATTTTTCCAATTATTGAATTTAATGATTGCTGCACTTCATTTACATTTGTTAATCCTGCAGTTATAATTTCTAATCCGTAGTTTTTGGATATTTTTTTTGCATTTTCAACCTGTATTTCTGAGTTGCTTTCGCTGGTATTATATAGAATACCTACTTTCTTGGCACTGGGTACTAATTTTTTTAACAGCTCAAACTGTTTCTCTATTGAAACATTGTCTGAAGTCCCTGTTACATTAGTACCAGAATTTTCAAGGTATTTCGCAAGACCTGCATTAACTGGGTCTGTTACCGCAGTTATAAGTATTGGAATATCCTTTGTTGCATTAAACGCTGCTTGAGCAGTAGGTGTTGCCACTGCGAATATTAAATCTTCTTTTTGTGATACAAAGTTTTGAGCTATACTTTGAGCTGTTGGCATATCACCTTGAGCATTTTGATAATCTATTTTAATATTTTTACCATCTTCATAGCCTTTTGATTTTAATGCGGAAATAAATCCTTCTCTAGCTAAGTCAAGAGATGGATGCTCTATAATTTGTGTAATACCAATTTTGATTACTTTTTTATCCTTAAGTTTTTGATCAGAGTTACTCGCAGATGTTCCAGAACATCCCCCTAATATTGTAGCAGTTAATAAAACTGCTGTTAGAAATAATTGTTTTCCCTTTGCTACCATACTACCATCCTCCAAAAATAAAATTTATAATTCTAATAATTTAGTTGACTCCGCCTGTTATTTTTTCTGCTTTAGTAGCTAAGTCTTGTGGGATTTTTATGTTTAATTTCTTGGCTGCATCTTCATTAATAAACAGTTGCATATCTTTTAACATTGTAATAGGAATCTCACTCGGCTTCTTACCTTCAATTATATCTACCGCCATAAGTCCTGTTTGAAATCCTAGTTTGCTATAATCGATACCAATAGTCGCAAGTGCACCTTGGACTACAATCCCTTTTTCGGCACCAATTATAGGGAGGTTTTTCTTAAAACATGCATTTGCTATAACAGGCATGGCTGATGCTAATACATTGTCTGTAGGAACATATAGTACATCTATTTTTCCAATTATTGAATTTAATGATTGCTGCACTTCATTTACATTTGTTAACCCAGCCGTTACAATTTCTAGTCCAAAGTTTTTAGCTACTTTCTTTGCATTGTTAACCTGGACTTCTGAGTTGCTTTCACTTGTATTGTATAGAATACCTATTTTCTTAGCACTAGGTATTAATTTTTTTAGCAGTGCAAACTGTTCTTCTATCTGAACATTGTCTGAAGTTCCGGTTACATTAGTGCCAGAATTTTCAAGGGATTTTGCAAGACCTGCATTAACTGGATCTGTTACCGCAGTTATAAGTATTGGAATATCCTTTGTTGAATTGAAAGCTGCTTGAGCCGCGGGTGTTGCCACTGCGAATATTAAATCTTTTTTTTGTGATACAAAGTTTTGAGCTATAGTTTGTGTTGTGGGCATATCCCCTTGAGCATTTTGATAATCTATTTTAATATTTTTCCCGTCTTCATATCCTTTAGATTTTAAGGCTTCGATAAATCCTTCTCTAGCCGAGTCAAGAGCAGGATGCTCGACAATTTGTGTAATACCAATTTTGATTACTTTTTTGTCATTAAGTTTTTGATCAGGGTTACCTCCGGATGTTTTTGCACACCCTCCTAAAATTGATGCAGCTAATAAAACTGCTGTTAGAAATGAAATTTTTTTCTTTGCTACCATTCTACCAATCCTCCAAAAATAATATTTTCATATTGAATTTAATATTGAAAACAAAAAAAAGTTCTGGGTCACCAGAACTTTTATATAACAATACAAACCTAAGGAAATTTTTCAAAAAAAATCCGTTAGGTTTAAAATTCTATATGTTCTACATAAACTACCATACTACTATTTTATTAATCTGATTTTGGGTATTATTAAAAACTACTATTCTACTCAGTAATTGTAGTATGTATATCTAAATTTGTCAATATACATCTGGAATAGAGCGGTGACTTAGTCCAATTACTACTTCGTTTAAATGGAGTAATCCTATGCTCATAAATATGCATACACTAATATGCTCTCCACTTCTAGCTATACCAACTTTACCACCTACATTGAATCCATTTGCTTTTTGCATAATTTGAGCAAGAGCCTCTCTTGTAGCTCCAACTACAGCACCATCATGTACATGATAATCTTCCTTTATAAGCCCTTTCTTTTTAGATGCAACTAAGGCTCTTTCTATGACCTTTGATACAGTAGCATTAATATTTCCACCAATATCTACAGCCACAGTTAAAATTCCTTTATTTTTAAAAGACTCAGTTAATATCTTTTCATCTTCTCTAGAAGATATGGACATTTCCATAGAAGCCTTTGCCACATCAGTACTTTGTATATTCATTTGTTTTTACCTCCATAATTTATAATTTATAAATTGATTAATTGTAACTTTAAATATAGTCTTAATTATATTATAATAGTACACAGTTGTTTTTATGTAAAGAGATTTTCAATGAAATAGTTTTACTCTTTCAATGTGCTTACAATGAATATTTTTTACATAGATGAAACATGAGCAAGTAAATAGTACAATTAATTTTTAGTTATAAGAATACACCAGGGGGTTTTAACCTGGTGTATTTTTAAATATGCTTTGATTAAATCATTCTATGTCCATTACAATAAATATTTATTCTGCTACCTCGTGCAAAACCTATTACAGTTATGTTTGCAGCTTTAGCAATACTTAAGGCTAGAGTTGTTGGTGCTGAATGAGATACTATAAGCTGTAACCCTGCTTTTGCTACTTTAACAATTATATCCGAAGAAATTCTACCCGTTGTCATTACAAGTTTATCACTAAGGTCTATATTGCTCATAAGGGCTTTTCCTACCACCTTATCTAAGGCATTGTGCCGTCCAATATCCTCTGAAAAAAGAAGGATGCTATCATCACTACAAATGCTACAGCTATGAACGCCTCCAGTTTGTTTGAAAAGCTCTGATTTATTATTAAATTCACCCATTAATTTTAAGACATTGGCAATAGAAAATTTACAATTGATTTCTATAGGCTTAATGCTACATTCTTCAAGGGATATTACATGTACACTACCGTTTCCACAGCCGGACGTTATAGCGCGTGCACTATTATGATCTACAGTTAGATCGTGATCTGAGATTATCTCATGGTCTAAAATAATACATATTCTATTTTCATACTTTTCTTCAATGCTTTTAATGGAATTTATAGAGGAAATTACTTCTTCTGATAAAAGGAATCCGATAGCGAGTTCCACTACTTCAATGGGGGTACACATAAGAACCATATAAAATTCATAATTCACAAATATCTCTAAGGGTATTTCTTCTATTACTATATCCGTGGTATCAACGTTCAGTTCGTTATTTATCCTTTTAATATTTATTTCTTTTATTATGTTCATTATATTTCTGAATCCTCCATTTATTCCGAACTAATATATTTATTTAAATTTTCTACATCATTTAAATTTAAAAACATACTTAAATCAGAACTATATTTTTGGGCATCTTTCTCTTCTATATAAATAGTATTTACTCTATTAACTAGAGAAAATAAAGAATTATTATTATTCATAATAATCTCCTCTATTTCATATATTAATTTTCTAGAGTAAAAAGCATTAAAGGGTTCTATTCTATCATTTTTTCTAGTTACACAAGCATCTACATCTAAATTTCTTATTTTTTCTTTCATAAATTTTATATAAACTGTGTTTATATTAGGCATATCACAGGCAATAAAATAAACATATTGACTACTACTTTCTTTAAGTCCAATATGAAAACCACTTAAAGGACCTTTCCCTTCTATTTCATCACAGACTAGCTTATATGACCCTTCTACATATTTATCTATTTTATTTGTAACTATAATTATTTCATCAAATTCTTTTTTTAGGTTACTAATTAAAGTATCCATTAATCTTTTTTCTTTTATCTTCAAAAATTGTTTATCAAATCCCATTCTTGAACTTTTTCCACCAGCAAGTATTACTGCTGTTTTAAATTTTTCCATAATACAACTCCATTTTTTTATAGTGTACATTTCTTATTATTTAAGTGCGGTTTAGTTTGCTGGAGGTAGAGCCTCAAGATAAAGAAGTATTTTTATTTTCTGATAATTTCTAAAGCGCTGGATCGGCGCTTATTTTTGATACTCTGATTTATAACTTTGGGCTTAACTACGGTGAAGGCATCACATGGACAAATTTCTACACAAGCTGGTCCTCCTGGCCTTCCTTCACACAAATCACATTTATGTGCCACCATAATTTCTTTATTCTGTTTGCCTTCTTTAGTAATCATGCTCAGGTTGATTTGTATTTGCTCCTCGCCATTTTGAAATTGCGGAACCATATCCATAGCACCAAACGGACAAGCAAGCATGCATGTTTTACATCCGATACATAACTCTGTTTTTACAACAATTTTATTATCTCGATGAACAATCGCTGCTACCGGACAAGCATTTGCACAGGGTGCATCATCACATTGTCGGCATTGTATCGGCATAGTTACCCGTTCTGCCCGTATCAGGTTGATACGAGGCAAAAATGGAGCATCTATTAATCCAGCAGTAGCTACGCTACTATCTAAATGTGCAACGGCACACGCAATTTCACAAGACTTACAGCCAATACATTTATTAGGATTTGCAACAATGAAGGTATTCAATATGATTACCTCCTTGAAGAATACTTGGTATGGAGTAAATGATGGATACTATCTTCTACCAAGAATTCTTTATAAATTTTTTGAATTTCAGGATTATTATACGAGTTTCTATGTTCCATGTTTTCATCATGTACATACGTATTACATGTACGGTTAGCATTGGCATTAGCTTGCTCATCAGCCATTAATACCTTAGGTTGCCCACCGCCACTAACACAGCCAGCTGGGCAGGTCATCACCTCAATGAACTGAAAATCCGATTTTCCAGCTTTAATTGCTTCTAAAATTGGCACAACATTTTTCAGACCAGCAACCACCGCTACTTTTAGTGTCAAGTCTCCAACTTTAACATCCGAGTTTCTCACTCCTTCACCACCTCTGACGAATTTAAGATTAACATCTGGAATCTCTTGATTAGTAATCATCTTATATACAGTACGCAAAGCAGCTTCCGTAACACCTCCAGTAACACCAAATATAGTGCCTGCCCCAGAGTAAGTTCCAAGCGGCTTGTCAACTTCTTTTTCAGGCAAATCATTAAAATCAATGCCAGCATCCTTAATTAATTGCGCAAGCTCACGCGTAGTAATTACAACATCTACATCGCGATAGCCGCTATCTAGCATTTCAGGACGCTCACATTCAAATTTTTTACAGACACAAGGCATAATCGAAACACTATAAACCTTGGCAGCATCCACACCATCAATCTGCGCACCATATGTCTTAAATAGTGTGCCTGCCATTTGCATTGGAGACTTACAAGAAGATAGATGAGGAATAAGCTCAGGATAAGACTGCTCAATAAATTTTACCCAGGCAGGACAACAGGAAGTGAACATCGGCAATACTCCGCCTTCGGTGATCCGTTTAACAAGTTCTTTACCTTCTTCCATAATAGTAAGATCAGCAGCAAAATTCGTGTCATAAACTCGGTTAAAACCTATTTTTTTTAGTGAAGCAGCCATTTTACCTGGTGTTAAACTTCCAAGTGGCATGCCAAAATCTTCAGCAATAGCTACACGAACTGCTGGTGCACATTGCACCATGGTAAAAAGGCTAAGATTTGATAAGGCCTCTTTTACTGCTGGGGCATGGCCTGTATAGTAAGATGCAAATAATGGCTCTTTAACAGATGAGAGCATATTACGCTCTTGCATCTTTTGATTACGCGGAGCAATATCTTCATCAAAGTCAGATGCATAAGCGCTGCAAATTTGGACGCACTGACCACACAAAATACAAAGCTCAGCATTAATTGTCTGGGGTTGTCCTTTTTCGCCTTCTATAGCATTTACAGGGCAAACCTTCGCACATCGTCTACAGCCTGTACACAATTCTTTATCAATATTAATAAAACCTTCAGTTTTTACTGTCAAAGCAAGTGCCTCCTATCTTAATTTAAATTAAAAACTTAGTCAAAAAAAACTTTCACTGAATCAAGCAAATTAATGGCTGCTTTTTCGTTTCGTTTTCTTTTTATTTGTTTTGGTATAATAAGCTCCAATGCGTTCTCGGGACATACTCTAATACAGGCTGGACCGTTAGGCTTGCCAACACATAAATCACATTTGTGTGCAAGCATTACTTCCTTTTCTACTAGGCCATCCTCAGTCTCAGACATAAGCACATTCTGAGTAACTATTTGACCATTTATATATATAGGAACAAGATCCATTGCGCCAAACGGACAAGCCATCACACAAGATTTACAACCCATACAAGCTTCGGCATTAATCAAAATTTTGTTATCAACCTGATTTATAGCCGATACTGGACAAACATTTGCACAAGGGGCATCTTCGCAATGGCGGCATTGAATAGGCATAGTAACTTCAGCTATTTTAACAAGAAAAAGTCGCGGCATAATTGGAATTTCTACTGTTCCCACTGTTTTCCCAACATTATCTGCATGTACAACAGCACATGCAAGTTCACATGCTTTACACCCTATACATTTATGGGGATCAGCTATTACAAAAGAATTAAGTTTTGTATTCAATTTAATATCCTCCTTCTAATTTGTTTTTTCTACTTTTACCGAACAAACTTTAAGCTCAGGCGTTTGAGTAATGGGATCTGACGCGCTATTAGTCAAAATATTACCTGGACTCTCAGTGAAATGGAAAGTAATAAATGTTAGTCCTATTGGTACTCTAGTTGTTACTTGGGCTTTTGTAATTAATGAACCACGCCGCGTCGTTACACGAATTTCATCACCATCTGCAATATCAAGTTTTTTTGCATCCTTAGGGTTAATTTCCAAAGATTCTTCTGGATGTGCACCATTAAGTCCCCAACTACGTCTCGTCATAGTTCCTGTATGATAATGAGCAACGACACGTCCAGTAGTCAGCATCAGTGGATATTCTTCATCAGGAAGCTCAGCAGGTTCTCGATACTCCACGCCAGCAAACTTACCCAAACCGCCAATAAACTTATCAACGTGCAAAACACGTGTGCCAGGATGACTCTCATTCGGACATGGCCATTGAATTCCACCATTTTCTAACCGTTTATAACTAATACCAGCATAGCTTGGCGTCAAAGCCCTCATTTCATCATATACTTCTTCAGGAGAACTATAATCCGCTGGATAATCCATTGCCTTAATAATATCCCTCAATATTTGCCAATCTGGAAGACTATTACCGCTTGGTTCTATAGCCTTACGAATACGTTGGACTTTACGCTCAGTGCTACTAAAAGTTCCATTTTTTTCAGCATAGGATGCGCCAGGAAGAACAACATCAGCAATTTCAGCTGTTTCAGTTAGAAAAATATCTTGAACGATCAAACAATCCACATGTTCTAAACAATGTTTGACATGATTTATATCAGGGTCACTACGCATTGGATTTTCACCAAATACATACAGTATTTTGACCTTATCTTTTTCGATTGCATTCAAGACAGATGGAATAGTAAGTCCAATTTTATCGCTTAACTGTGTATTCCATGCTTTCTCAAACTTCATTTTCACAGCGGGATCAGTTACTTTTTGATCACCAGGGTAGACATCAGGTAGAGCACCCATATCACATGACCCTTGTACGTTATTCTGACCACGCAGAGGGTTAACGCCCGCTTTAGCCTTACCCATATTACCAGTAAGCATCGCAAGATTGGCTACAGATAGTACATTATCAACACCTGTAGTATGCTGCGTAATACCCATCGTATAGTACGAAGCAGTATTATCAGCCTTAGCAATAATTCTTGCCGCTTGCCGTATCTTTTCCGCTGAGACATCAGTTATGGTGGCTGTATATTCTGGGGTAAACTTAAGTACAACTGCTTTGAAAGCCTCAAAATTTTCGGTTCTTTTAGCAATAAATGCTTCATCAGCTAAACCTTCTGTCAATATGACATGTGACAGTCCATTCAAAAGCGCTACATCCGTGCCGGGTTTAAGCCGTAGCCAAACATCAGCATGCCGTGTCAGATCGATTTCCCGGGGATCAGCTACCACCAATTTGGTACCACGCGCTTTAGCTTTCAACATTTTAACACCGATTATAGGATGGCATTCTGTGGTGTTTGTACCTATTGCAAAAATAGCATCTTTAAATCCCATTTCATCAATCTCATCGATTGAGTTTGTCATTGCTCCACTACCAAATGATGTGCCTAGACCAGACACAGTAGGAGCGTGTCAGAGGCGGGCACAATGATCAATGTTGTTAGTACCAATCACTGCGCGCATTAATTTTTGCATAAGATAGTTTTCTTCATTAGTGCACCGTGCAGAACTAAAACCTGCCACGCTGTCAGCACCATATTTTTTTACGGTTTTTTTAATCTTAGAGGCAACAAAACGAATTGTCTCTTCCCAGGTAACCTCAACGAGCTTACCTTCTTTTCTGATCAAAGGATTAGTTAGACGATCTTTATGATGTACGAAATCAAAACCAAAATGTCCTTTTGAACAAAGCTTTCCATCGTTTACTGCATTTAGATCATTCGGGGTTACACTAACAATTTTTTCGCCGTCTACATTCAAGAAAAAAGTACATCCTGTTCCACAATAGGGACAAGTAGTTAATATACTGTTCATAGCGTTATCTTCCTTTCTTTACGTTAAATTCTAGTGCAAAATTAACTTCTTATTTATAATTCAAAACATATAAAAAACAAAAAACCAGCACAAAGCGTATAAATACGCTTTGTGCTGGTTTATTTAAAAGCTAAGATAGTTTCTTTCTTTAAAATCAAACCTCGAATCTATTAATTTTTATTATAATACTTCTGCTTTCTTTATCTAAGTCATAAACTTTCCAAGTATAATCAAAGTTTTTTCCAATAGTTTCGTAAGCTTCACCCATAAACTTCTTTTCAAGGTGGGGTTTCAAGTATTTCCAATAATCTTTTACTGTTTCCTCTGCACCTTCTTCAATGAGTATCACTGACAAATTGGAGATAATACCTTTTATTTCGACAGTTATTAACTGTCCTTCGACCTTAACTTTAACATTATCCGGTCCTTTTCCTCTATAGTGCTTAATCATTTTTATGGCAAGCTTTCTAACATCTTCTTGTAATTCTAAAACGTCATTACACAAAATTACACCTCACTTTAATAACCCAACAAACTAAAATAAATCAAAACTTCACTTCCTATTTGAATTCAAATATATAAAAAACCAGCACAAAGCGTACAAATACGCAAAGCACTGGTTTATTTAAAAGCTAAGATAGTTTCTTTCTTTCAAATCAAACCTAGAATCTATTAATTTTTATTATAATACTTTACTTTTTTTCTAAGTCATAAACTTTCCAAGCATAATCAATTTAAATATAACCTAATATTATTACTATAATGTTAGATAGTCAAACATAATTAACATTGAAATAGCTCGTTTATAGTTAAATCATGACATCATTCTCCTTTTTTCTCCTATTTTCTCTGTTTATTTTGTTTTTCCCTAGAGTATCAAGTATAATTAACAATCTCAATGGTACCTCCTTTAAAAGTAACACTGGGGGCACGTCCAGATAAGCTGGACCATACTAACTGGTGAAAGTCCAGTAAAGGTAATCATCATGGAGCCAATATTTGAAGCAGATTTCAAAGAGTATTCATACGGATTTAGAGTTAAACGAAGTGCCCATGATGCACTAGAAGTTATAAGAAAAGAGTGTAATAAAGGTGGATGGTGGGTATTAGATGCTGATATTAAGAATTATTTTGGTAATATAAACCACGATAAATTAATGATATTAGTAAAGCAAAGAATATTGAAACTAATTGAGAAGTGGCTTAAATGTGGAATAATGGAAAATGGTAAATATAGTGCTAGTACAATTGGCTCGCCCCAAGGTGGGTCAATCAGTCCGTTATTATCCTTAATATATCTTAATGATTTCGATGTTATATGGGAAAAATACTACAGTCACTTGGGTACACTTGTTAAATATGCAGATGACTTTGTTATCATCAGCAATGAAAAGCATACGAGAAAAGATTAAGAAGGTATTTTCTAATAGAGCAACATTAGGAAATGATATAAAAGATATGGTTAAAACAATAAATAGGAAAATAACCGGGTTTAAGAATTATTATGCTTTAAATTATATTGCGAAGCAACAGTTAAAGAAAATAGATTGGTATTTGACATTGAGATTTACAATATGGTGTTTGTGTTGCTAAGCGAAATAAATAGGAATTACTTACTGGAAATTAGTAAGGTATAAAAAACACCTATTAAATTGATAAATATAATTTAATAGGTGTTTTTTTAGATATCTTGAATACTGGAATAATGCCACAAGAATTATAGTAAACGCTTAACAAATTGGACCTCGCTCTACTTAAATTTATATTTTCACTATAACCATAATTTTCTTGTTGTAGTAAGAACTTCTGCACCTGTTTTAGTTACAATAAGATCTTGCTCATAGGTAGCAGTTCCCATTCCTGGTTGATACAATCCTTTTTCAATAGCGAGATACATATTTTCTTCCAAAACAACATCTTCATCATTAATAAACCAAGGACGTTCCCAGGTCATACCAATACTATGTCCCCAATGTGGAGGAAAAGCAGCATAAATTTCATTTTCATCATTTTGTTCTGAGGATAAAGAAACCCCAGTTTTTAATAAAAATTCATCTCCAGCCTTACATAGTTCCTTAACTGTAACCCCTGGCTTTATCAAACTAATTACATATTCGCAGGAATCTACAACTGCTTCAATGATCTTGCGCTGTTCTACCGTAGGCTCCATACCTACGATTGTAGTTCTTCCAAAGTCACATATAT
Organism: Clostridium sp.; assembly: GCF_051278035.1. Taxonomy (GTDB): domain Bacteria; phylum Bacillota; class Clostridia; order Clostridiales; family Clostridiaceae; genus Clostridium_AD. The sequence continues at coordinate 20,318 of NZ_JBNMNU010000060.1, forward strand.
ACCCCTCATAGCAAATAATCAAATCTACTTTAAACATTTCGCCTTTTTGTATTATTCTGTTTGAGTCATACCCTGGAAAATCTACGCTATGCACTGCATCACTGTTAGGACCTGAACTAGTGACTACAAAATATAACACAGCACCTTCAGAATATATCTTGTCCATTGCCGGCCCAATTACTTGTGCTTCAGTTTTTCCTGGTGCAACATTTCTCATAATAATATCCACTGCTTCGCTTCCAATTTCATTTGCCTTTCTTATGGCTTCAATCTCTCTTGGAGACTTAATAACTCTCATATCAGAAAGAATATCATCACATGGAACCATTTCTAATTCAGGCATTTGTTCTTTCATGTTTTTACCAATTTTCCAAGTTAAAACATCTTCATACATTACTCCAACTTCACCTTGGTTCATTCCTAACTCTTTGGCTGTTTCAGATATTAAACTAAAAAAATCTGTACTATACCTAACATCTTCAATGGCTACTAAGTCTTTTCTAAATTCCATGGTAGTAACCAAAAGTACAGGTTCCCCTACAGCTGGAATCATCAATACACAATGAGAACGGCCGCTCCAAAGAGGTTCATGATCCGGCAAGTAACATCTTTGCTGATAGTGATTTGCAAAGTAATCAACCCCTGCATATCTATCCCAAGTACCTCCTCCTCTTGACCAAATCATAACACCCTTCAATCCACGCTTATTTACCTCTTTTTGACAATGAATACGTCTATTTTTGAACTCCTGAAATGGAACATTAGTTGCAAACATCTATATTTTCCTCCCTTTAGTTACCCTTTTTTTCTGATTTTTGTATTTTGGCAATACACCAAATCGCAGCACCCCAATTAAGGACTATAGCTATAATCATACATGCAATTGAACTGATTGGCATAATATTGTTCCTCCTTTATTAGTTTTCATGCTCTTCAGGTATCTCAGGATACCCCTTAGAAACCGAATCAATATAGTTGTTTTTAGCACTTTCGGAAATCTTTTTATTAAATATCAATAATACACCTATTAATAAGAGTATTTGAACTACGAAAGTACCTGTACTATCTACTAAGAATGGATTCCACCAATTTTCATGCCACCCTATAGATTGAATTATCCACCAACCAAACATTCCAATTATAAGTACTGGAGTTACAAATAAAACAGATACATTCCACCACTTACCAATATATAACTCATTCTCCGGAATATTAATATATTTAGTTCTAATTTTTTCAGCCCCAAATTTCCATATTGCAAAACAAGTAAATATTGTTCCAATTAATAAAGCCATTCCCCAAACCCAATCCTGGTTACTTAAGATATCAATATTATAGGCTGAAAAACTGCCTAGTATTAATGTAATAACAAAAATAGTAAATGAAGCTTTTTTTCTAGACATCTTAGCATCCATCAATGGAACTACTCCTGTGCTGAAAAATATAACATTTGCTGTTAGTGCTGCAAAGAACAGTGACAAGAAGAATAAGAAAGCTAGAATTGAACCACCTGGCATGTTTGCAAAAAGTTGTGTTAAAGCTATAAATGTTAAACCATAATTTCCAGATTCACAAATTGCTGTAGCTGCAGCCACTGAAGGAGATAGTGCAAATAATGCTGGCAATACAGCAAATCCTGCTAATAATGCTGCTGAATTATCCCCAAGTCCCTGCATAAATTCATTTAGAGCTACATCTGACTTTGACTTAGTATAAACACCCATAGTAAGAACTAAACCAAACCCCGGACCAACTGACCACGCAGATTGCGATAAAGCTGCCATCCACGTATCCGCGCTAAAGAAGGTTTCTGGTGATATTTGAAAATAATGTTTTACTCCTTCAATAGCACCTGGAAGTGTAAGCGCTCTACCTACTAAAATAATAAGTACTATATACAAAAATGGTGTTAAAAATTTTCCTATAATTTCTATTCCTTTACTAATCTTTTGAGATACAATTACAGCTGTTATAATAAGTACAAGTACAAAAACTCCAACATTTGTCCATCCATTTGAAACTTTTACAAAGAGAGTAGTCAATCCTTCTGCATCATAGTTTTTAAATCCTTTTAAAGAAATAACTGCATATTGTAGACACCAACCCATTACTACGGTGTAATAAGCAGCGATTGCAACTGTAGTCGCTGCCATAAAAGCACCCATCCATGAATACTTCTTGCCGATGAAATCTTTAAAAGCACCGGGTGCACCATGTCTTGTAGCTCTTCCCATAACCATTTCTGCAATAATAATTGGAATAGATATAGCAAACAATAAGATAGTCCAAGCTAAAACAAATGAGCCGCCACCATTTAATGCTACCATTCTAGGGAATCTCCATACATTACCAGTTCCTACTGAAGCCCCAATCAACGTGAGAACCAAACCCCATCTAGTAGCAAACCCTTTAACATTTTCACTTTTAGCCATTTTTGTAAAGCACCTCCAAAATAATGTTTTATATATTATTAATAAATTAAAATAAATTAATTTATTATTGCTAACACTTCAATTTCAATAACTTCCCATTCTCTTATTTACTTTAATAAACGTATTCATATGTTCGTAAAACATAATCTGTTAGTTTCAAAGAACATATGAATAACATTATGGTTATATCACATTATAAATAATTCACTAAATTAGTATAGAACTCACAAGCTTTTATAATATCTGATATTGGACAATTTTCATTTCTTGTGTGTGCAAACTTTGGATCTGCAGGTCCAAAACCTATTGTCGGAATCCCCATTTCTCCTGCTGTTCCAACACCATTTGTACAAAAATTCCATTTAAACATTCTAGGTATTTTTCCATTTAATTCTTCAAATGCATTAAGCGATGCATTAACAAGCCTATTTTTTTTATCGATTTCCCAACAAGGCAAGAAAGAATGTAATATTAACTCTTCTCCTGTCCAACTTTTACCCACTTTATCGAAAATATGCCATGTGGCATCTGTTCCAGCTAATAAAGTTTCCATTTCTTTTTCTATAAATAATTCATCTTCACCTTTAACTAATCTTCTGTCAAGATATATACTGCATTTATCTGGAATTGCATTAATTGATACTGCTTCACTTTCTATTTTTGTAAGAGCTAATGTGCCATTTTCTCCTTCCATAGCCATAAACCTATTACCTAATTCTTCAACTCTGTCAATGATTAGTTTCATTTTATATATTGCATTTACACCGTTTTCAGGGGCGCTACCGTGGGCTGCGACGCCTTCTGTATCTACTTTAAATACTGCTCTTCCTTTATGTCCTAACGCTAAGTTTAAAGAACTCGGCTCACAAATAACAACATAATCTGGTCTAATATTATATTCCTTAGAAAAATGAACAATTGCTTTTCCTTCATAGTCCTCTTCCATCACAGATGTTGATATATATACCGTTTTTCCTTTATCCAATCCTAATTTCTTTATGGCATATCCTGCATAAACAGTAGCGGCAACCCCTGCCTTCATATCAGCTGCACCTCTACCATATATTTTGCCATCTTTTATTTCTCCACCAAATGGATCTACTGACCATTCTTCAGCATCATTTACTTCAACAGTATCCATATGAGAATCATAAAGTACTTTTGTTTCTCCATTACCTATTACACCTATAACATTACCTAACTTGTCTACTATTACATCATCATATTCAAGCTCAATCATTTTCTCTTTGATAAACATTGCCAATTTCTCCTCTTGTCCTGTATAACTTTTGATTCTTATGATATCTTGCGTAAATTTTATTAGTTCAGTTTCTATACTGGACAAGAATTTTCTTATTTCTACTTTCATTTTTCCACCTTCCTTATAATAAATT
>NZ_JBNMNU010000061.1:0-23543 GCF_051278035.1 Clostridium sp.
CCCTATCTATGTCTAGTTGCATCTTAAGCACTTCAATTATATCGTTTTCTGTAAGTATGCCATCGTCAATTAAAAGTTCTCCTAGTTTTTTACCTGTACTTCTCTGTTTACCTAGAACATCTTTTAACTGTTCTTTAGTTAATTTCCCTGCATCAACTAATAGATCCCCTAATCTCTTCTTTAGTCCAAACATATTTTTCTCCTTGATTTCTTTTGTTTTGTCAAGCAGTCCTGCAATTTTCGTACTGTAATTTTCTCTGACTGAACTAGCGAGTCAACAAGACGTCTTTTCACCTTATTATCCACATGAACACCTCACCTTGAAATTTCATATAAATATATTTTTCATTTCATCTGTAGCAAGTATTTTTTTAACAATTACAATTTCATTCATACTTTCTTCATATAATTATTCATTTATTCATTAATTTATTATATATCACTTTTTAAGGGAATTCAATTCGATTTTATAATATATTGTATTATTTTCCACAAATAAATAGCCTCTCTCCCAAATCGGAGTAGGCTACTTAAGAACTTTTAAATTTAATTATATTAACGGTTAAACACATTACTTTGACTTTACCATAGACACAGACTAGTCATAGGCATTTTCAAGTTCTTAACTTTGAACATATCCTTACTTCCTACACTTTTTATATACAAGTAAGTACAAATATAAGATAAGTAATTCACATATACTTATTTTGATTTTTTTTCACCCATTATTCGACATTGAGTTTAATAAACTCAGATTTATTATAATCAAAGAGCCCCCTAGCAGTAATTTTAACCTGAGGTATTAATGGAAGAGCCATAAAAGATAAGCTTATAAAAGGATCATACTCCTCTCGCACTCCAAAGTCCCTAGCAATCCTATTAAGCCTTTTTAAATTCTCCGCAACCATATATGGAGTTTCAAAAGTCATTATGCCGCCAATTGGTAAGCTTAACTGAGCAACGATTTTCCCATCAGACACCATAGTGATTCCTCCACCAATAGAAATTAGTGTGTTAACCGCAACCTCCATGTCCTTATCATTGTCTCCCACCACTATAGCGTTATGAGAATCATGCAATATTGTCTGCGCTATAGAGCAACGCTTTAACCCTAGCCCTTCTATAAATCCAACAAAATGCTTGCCTGTATTGTGATGTCTTTCGAATACGGCTATCTTTAATATATCTTTTTCAACCATTCTCTTTAGATATCCAAGTTCATTTCGTGTTTTCCTCTGTACCAATTTAGTCTCTATGGATTTAGGAATTAATTTTATTACATTTACAGCTTTAGTTTTACTTTCAACCTTAAAAATCTCACTGTTTATAAAATCCATATGCATGGAAGAGCTTATTTTTAAACTTAAGTTTTTTTTATCACGAACTTCATTATATTCTTTACCGTCTTTTATAACTTTTATTATATTTAAGCTCTTTAGGTCTTCAAATATTACCAAATCTGCTTTATATCCTGGGGCTATTGCGCCTCTATCCTTTAAATCATAACACTTAGCTGCATTAAATGAGGCCATTATATATGCCCTTATAGGATTAATTCCACTTTTTATAGCAATTCTAATACAGTTATCTATAGAGCCAGTATCTAGCACGTCATCTATATGGCTATCATCAGTACAAAATAAAAACCTTCCATAATTATGATTGTTAACGGCAGGAAGTAAGCTTCTTAAATTTCTTGCAGTTGAACCTTCTCTTAGCATAACATACATTCCTCTACTAACTTTTTCTGTGGCTTCCTTAGCACTAGTGCACTCATGGTCCGTTTTAACACCGCAGCTTAAGTATGCGTTAAGCTCCCTATACGATATCTTTGGACAATGGCCATCAATGTGTTTATGCCTCGCTATTTCCATTTTTGCTAACATATCTTCATCCTTATTTATAACTGCATCAACATCCATTACTTCTCCAAGACCTAACACCATATTATTATCTATTAATTTTTCTAACTCCTGAGCATTAACCGAGTATCCATTATCCTCAAATTTAGTAGCTGGAACACAAGATGGTAGCATGAAATATATATCTATGGGAGCATTTAAACTGTTTTCCAGCATAAAATTTATACCCTTCATACATTCCACATTAGCTATTTCATGTGGATCTGCTATTATGGAAGTTACACCTTTTTTAATTAACACACTTCCAAACTGTTGCGGCATAATCATAGAGGATTCTATATGCACATGTGAATCTATAAATCCTGGCGTCACATATAAATCTGAACAATCAATTTCATTTTCCCCATCATAATTCCCGATGCCTACAATAATATCATTAACTATAGCAATATCTCCACTATCAACTGTTTCAGTAAACACATTAATAAAGTTCGCATTTTTAAGTACCAAATCTGATTTAATTCTTCCCATAGCTGCATCAATGTTCTTCCGAACCTGCTCCATAAGCCTTCCCCCCTAATAATTTGTGTCAATCTCCTCTTTTACACATGAATATGTACTTGGATACATTCCCATTATTTAATTCATGTGCTTTCTATTACAATATTATGTAAAGGGTTGTAGTATTCCTCATTCCTAAATTGTCATGTAAATATTCTAACTAATCTTTATCATCTAATCTTTATATAAATCCTATAATCATTTTTCATTTTTTAGTTTCGAGCTCTGTTGCAAGGCACGCAGAAGAATTTGCTATACATATTTATGCCCAATAAAAAAAACACAGCTATTGCTGTGCTTCAATTTCTTCTGTTTTTAATTTTACTTTATTAAACCAATCCACATATATATAGAACAAACTCACAACATCCTGTTGATTATATAATAATATCCTGTCCTTTTTGTCTTGAGGCATTCTATTAATATAATCATCATCTTTTACTATTTTACCAAAGGTTTTAGCTAAATTAGATCCACTCATTAATTCACTTTCGCGATCAATCTCAAATATCTTCTCTAGGGCTTTAAGTCCAATACAAGTTCCTTCAGCTTTTTCATAACATTTTTGAAGATCAACTTCTTGAAAATACCCCTCTAATACAAAATCTGTATTATGTGCCTTTAATAAATAATTTATAACTGTAAAATCATTATTTCCTGAAAACGTAACTATGCATTTTTTATTGTGTTTGTTTTTCATTTCTTCAAAATAATTTTTAGCTAGCGATAATATTTCTATAGCATCTTTTTTATTCTCTGCCATATATTGAGTAACCTTTAACTCATTCGAGGCTTCATCATAAATACAACATCCAAAAACTCCAATACATATAGGTTTTTTATAAATATAGTGCTCTAAATCAAAAAATATTGCATCTTTAAACAGGTCTCTATTTCCGGCTATGGTAAGGGCATTTTCTGTTGAAATTTCCCCAACCTTAATACTACTAAGTTTTGTAATCACACTATCACTCTTTTCTACTAAGTTTACTAACTTGCTCTACTTATATGTTATCACAGTTAACCTATTATATGAAAGTATTTTTAAAATTAATACTTTCCCTTACTATTTTTATATTGACACTAATAGATAATGATGGTAGTATGATATTGAGAATTGTTTTCAATGAGGAGTGATTATTATGAGCATCTATGATTTAAAACCAGGAGATAAAGCTCTTATCCAATCAATTTATGGCGATGAGAAATTTGCAAAAAGATTACTCGCATTAGGCTGCATAGAAGGCACAGAAGTAACACTAAAAGCAACTGCCCCTCTAGGCGATCCTATAATTATTAGTTTACGTGGTTTCAACTTAGCCATTAGAAAAAATGACGCTAAAAATATACATGTTAAAACTGCGTAATAATGAGGAGGACTTAAATGATTACTGCTGCACTATTAGGTAACCCTAATGTTGGTAAAACGACTTTATTTAATGCACTTACAGGCTCCAATCAACATGTAGGTAATTGGGGTGGAGTAACCGTAGATAAAAAAGAAGGCATTATTGATAATAAAATTAAACTTATTGATTTGCCAGGAATTTATGCAATGGATACTTATTCAAATGAAGAAAAAGTTTCTAAAGAATTTTTAGAAAATGGAAATGTAGATGTAATTATAAATATCGTTGATGCATCAAATCTCGAGAGAAATTTATATCTTACAACACAATTAAAACAATTTAATATACCAATAATCTTAGTATTAAACATGTTAGATGTAGCAAAGTCTAAAGGCTTAGATATTGATTTTAATCTTTTGTCAGATAAGCTAGGAATGAAAATAATTCCTATAGTCGCTTCGAAAGGTAATGGAATTTCTGATGTTACTGATAGTATCATTAAAGAGGATTATATTACTACCTCTTTAAACAATTTAAAGTTTAAAGATGAAAAAGAAACTTACGGTTACATTGAGGATTTATTAAAATCCTGTACCAGTAGACGCAATAATAATAGTAATAATAATAAAATTTCTATTACCGAAATAATAGATAAAATTGTTCTTAACAGAGTAATGGCTTATCCACTGTTTTTCGGTAGTTTATTTTTAATTTTCATGTTTACATTCAATTGGGCTGGACAACCTTTAGCTGATTTATTAGATACCTTACTTAATGATTCTTTTGTTCCATTTTTAACTAATGTACTTGCAAGTAATAGTTCATGGTTTTCTTCTCTTATAATCGATGGTATCGTAGGTGGAGTTGGCTCTGTAGTAGTATTTCTACCAGTTATACTGGCATTGTTCTTAGGTATATCATTTTTAGAAGACAGTGGATATATGGCAAGAGCTGCTTTCATAATGGACAAATTAATGAGAAAAATGGGATTATCAGGTAAAGCATTTATTCCCTTAATTGTCGGATTTGGTTGTTCTGTGCCGGCTATAATGTCTGCTAGAACACTTGAAAGTGAAAAAGACAGAAAATTAACTGCGCTTTTAGTACCTCTAATGTCCTGCAATGCTAGGCTTCCGGTTTATGCACTGTTTGCATCAGTATTTTTTCCAGGGAGAGAAACACTAATAGTATTTTCATTATACTTAATGGGTATTGGACTCGCCTTTGTAATTGGTGTTTTATTTAAAAATACATTGTTCAAAAAGGACGAAGAACCTTTCATTATAGAATTACCAGAATATAAATTACCAGCACCAAAGACCTTGATACTACATACTTGGGACAAAGGTAAAGGTTTCTTAAAGAAAGCTGGTACTATAATATTTTCAATCTCAGTATTAGTTTGGTTTTTATCGAATTTCAACACTACAGGTATGGTTGACATTAACTCTAGTTTCCTTGCCGCTATCGGAAAATTTATAAACCCTATATTTGTTCCGCTTGGATTTGCTTCTTGGCAAAATTCTGTAGCACTTCTAACTGGTCTTATGGCTAAAGAAGTAGTTGTAGGTACCATGGGTGTTATTTACGGAAGCAATTTAACACATATTTTGCCTGATTATTTTACGCCTCTAGCTGCTTATAGTTTTTTATCTTTTGTATTACTTTACACTCCTTGTGTATCAGTAATTGCAACTATGAAAAAAGAATACGGAGGTAAAATGGCTATTTTCTCACTGGTCTATCAACTAATACTCGCTTGGGTAGTTTCTTTTATAATATTTAATGTAGGTAGTCTTATAATAGGATAATATTAGGAATAACAGAACAAAATATAGTAAGAGGTGATGTAATTATGGAATTTATTATTGTTGGAGTGATTGTTATCGTAGCTGCATATGTCTTGTATTCCAACATAAAAAAACAAGCAAGTGGTGATTGTGGTAGTGGCTGCAAAAATTGTAGTCATAGTTGCAGTCCAAAGCCCGAAGCAACTAAGAACAAAAATAAATAAAACATTGGCATAGTACATTAATGTACTATGCCAATGTTTTATTTATAATATATGAACACTTTTTATGCTTTAAAATGGTTGGGTATTAGCCATTTTTAATGGTTCATTTGTATTTCTATTACTCTTTAAAAGAGACATTTGTTTTTTAGCTAATTTTTCTTTTCTTTTAACGTCTAAATCATTTTCAATTGTGTTAATTACCTTGAAAATTTTAGGCAAATTTGCAACATCCTCGTAATTGTGAAGCATTAAAATTTCCCTCAATTTTTCTTCATGTTTTACTAGGTATTCGTTATAAATCTCAACACTCCTAGCTCCACTTATTTCATCTTTTCTATAAATTCCAGTGAACTGTTCTACATTCTTCAAACTACAGCCCTTCATCCCCATTCTCTTATGAAAGGGTCTTATAATTCTAAATAAATCTATGTGTTCACCAGGCAATCTAAAATGTAAATTATATTTATTCATCTTTCTAATTACAAAGGGTTCATCAAAGGCTGTGCCATTATAGGAACACCATCTTTTAAAATTACCCATAGCTTTCTTAAGCTCTTTTAAAATACTTTCCTCTTCATACGGCGTCTCTGCAAAATATTGAATAACTTTAAAATCTTCTTCGTTTACGTAATAACCTAGGGATATCAACACTATTTTATCATACTCCAAATCAAAACCTGTAGCTTCAATATCTAAATACGCAATAGTACCCATCTTAAATCTTTTGTAAATTTCCTTAGGTAAAACAACTTTAATTTCATATTCTTTGATAAACATACTTCCCCCTAATCTATAAAAAAAGAAATGTATATATTGAAACAAATTTATTTCTATTTGCTCCGTGGTGCTAAATAAATTTCACATTTTTCTATAATATAATAATACAATAAAATAACCGTTATTGCAAATGCAATAACGGTTATAAATTACATTTTTTCTACAACTTCTATACCTATAAGCCCTAATGCATTCTTTATCACGATGCAAGTAGCTTCTACCATTTTAGTTTTTGCTCTTTTTACAGCTTCATCTTCTAAATTTGATATATTAATTTGATTGTAAAATTTATTGAAAGATTTAGCTACCTCAATAACGTACCTAGTAACTACCGATGGTTCTAACTTTTCAATAGCGTATATAATTGAACTTTGGAAACCTTCTAATTGTTTTACAAGTTCAAATTCTTCTTTAGAATCCAAAGTCTTGTAGTCAAGCACTAAACTATCATTATTACTATTGCTATTTTCTTCAACTTTTCTTAATATGCTTTTTGCTCTTGCATAAGTATATTGTACATAAGGACCTGTTTCTCCCTCAAAGCTAAGCATTTCTTCCCAATTAAAGACAATATCTCTTTCTCTATGGTTTTTTAAGTAAGTGAACATGATAGCACCAATTCCTACTTTTTTAGCTACATCATCCTTATTTTCAAGCTCAGGATTTTTTTCATTTATTATTTCAAGAGTTTTATCTACTGCTTGACTTAATAACTCATCTAAAAAAATAACATCACCTTTTCTTGTAGATAATTTCTTATCTGCAAATCTTACTGTACCAAAGGGTACATGCACACAGTCATCTGCCCACTCATTGCCCATAAGCTTTAAAGTAGTGAATACTTGCTTAAAATGAAGAGATTGATCCTTTCCAACCACGTAAATGTTTTTATGGAAATCGTAAGTCTTCTTTCTGTAAGTTGCTGCAGCTAAATCACGAGTTGCATATATTGTAGCTCCATCTGCTTTTCTAATGATGCAAGGTGGCATATTGTACTCATCCAGCATTACAACCTTAGCTCCATTACTTTCTACCAAAAGCCCCTTAGATTCTATATCTTTAATTACGTCATCCATTTTGTCACAGTAAAAGCTTTCTCCAGCATAAGAATCAAATTTAACATTTAGAGTATCATAAAGCTTTTTAAACTCTACAAGGCTCAAATCTTTAAATCTAGTCCAAAGCGCAACTTCCTCAGCAGAGCCTTCTTCTAATTTCTTAAAGTACATTCTTCCTTCATCATTAAGTGTATCATCAATTTCAGCCTCTGCATGAAATTTAACATAAATTCTTAATAATTCTCTAATAGGATCCTTTTCAAGAGCTACTTTGTCACCCCAGTTTTTATAAGCATAAATAAGCTTACCAAATTGTGTTCCCCAATCTCCAAGATGATTAATTCCTGTACAATTATACCCTTCAAAAGAAAGTATCTTATATAGTGAGTTACCAATTGCTGTAGTAAATAAATGCCCTACATGAAATGGTTTCGCTATGTTAGGTGATGAATACTCTACAACCATATTCTTGCCTTCACCTATCTTAGATGAACCATATTTGTCCCCTTCTTCTAATATTTTCTCTATTGTCGTTTTAATGAATACGCCTTTGTCTAGGAAGAAATTTAGATAAGGTCCAAAACACTCTATTTTTTCAAAGCCCTCTTTTTCAATTTCTTCTTTTAAATCCTTTGCTATCATATTTGGTGCTTTTTTCATAGTTTTAGCTAATTGAAAACATGGAAAAGCAAATTCACCCATTTCAGGTCTTGGTGGCGTTTCAATTAAATTCACTATTGTTTCTATATCTAAATCCACCAATTGTTTAATTCTCTCTGCAACTACTTTTTTATAATCCATATAATATTTCCCTCCTAATTTTAAAGCTAATGTACATTACTATACAACAAAAAACCCATCTCTAAATAAAGAGACGGGTTATATTTCCGCGGTACCACTCTAGTTGACTATAAAGTCCACTCAATATTTTAACGCTAATTAGCGACTTTCCCTATAAAAGTCAAAAGTTATTACTTTTAACTGGTTCAGGAAGCTTCTCCAAGGTTCTTTTCCTAAAATTAACGGATTAATTTTGTTAAATAGTTACCTATTTAACTTCTTATACCTTACAAGGCTTACACTCTACCCTTGCTCGCTTAAAGATTAATAAGAAAGTACTATCCTCTTCACAGAATTTAATTGTAATATAATTACTCCATAATATATTACAGTATACTCTAATTAGTGGATGTTTGTCAATTTTTTTAAAAGTCAGAAAATAAAGATTATCTATCTCAAATAATTTTTAGCAATCTCTAATATTTCATTAAAATTATTTAAATTACAATTAACAAACTCTAATAGCTCCACTCTTGATGGTTCTTTATACCTATGAGATATTCTATTCCTTAAAAGTCTAGCTTCGTTTAAGAACAAATATATGTCATCTCCAATTATTTTTTTATCTTTTAAAATACCTAAAGCCATTTTCATATCTATACCAATTTTAGATTCTTTAATATCTTTTAGTATAATAGATGTCAGATCTTCAACAGTTATAAAAAAATCTACAAAAATTTGTTTAAGTCCAAATTCAATAAAAATAGTAGTATTACATTCTTCATTTATTTCTAATGCTTCTTTACACGCTTTAAGATTTTTTACAACTTCAGTCATATCATCAATTATTTTAATTAATCTTTGATCGTTTAAGATATTAAATCCCTCCTTCTATATCTAAAGAAATTCTCATTTTCTTTAAAATACCAATCTAAGTTTTCTACAAGTTCTTCTAATGATAAATTTTGATCTGAAGAATACACGCTTTTGCTACTATTTAATATATTAATTTTTATAAAAATATCTAAATTATCACTATTCAAGTCAACTACATCAATATTACGTTCAAATATATCTTCTAAATACAACTCTAAACCCAATATACCCTTAATTTTCACCTTGTTTTCTGCAAGTATAGCTATATCTACATCAGATTGCTCACTAAAATCATCTCTCAAAAGACTGCCAAATACTAAGACATTATTTAAGTTCATTGTTTTTAAATAATTTTTAAATTCTTCACTATTTAACCTATCTAATATTTCTGATTGTGATTTGCACATATCTCAATACCTCACTTTATAGTTAATTTTACGAAAATCAATGTTTTTATATGATTAATAGTATACTTATATTATATCCTTTTTTCTTACCTTATGCACTATTTACATCACCACTACAATTAATATTGTATAGCTACATAAAATCAATTATATTTAGGCAATTCAAGGAGACTGAGTAATTAGTAAACACTCAGTCCCCTAAATATAAACAGGCAACATATTGCCCTTATTTAAGACTTTCTATAGCCCTTTGTGCCCATTTAGAATCTTTAAATATAGCTCTTCCAACTCCAATAAGATCTGTTTTACCTTCAGATAGTAATCTTTCAGCAGCGATGGCTTCAGTAATTCCACCAGTTAGGATTACAGGTATGGATACTGCTTTCTTAATAGCATCAGTTAATGGCCAGAAATATCCTTGCTCCGACGAATTCGGCATTGTATATCCATTAAATCCACCAGAAATATCAAGAATGTGAACTCCTGCCACTTCGAACTTTTTAGCCGCAATGACACCATCTTCGATAACTGCTCCGCCTTCAATATAATCTGCTGCTCCGAGTCTTAAGAGAATCAGAAAGTCATCTCCCACAGCTTCTTTTACTGCTTTAATCACTTCTAAATGAATACGAATACGGTTATTCACATCTCCACCATATTCATCAGTTCTTTTATTCGCAAGAGGTGAGAAAAATTGATTTAATAAATATCCATGAGCTGAATGTATTTCCACTCCATCAAATCCCGCTTCTTTTACAAGGAGCGCAGCTTTTCCAAAATCACTAATTATTTTATTTATTTCCTCTTTAGATAATTCATGTGGCAGTTCTTTTTCTTTAAAACGTGGACTTAACGTGGCTGATGGTGCTACAGGTTTTGCTCCTGTAACGTCACTCGTAGCTGCACCTCCTGCATGACTAATTTGCATAACAACCTTTGACCCATTGTTTTGGACAACTTTTGCTAATTTTTTTAACCCTTCAATATCACTATCCTCTGATACTGAAAGTTGCCCATTGCTTGCCTTTCCTTGCTTACTTATGAAACTATGCTCAATTATAATTAAAGATATATATCCACCTTCTGATTTTTCTTTATAATAATTCAAAATATCTTCACTTACCTTGCCGTCACCTTGAGATTTAGATGTAGCCATTGGTGGCATAACTAATCGATTATTTAATTCTATGTTTCCTACTGTTAATGATTTTAATAAATTATTCATTTGAAACCTCCATAATCTTTTATTGTAATAATATATAATTATATCATACATCCTCTTACGATTTATGGAAATTGTTTCTCTTAAATATTCTCTACAAACTTCTTTAAATCAGTAATGGGTTCTTTACAATTAAAATTCTCACAAATATAAGCAGTGGTTTTTCCCTTCAATCGTTTGTGCGCTTTTATTTCAGGATTAATAGAATTTAGCTCTTCATGTCCAGTATTTAAAACTACTGTAGCAAAAGGAAGATAAGTACTATTAATTTCCGTAATCATAGCTTTAGTGTCAGCTTCCTGCTCTTCTCCTGATATAACAATATCTTTTCCTGGTACCTTACTATATAATAGTGCGGTCATAAGATAAGCATGAGCACTTTCTATAGTCTTAACCTTAGATGCAAAAACTTCAAATTGCTTGTATGCTTCATTTTCTAATTCTCTATTAGCACTTAATCTAGACAGCCTTAACATGTTTAAAGTAGCCACTGAATTGCCTGACGGCACTGCTCCGTCGTAAATATCTTTAGGTCTAACAATTAGCTGTTCTCCATCACTTCCATATAAATATAGTCCGCCCCGATCCTCATCTTTAAATAATTCAAGCATGCTTTCATTAAGTTCTAATGCTTTAGTTAAATATTTTACATTAAAAGTAGCTTCATATAATTCAATTAAAGCGTGCACTAGGAATGCATAGTCCTCTAAATATCCTAAATGAGCTATATCTCCATCCCTGTATCTAGCCATTAATCTTCCTTTTTCATTAATCATGCTATTTAAGATAAAGTCCATAGCCTTTTCCGCCTGCACAATATAACTGCTATTTCCAAAAACTCTTCCACCATATGCAAGTGCAGCAATCATAATCCCATTCCAAGATGCTAATATCTTATCATCCTTATATGGATGAATTCGTTTTTCTCTATACTCAAACAGTTTTTGTCTCATCTCTTCTAGTTTCTGTTCTAAATCTTCATCTAACATAGAGCTACTGTTTTTACCAATGAGATTTGGAATGTTCCGGCCTTCAAAATTACCCTCTTTTGTTATATCATAATGTTTACAATAGGTCTCATATAACTCCTCACCTAAAACTAAACTTACTTCCTTTAGTGTTAACAAATAGAATTTACCTTCTTCTCCTTCACTATCTGCATCTTCCGCTGAGTAAAAAGCTCCCTCTTTTGATGTCATATCTCTTAGTATATAAGTGAAGATTTTCTCAGCAACACCCTTATAAAACACATTACCTGTAGCCTCATAAGTTTCAACATATGCTGATGCTAAAAGCGCATTATCATATAGCATTTTCTCAAAGTGAGGCACTAGCCACTTCTCATCTGTGGAATACCTAGAAAAACCAAACCCAATATGATCAAAAATCCCTCCCTCATACATGGCTTCCAATGTTTTTTCTACTATTTCTAGTGCCTTAGGTTCATTATAATTTTTCCAATATCTTAACAAAAAGTTTAAGTTGTGAGGTGACGGAAATTTTGGAAAAGACCCAAAACCGCCATAATTACTATCGAATGCACTATTGAAGCTATTATATGCATTGTGTATCTCCTGTTCCTCTAATTCTTCCAACGCATCACCGTTATCTCGAGTATGGTTGTTTTTAATATGATCCACTATTTTTTCGCTAGATGCTACAATATCATCTCTATTCTCATTCCACTGCTGTGCAATAGAATTTAGCACATCCATTATACCTGGCCTTCCATACTTACTCTCCACAGGAAAATAAGTTCCCGCATAAAAAGGGCTCTTATCTGGGGTCATAAAGATAGTTAGGGGCCATCCACCACTTCCAGTTAGTGCTTGGCATACCGTCATATAGATGCTGTCTACATCTGGACGTTCTTCCCTGTCTACTTTTATTGCTACAAAATATTTATTTAAAATGGCTGCTACTTCTTCGTTTTCAAAGGATTCCTTTTCCATAACATGACACCAATGACAAGTCGACAAACATGCCCATCACGAATACCCAATAGAAAGAAATATAGGTTTGTTTTGTGCTTTTGCTTCTGCAAAAGCTTCTTCACACCAGGGATTCCAATTTACTGGGTTATATGCATGTTGTAACAGGTATGGACTCTTTTCATTAACCAATCTATTAGTCTTTCCACGCATCATCTGATTTGACATATTATCACGCTCCCTTCATATGTTTATTTTTATTAATATACCCAAAAATGCTATCGAATATAATCCGATAGCATTTTTTCTTATATAAATGTTTTCATTTTAAGATCATCACCAATTTATAATAATATGTTTTTGATACTTTCACATGCTACCTTATTCCGCATCTTTGTTTTTTATATCCAACTCCATAGACTTCGTAAAAAGATCATTTAAAATACGTGTATAATTTTCAATTCCCTCTTTTGATGGCTCGTTATTAAATGAGATGCTTATATTTATTTTTTGACTCATATCTATTCCTCCCCATGGAGGTCTAAGACTATAAATCAATACCTATTTAAAATTCATATAAATTCCTTCTTTTGCTTAAACCAATATTTTATCAACATTATATACATTAGTTTATTCAAATCAACTTTATAAGAACTATTTTTTATTTGAACATTGACCTTTACATTTCTAAATTTAGTAACACTATAATAAAGAAATTTTAAAAGTCAGAGCTTTATTATAAGTCTCTGACTTTTTACTAATTTTTATATATTTTCTTCATGTTTTCAATTAACTTATCAATGTCTGTATTTTTTATTTCTTTTTCTATAATTTCATTTAGAGCATCTGCAACAGTTATTCCTTTAGTTGCTGCTAAGAAAACTAAAAATTTTTTATTGCTTGGTCTTAAATACAGGCTATATTTATCATTCTTTTCTTTAGTTTTATAATCAATTTCTTTTTTATCGGAGCCTGTCGACCCGCTTGTTGCTACTTTACCATTTGCTGTACAGTAATTACACCTGTTAGCATACCCGCTTTTTCCTTTTCTCAAATAAATTTCTTCCTCTTTATGTGTATCAATTAATTGATTTTCTTCCAATTTTAATATATTAAACCATTTTAAACATTCAACGCACTCCTTCTGTATCACTTTGTCTTCCTTATCATACCTATGCCGCTTAAATGATAATGCTATATACGTGGGTATATCAACCTTATCTCTTCTATCATTTTCCACGTACATAAAATCTTTTGAAAACCTAACATATCTATTATCCATAACAGACACCTCCTACATAAATTAAAGTTATGAATGTATTATATGTATGTCATTAATAAATTCAAGTTATTAATCCTGTTTTTATTTAAGCTATTAAAAAAACACCCTAAGGTGTTTCTTTAATATATATGTCTGTGATTTCTGGTCTGAAATGTCCCAATTCTTTCGCGACCTTTCTTTTGGCTTTTTCTTCTGAATACCCACTAGAAATAAAATTTTTATATCTTTTTTGTGCATAAAAATGTCTTAGCCCATGAAATGTTAATTGCTTCTCACCTGTTGCAAACTTATTTTGATTATTATAAATAAAAACTTGAATATTTTTAATAACCTGGTGCGTTTGCTCATTTTTATGCACAAAGACCTTTGCCCCTTTAGGAGTCTGATCATATAGAGTTTTAATAAGAGACTTATCTCCTACAGGAACATCTCTTATTAGTCCTCCTTTCCCCTTAATAGATATAACCCCCTCTTTCAATCCTTGTTCCAGATGTCCTTTATCCAACCTAGTCACTTCATGTATTCTAAATCCCATTTGGCTTGAAAGTAGTACCATTTGTCCATACCTTACTTGTCCTACTTGTGTGCCATATGAAATAAAGTTCTCAATCTCCTCGTTATTCCAAGCCTTATTTGAGCCTATACGTTCATCCTTTCCTCTAGTAACAACACCTATTTTTTTGTTTGTAGGGAGCCTTTTACTATCCTTCCCATTTGCATCATTGAAATATCTAACAGCAGAAAGATTAGTTGTTACATAGCTAGTAGAATATCCAAGTTCCTGCATTGCTTGTACGTACCCCTCCAGGTGCATTGGTTTAATATTGTTCAAATTTTGCTTTTTATACTCTTCGGCAACATATTTAGCAAAGTGTTTAACCCCATCTGCATACCGATCCCGAGTCTTAAAGGAACATTCTCTTTTATGCCTGAAAACTGTTTCTATTTGATTACATAAATTTTTATAAATATTTTCTGTCTTTTCATCCATCTCCCAATTCCATTTTTTAATATCATCATTATTATTAATGCCCATATCAATCACATTCCTTTCTAAATTAAAGATATGAGCATTATATATATATATTTTTTTATCGCAAATTAATGGATAAGATTTTTTATATTTTTTCAGAATTTTTATATATATTTTTAGTTTCAGTGGTTTTTCTTTTCATCGTATCTTATATCCCTCATTATTACAGGGCTTACTGCCCCTTTTCAAACCGTCTCAGTTAATAATAAACTGAGACGGTTTGATGTATACGTGTTTAGCAAATAGTCCGTATTCTCGCCTTTCAAGTGTAGCTACTGCAAAAGTAACCACGACGGGTGGCAATGTTATAGCAAATATATTGCTGCTGTTAAGCCAACATCGCTCTTTTTCTTTTTTAAATTCCAATAAAAATCTATATTAACCTTCTTATCAAAGGATTGCACTGATTATAAAATACCTACATTTATTACATAAACCAACTATCCCCAATAGTAAACAAAAGGATTAAAACTATAATCAAGTATTTTATAACTTATTTTAACTTTATAAGATTCCTTAACTAAAAAATTTTACCACTCCTTTTAGATTTATATGAATGCTTGAATAAAGAACAAGAAGATATATCCTATATATTGAAAAAATAAATGGTCAATTTAAGAAATATAAATTTGGTCCTTCAAAAAATATTAACATCCAAGTTACCTTATCCCCCAAAATACAAAAAAAAGGATTAGCTATCTTGTCTTAACTAACGCAATCCTTTTTCTATTCTAGAAAAATTAAATTTAAACCTTAATTGATGGTTTTATTGCATAGTAATTTTGTTGTAGATACTCTTCAATAACATTATAATCTTTTAAAAATATATTAATTAAATCTATAGATGATTTATAAAATTCATTTCTTATATTAAGGTAATTAGGCGTTTGAATTTTAAAAAACTGTTCTATAATTCTAACATTAGGTACCTTTTTACTTGCATATACCTTAATAGCATCTATTCCTAATACCCCTTCAAATAATTGTTTTTTTCTAACTTCTAAACTTTGTTTTGTTGTTCCAATCTTAATTACATCATAACCTTCTTTTTTAAACATTTCGTTATCTGAGATATCTAAAAAAGCATAAAAATATCCTTCCTTATTTATTTTTTTATAATTGTAGTAAATGAAAGTTAATTCTTCTATTATTTTTTCTTTTTCATTTACAGCATTTTTTATTTTAAATATGTCATTTATACATGAATTAAATTTAGTAATATTCTTATCCACAATGTTATAAATTATTTCATTTTTCAAAGCTATAAGGAACTTATCCCCTAGATATGGGTTGAAATTTTTATCTTCGTTAATATATTTATTAAATATATTATTTATTTGTAATTCAATTTCTCTCTTACTAGTCAAATATATTGAAATGTTTTTTTGAAATTTTTCATATGCTTTTATAGCTAGTTCTATAATATTAAAATTGACTCCAACTTCTCCCCATTTATAAGTATGCGTTTTAAAAAAGCTTGTTAAAAATATCTCTGCAAATTTAGCATCCTTTGTATATAAAGTACAAATTTCATTGTCGTATTTACTCCATTGTATTTTATCGAAAAGAAAAGATTTACATTTATATGTTTTACTTAAAAATAAATTTAAATCTTCAATAAATGTCCTAGTTGCCTTTATTTTTATATTACCACTTGTGGTTTGTTCAATATATATATTAAACCTAAAATTATTAATTATGTTATTTGTCAATGTGTTGTATTTTTCATAAACTTTAGATATTCTTTTAACTTCTAGATAGTTATTTTGAAAAATTGCATCTCCATTCTCAATTAAATCTTTAAATACTGCAGCTGTATTAATCAGCCTATAGGTGAATTTATAATTGGTAATGAATTCTATAACTTCTTCTAAATTTTCTAAATTGTTAATTATATTGCCAAAATCTTTTTTTAAATTAATATTCTCCATCTCAAAACCCCCTAACATTATTATTTTCAATTTATTAAATCTATAAGTACCATTTATAATTATCCCATAAAATTGTATTTCCATACAAAAATACCTATAGATTAAACACTTTTATATGTGTTTAATCTATAGGTATAATTTTTGTTTTTTCTTGAATGTTATAAAGTACCTTGTCTTAAAACTCATATGCCCTTAAAATTTAAAGTAACCTTTGGGATGTCAAAATAACTCCTTATAAACAATATGCCTTAATTTACTATACTTAACATTTCTTTTAAATGTGGTGAATTCACCTTCAAAATTTCATTGTATTTTTTAATAAAGTCACTTTCTTGTCTTGAATAAACTAACAATGAAGTTTGTGCAAGCAAACTAATCTCATAACAATCAATAATCATTTTTTCTTTTAATACATACTTAAATACCTTCAAAAGTAAAGCACTATTTTCAAAAATACCTTCATAACCAATTTTATCATTTTCAGTTATTTTTACATTATTCCAAAAGATGTTTTGATATAGCATAATCCTTTCTCTTACGCCACCCATTCCTTTTAATACTTCAAATAATTCAATTTGTTTCTGTGTTAATTCCATATTCATTTTTATTTCCTCCATTATTATTAAAATTCCTTTTTTTATAGGTGTAAGTAATATAATAAAAGATAAATCACCTTGTCAAGCTTTTTATTTTAAGGAATATAAATAATAAGGTGTCGTGCCTGTCATCTAGAAAAAGGTAATATCTCGAAAGTGTAGCGTTATAATAAGCTCTGTCATTCATCCTTCGTCATGAACCTAAAGTGTAACGACGAATTTATAAATAATTTGTTTCTCTAATAACAATTTCATATAAATGTTATATAAATCCTCTTACCATTACAAGAACCAATTTCACGAAATCCGCCACTTTGACAAGAAAGAAATCTGTCTCTATATAATTTTTTTTGAGACTGATTCTTATTGACCGTATCTAGTTGATTTTATGAAATCTAATATTTCTTTAATAGATCCTCCATCTTTTTTCATTGTGTAATATACAGTCTCTCCTAGTAATACATAGTTCCATATACAATTCATTCTTTCTTCTTCCTTTAAATAATTAACCTTGTTAATCCAATCCTTTGCTGCTTGCTCTTTGCTTTTAACATTATCATTATTTAAGTCTTTCTGTGCCTTGGTTTCAACTAAATAAATATTTTCTCCTATCTTAACTATAAAATCTGGAAAGTATGAAGCAATTAGTCCATCACTTCTAATGTAACTTAACGAAACAAAATAATGATAATTTTCAACTATCTTAATAAATGAATCTACCTGTGCATCTGTATCAGCATACTCTATAAAATCTTTTTCAAATCCACCACTATTAACTGGATAAGGAAGTCTATTGTAAATGCTTTTAGTTACTGGAATAGAATATAGCTCTCTCATTCTTACTTCACTTATCTCAGAAAAATATTTCTTCTCTATTATGGCATCGCTTATTTCCACATTATTCTGAAGTTCATATATTATTTTACTAAGTTCTTTTATAATATGTTCAATAATCCCAGTATTACTCAGTAGCAATACTCGCCAGTTCTCATCAACTAAAGGATTGAATTTTTCTTCGAATAATCTACTTTTAATATACTTATCTACGGCTTCTGCTAGCTGTGCTGTATTGATTTGCATAAATGGAAATCTTTTAACCTTCCGTTTCCCTACCTTCTCCAAGGAGTCCGAAATTGCTTTTATAATTTTGTAAATATATTCATTATAGCTTTTAGCATTAAAGATATCTCCTGGCACTTCATAATTTCCAAATCTTGTTTTAACAGTTAATTCTTCAGAATAGAATTCACTATGTTTTTTACTTAATAATCCTTTAAGGCGTTCTAATGTAAATTCTCTAAATGGTTGCATCTTATTTATATCAATCTTTTTATGAATTATTATTTCTTCACTTTCCTGTACTATTATAGGCCAGTATAAGTCATATTTCTTATAATCATATTTTAATCCTACCTTAATTAGATCTCCTAATACATCTTTCCTAGATTCAGGATTTTCCTGTGATTCATATGCCGCTCCATCCGCTATTAAGTCCTTGTAAAACTGTATAAAGCTAGGATGTTCTATTATATTGAGGATGTCTAGATAATTCGAAGGTTGTTTTTTCTCTTTTAATAATCTATCCCTATTTTCACTCTTTATATGTTCATACTCCTTTTCACGCCACATAAGCCTTAGTCCTCTTCCTATGGTTTGTTCAAGTAGTATTGGTGCTGAACTAGCCCTTAATGGAACAATAACACAAATGTTATTTACATCAAAGCCCTCTCTAAGCATTAGTACAGATATTATTACCCTTGGTTTAGAGTAGGAATCTATATTAAATAACTTTCTCTTAATATTAACCCACTCTTCCTTTTTAACGTCCCCTTGCTTATTAGAATCTATTTGTATTACCTCATCCTCTTCTAATCCAAGATTATCAACCAAGTATTTAACTACATATGGAGAAACTGACGTATCTTCGCAGATAATTAACATCTTTGGATATTTATTAGTTATGCCATTAACATCTTTAGTAAACTCTATAAATTCTTTTTCTAGTATTTTTAGTTTCTGTAATCCTGCTCTTATCATCACCTTCTGACCGTCTGATAAGCCAACAACTTTTCTTCCTTCTCTTATGGCTTTATAATCTAGGTCCTTAAGTTTTTGAGAATCTATCTCTTTTCTCCTATCTAATACAATTGTCTTTACTAATCCCTTTTGTATAGCTTCTTTTAAATCAAAGTCTACTATTATATGTGGAAAATAGTGCTTTGTTCTTCGTTCTCCACTACCTGTTACATTATAGGGTGTAGCTGAAAAATCAACTTGTATAAACTTTTTACCTTTAGTTGTTAAGATTGAATTTAAGCTTTTTTGCCATTCAACTTCATAAATTTTCCCAGCGACTTTATTTTCATGGATATGATGTGCTTCATCATTAATAACAAAAATATCTTTAAGGTTAACCAAATACTCCAGTTCATTTCCTCTAAGGTATCTATCATCTAAATTTTGAAGGTTATGACCATCTGTAACTCCTGGAGCTATGGATAAAACACATTTAATGCTTTCATAACAATCCTCATCTTCATCTATAGGTTCCTCCCCACTTAGCAAGTGCCAATTAGTTATTGCTATTATTCCATCACCGGTTACTTTTTTCCCTATCTCATCCTTTTTCACAGTATTATTTTGAACAAAGCCATAAACCTCATCCCTATAAACGTTAGGTATAAATAACTCTTCATATCTTTTCAAATCGGAGGTACTAAACTCTCTTGCCCCTAAATTATTTACCTTTCCTAGATATGAATCTAATAACCTTTCATAAACTATTAATCCAGGTGCCACTAATAAAAAGTTTTTAGAAAACATTCCTGTTTTATTTTCTTCATATTTAGCATTTAAATATTGCCATAATACTAAACCATGCATAACCCACGTTTTCCCAGTTCCTGTCGCCATCTTTACTGCATATTTACAGTAATCATTCTTTTTATTATTTATTTGGTCTTGACCTAATTCTGCTAATATTTTTTTATTCACAAGTCTATACATATCTATAACAGATCTGCTTTTTACTACTTCATGCACATATATAGTATTTAATATCGCTTGCTTTTGACCTTCATGAAAATTAAACTCTCTTTGTGAATAAAATGGTTCAATAAACCAGTAATTTAATAATTCCCTTGTTATAGGAGTCACATTATTAATAAAGGTGCCTTCTTCCCATTCTTTATTAACAATATCAGTTAATTCTTGTGCAAACTTTAAAGGAATATCTCTTGTTCCTGTATTAATAGCATTAGGCATTTCCCCCTACCTCCTCTACAACAATACTCTCAAATCCAAAGATATCTACGGCCTTAACACAGACTTTTCTTTTTCCATGTTTTTTAGGAACTTTTAATTCGAGTCTTGTAACAACTTTTAAATCAGTATTCTTTTTATTGCTAATATCTCTATAATCTTGCCATTTACTAATGAACACTTCTCCATCATAATCAGGATCAACACTCCAATATTCAATTAATGCCAAAGGATCTCTCGCTATGATATCTTGTAATTCCTCTTTGTACTTATCATCTATGGGTAAAGCATCTGGTGATAATAGTATATAATTATCTAGTTCTATTATAATCTTTTCATTTGTATCCTCCATATCAACTACTTCTATAGGTACTATAGATAAATACTGTAGACTTGAAAATCTTATTTTCTTTTCCTTTATAAGTTGTTCGTAACTCTTTTTTGACTTTGACAGTTGATTTAGTAAATCTGGTGGAATTACTTGAACATCTAATTTCTCATCATTTATACCTCTAATAACTTGTCCTATATCCATGGTAAAGTTCCAACCTAGAACTATTACCTTGTCCCATTCCCCCATAAAAGTTCCCCTTAACTCTTGAGCTTTTTTCAAAGTGCTGTATCCAGTCAATTTTGAAGGTGAATCGACCATAACTAAGGTTCTGATAGATTTTATATAGCCCAAGTTCCTTGTTGGATTCTGTTCCTTTGTAAAAGTTAAAGCTCCAAATAAACCAAGCACCACCTGTGATAAATCTCCAACTCTTTTAAATTGTTTACTAGATGTAAAAATTACTTTCTGATAATCACCTATACTTTGATATAGAAATGGTGTTGACTGTTGATCTAAAATGCGCTTTCTCATAATCATACAAGCAGGTTTTCCTATATCAGCTACTATCCAATTTCTACCTAGCTTTTCTGCTACATCAGCTGTTGTACCTGAACCCCCAAAAAAATCAGCAACTATTGAATCTTTATTAGAAGATGCTTTGATAATGCGTTCAAGTAAAGCTTTTGGTTTTTGTGTATCATACCCAGTTGATTCATTAAAATGACTTTTTAGTGGAGAAATATCATCCCACCAATCAGAAAGGGGTTGACCATTGTTAACATCTAACCAAGGCTGGTCTAGATTTTCTGGTTGACCCTTTAGTTTTGCGAAAACTCCTGGATTATTTTCTTTTAAGCATCTATATGTGATTTGGCCATTCTTATCAAAATAGGAACCATATCTTTTCATAGTGCTTTCGGATAATGACTGCCTTTGAATATTAAAAATTCTAAGTTCTGATTTTTGATATAGATATATTACATCATGTTTTTTCTTAAAATAATTTACTGCACGAGAACCAATATCTTTATATCCCCAAACAATTTCGTTTACAAAATTACTCTTATTAAAAATTTCGTCAAGGAGCAATTTGAGATAATGACCTATATGCCAATCTAAATGTATATAAATACTGCCTTTTTCAGACAATAGTTCTTTCATCAATGCAAGACGTGGATACATCATTTTTAAATAACTTACTGTTCCATCTTTCCAAGTATCTGAATACGCAAATTGCTCTATTATAGAGGGTCTTTGTTCTATATCCCCACTTGGCAATGTTATTTTAGTTCTATAGTCAGCTTTTGAATCAAATGGTGGATCTATATATATTAAATCTATTTTTCCCCTCATAGAAGGAACTCCATTTTCTTCATCTCCCGCCAAAAGAGCCTGCATAGTTAATATGTTATCACCATAAATCAGCCTATTATTCCATTCACTATTGCACCCACCAAGCCTTCTAATATTACTATTATGTATTTCTTTAGCTGGAATTACATATTCATTAGTTTGTAACAATATTCTGTTATTGGTCTGTAGCCTTTCAAAAATTTTTTCAACTTCTTTTTTTCCCTCTGAAACAATCTTAGGTAACTCATCTATAAGCGAAGTAGACATATATGCCTCCAAATAATTAATTAATCTCTAAATATACTTATGTTAATAGGTAGTTTAATATGTAAACATAAATATTTGTTGACTTATAAAATCTAGTTTTACATAAATAAACCCCTAGTGTAAAATGAAAATATATTTTCATTTTACACTAGGGGTTTATACGCGATTTATATCTATTTTCCTTCAAATAATAAATAAAGCTTGAAGCTAGATTTTTCAAACCTCAAACTTAAAATTATTGTGCTATACTATTATTTAATTCCCCTTCGTCTGCGTAGCACTTAGCTCTAACCCTCGCTATCTGGTTCGTAGTTAGTTTTACTATTTAACTTCCTTTAACAACCATCAACTTACATTCACTATAAATCAAGTACCATTAGTGCCTTTAAGATTTTCATCTAACCTTTCTTAACAATCATAAACATCACTTTTATTTAATGATGTTAGCATATTAATTTTTATTTAATGAAGATCATTTTAAGTATTCCTCTTATTTATATCATTTATATAACAGTCACATACTGAAAGTGTATTTTCCAACTCCACATTATAAGAATAGCACTAAACCGCTAGCGCGGTGGTAAACCAAAATAAAATCAAATAAAACTGATAATATAAGTATATCTTTGTTTATTGTATACAACTCCTT
>NZ_JBNMNU010000062.1:0-23400 GCF_051278035.1 Clostridium sp.
TTGAAAGATAACTCGAGATTTATTAATTGACCCCATAAACAAAATGGATTATAAAGTAAAAGCACCAGAAAAACTGGTGCTAATGTTTAACGTTTATTGGGACATTTTCAAAAATGCTTGACATACTATAATTGATATTTTCCAATTTATGTTCAAATCTTAGTACTATATTTGAGCTTTTTAATACTTATATAAAGAAATAATGCTGTTAACGCTGTTGCAATCAAATCTGCAACCGGTTGTGAAAGCCATATTCCATCTAATCCGAAAAATAGTGGAAGTATAAGAATAAGCGGTATGAGCACTATTACTTGTCTTAATATACTTAAAATCATCGAAATTTTAGCCTCATTTATTGCCTGAAAAAAACTTGCTCCCAAAAGCTGAAATCCTAAAATAGGTAAAAACATTAAATCAATTCTGATTCCTCGTGCACCTAGATTTATTATATCGGGATTATCACCTACAAACAAACCTATTATAGGTTTAGCAAACATCTGTATTCCTAGAAATCCAATTACAGCAATTAAAGTGCCGAAAGCTATGGCAAGCTTTAAAACCTTTAAAACCCTAGGATACAATTTCGCCCCATAGTTATAACCTATTATAGGCTGAATCCCTTGACTTATTCCAATAATCGGCATAAAAATAAGCATTGATATGCTATTTAGTATTCCCATTGCAGCTATTGCTATATCCCCTCCATAAGCATACAGTCCCCTATTATATAAAACAACTACAGCACTTGATGCTATTTGCATAGAAAAAGGTGAAATCCCAATTGCCAAAATGTCTTTTATAATATATAGACGGAGTTTTAAATTTTCTTTTTTTATCTTAAGAATACTTCCACTGTTTTTATATATAAAATATTTCATAACCCATAATGTATTAAAAACTTGAGAAATTAAAGTCGCTATTGCTGCACCTTGAATTCCCATACTAAAACCGAATATTAATATGGGATCTAATATAATATTAATAATTGCACCAAACACCATTGTAATCATTGCCATTTTCGGATTACCCTCAGCTCGAATTATATTGTTAATGCCAAATCCTATATTTTGAAAAACAGCTCCCATAAGTATAATTTGCATGTATGCTTTTGCATAGGGAATACTATTTTCACTTGCCCCAAATAAAATCAAAAATTCATCTAGAAATAAAACCCCTATTAAACTAAGTACTAATGATATTATTATTATAAGTATAAGTGCATTCCCCAAAATGTTATTTGCAGCATCCGTGTGTTTTTCTCCTAGCCTTATGGATATCACCGCACTAGCGCCTATACCAATAAGCATTCCAAACGCCATTATAATAACTGAAATTGGAAAGGTGATAGCAAGTCCTGAAAGTGCATAAGACCCTACATCCTTAATATGCCCTATATAAATTCTATCTACAATATTGTATAGTGCATTTACAATCATTCCGGTTATAGCCGGCACTGAAAACTTAAAAAGTAATTTGCCTATTCGCTGCGTTCCTAATTCATTTGTTGCATTCATAAAACTTCCTCCATCTTCTATATCTTTATAGTATATCATATGTTTTTATTTTCAGTTATCATTAATATTAATAAAAAAAGCTATAATTAATTTATGAAATTACATAAATAATTAAAATGAAGACAAAATAAAGAGTAGATTACCCCTACACAGGGGATAACCCACTCTTTTCTTAATTATTTAGCTTTTCTATATGTTTAATTTTAAAAGCAAATAACGCTCCGCAAAGTCCACCAATAATATGGGCAAGTTGAGATATATTATCTTGAGCAAATGCGCCTCCAAATATTTCTCTTCCAATAAATACGAAAAACACTATTATTAAAGTTAGTGGAATTTTTCCTTTTTCAGCATTTGTAAAGGAGCTCAGTATAATAAACATATAAACAATGCCACTGGCTCCAAGGAGTGCGCTACCAGAGAAAACAGTATGTATTACTCCTGTAACAAAAGCGGTTATGAGTATTAACTGCACTAAAATTTTTGATCCATATTTTTCTTCTAGCATAGGTCCAGTTATTAAAATTATTATAAAATTACCTGAAAAGTGAGCCCAATTAGCATGACCTAATATATAAGAAAAAAGCCTTACATACTGCAAGGGGTCTAAAAGTGAGGTTCTATAATTTGAAAATAAAAATGAAGTCGATGTTCCATTAGTTAAGTAACCTAACAAATAGCTAGCAAGTGATAAAAAAGTAAATGTTAATATCACCGGTGAATTATATTGTATTTTATTAAATTTATTAAGCATTTTTTATCCTCCGTTTAAATTCATAATAAAAGAGTAACTTAAATAAAAAAAAGTTACTCTTTTATTATGAATGAACTATTAGCATAAGTCAATTGCTTACAAATCATCCCTAACGGTACTACAAGTATTTCTTATAATAAGTTGCGTTTTTAATTTTACTCTGCGAGCTTTCTCATTACCATTATAAATCAAGTCTAAAAGCATTTTTGCAGCATTTTCTCCAAGCAAATACATGTTTTGATCTACCGTTGTAATTTTTGGTTCAACTATGCTTGAAATGTAGCTATTATCAAATCCAACTATCGAAATATCCTTAGGTACATCAAATTTCATTATTTTACATGCGTTCATAACTCCAAGGGCCATTAAATCATTACAAGCAAATATAGCTAAAGGTGCTTTGAGTCGTTTTAATTCATTACTCATTATATCCATTGTGCCATCCACAGTTTTATAACTATTTCCTTCACCGATATCTATAATGTTCTTTAGTGAAGTTAAATTATTTTCTTCCATGAATTTATTATAGACATCCTCTTTTATATCATATGAATAACTTTCTCTTCCCCTTACAAATATTATATTTTTATGCCCAAGTTCTAAAAGATATCGCATGGCCTGTCTTGCGCCACTAACTTCATCATTTAATACGAAATTACAATTGATATTATTATTGTATCCATTAATTGAAACTAGTGGTATATCCTTACTCACTGCTTCATAGTAACCATCTTTCATATTTTCAGTTTTAGGATCGATGACTATAATCCCATCTACTTGTCTTCCCATAAGGGATTTTATATAATTTATCTCTTCAGCAGCATCATCATCTGTATCACAAAGATAAATTGAATAACCGTTTATCCTGAGGTTATGTTCGATTGCTTTAATTACAGTTGGAAAAAAAATATTGTTTATACTCGGAACTAATATACCTATTGTTTTTGTATTTTGACTAATTAACGATCTTGCCAAAGTATTAGGACTAAAATCAAGCTTTTTCACAGCTATTTCGACTCTAATTCTGGTTTCTTCCTTAACAGGATAATTTTTATTTATTACTCTTGATACAGTACTCATAGAAACATTCGCTTCCCTTGCAACATCTCTTATATGGGCTTTCATTGTGTTTCTACTCTATGAGTTCCTTCACCAATTCCTGTTGAATAAAAACTTGGCTCGTAACCAATCCTTTTTGTATAATTAGATTTCACTCTAATGGTAAACGACTCTATGCTATCTTTTCTTACTAATGCAATAGCACATCCTCCAAAACCAGCACCTGTCATCCTTGCACCTATGCAACCATCTGTAATCAACGCTTCTTCTACAATAGTGTCAAGTTCTTTTCCTGTAACTTCATATAAATGTTTTAATGAATGATGAGATTCCACAAGTAGCCTTCCAAATTCCATAAGTTGCCCCTTATTTAAACAATTAAATGCGCTGATTACTCTTGCATTTTCATATACTGCATGCTTTGCTCTATTTTTAATTTTTTTATCTGTAAATAAATTCTCTATTTCATCAAATTCTTCTGGTTTCAATTCACATATATTTTTTATGTCTTTTACAGTTTTAATTATTTCAAGTGCTTTGTCACATTCAGCTCTTCTTTCATTATATTTTGATTCATTAAGTGCTCGCCTTTTATTCGTATTCATTATTACAATATCACAATCTAAAAGATTAACATCTGCATAATCATATTCTAATGTCTCACAATTTAGCAGAATAGCTTTCGCTTTTTTGCCCATTCGAATTGCAAATTGATCCATAATTCCACAATTGACACCTACAAAATCATTTTCAGCCTTTTGTGACATTTTTGCTATTTCTATCTTATCAATACTACTGTTATTAAATAGATTGTTAACAATTTCAGCTGTAAGAACTTCTAGTGACGCCGAAGAGGATAATCCAGCACCATTTGGTATGTTACCACTTATTAAAATGTCCATGCCTTTAACATCATATCCGTTATCCATCATAATTTTTATTACACCTTTGGGATAATTAGCCCAATCATCCACTTCAGCAAATTTTAAATGGTTCAAATCTGAGGTAACCTTCAAATCAAAATTTGTAGATGCAAAATTAACTTTTTTGTCATCTCTTACTTTAACTAATCCATAAGTCCCAAAATCTAAAGCACAAGGAAAAACAAAACCACCATTGTAATCAATGTGTTCACCTATAAGATTTATTCTTCCAGGCGAAAAAAATGTACATTCACTTTCATACCCGTAAATCTTTATGAATTCTTCATGAAGTTTTTTAATATTCATATTATTACCCTCCAAATTATTTAGTAGTATATTTTATATAATAATTGTTAAATTTGTCATTAATTTGTTTATTGTTCATACTAAAATCGTATAGAAAACCTTTTCTTTTATTATTCTATCGTAGCATATATATTTTACTTATACAATACTATTTTAGTAAGCATCCTTTGAACTAATTGTTAATCCACCTCATATTATCTTTAAACTAAAAAATAGGCCCTTGAAGGGCCTATTTTAAATTACTATTCTATTTAGCCAAATCTTCTATAGAATTAATGTCCATATATGATGGAACAACTAAACCTATTTTAGCTCCTTCTAGGTTTGCGCCTAGGTCTTCTATTTTACCTTCGTAGTCTTTCATATATTTAGCTTGAGTTGCTGGTAACCATGCTGCAACAATAGCATCTACATCTCCAGTAGATACCGCTGCATACATAGGGCCTGCGTCTACTTGAGTAAGTTTAACATCGTATCCCATATCTTCAAGCGCTAATCCAATTACATTAGTAGATGCAATTTCTGTATCCCAAGCAACATAAGCAAGCTTAATTTCTTCGCCATCTACTTTTGTTGCACCTTCAGTCCATTTACTTACTTTATCTGTATTGTCAGTAATCCATTGTCTTGCAGTTTCCTTTGCATCTTCTCCAGCATTGATTTTAAGCATAACAGCTTCCGAATCTGCAGGGGTCCAAGCAAATTCGTCTAATATTTTATAAGCATTAGGCATATCTTCTTTTAAGCCTTTACGTACAACTGTGCTTATATGTTCAGCCTCACCAAAAGAACCTTTAGGGTCTTCTAAGTACTTTAAGTCATATTTACTAAACATCCAGTGAGGTGACCAACCAGTAATTATAATTGGCTCCTCATTTTCATAAGCATCTGCAAGTGCTTGTGTCATAGCAGCACCTGAGCTAGTTTGTACAGTGAATTTTGTATTATAATCTTCCATAGCTTTTTCAGCAGCTTGCACTACGCCTGAACCAGCGTCTATGCCTGTAATCTTATAATCCATTTGCTCACCGTAAGTTTGGTCAGCTTTTTTTGTTTCTTCACCGCTGTTATTAGCACTACACCCAACAAAAGTTAGGGCTGCTATACTAAAAGCGACCACACCAAGTTTCTTTAAATTGTTTTTAATCATAATTGTATCTCCTCCTTATATTATATATGTATTAATTTGCTAATTCATAAAATTAATACATATGAGTTAATTGTTTAAGAATTGCTTTTTTTATTTAGCGCTTGAGTTATACGATCAAGTATCATGGCTAATATAACAATAGCCAGGCCCGAAGCAAAACCTTGTCCGGCTTCATTTCTCGTTACTGCTCTAAAAACTTCAACACCTAATCCATCAGCACCAATCATTGAAGCTATAACAACCATAGATAGTGATAACATGATTGTTTGGTTAACCCCTGCCATAATTGTATTTTTGGCAAGTGGAAGTTGAACCTTGAATAGTTTTTGAGTTGGTGTTGACCCGAAGGCATTGGCTGCTTCAATTAATTCTTCCGAAACTTGACGAATACCAAGATCAGTTAATCTTACAACTGGTGGCATGGCAAATATAACAGATGCAATGATTCCTGGTACCATTCCTATTCCAAAAAAAGAAACAGCTGGTATTAAATAAACAAAAGCAGGCATAGTCTGCATAAAGTCTAATACAGGTGTTACTATATTTTGAACTGTTTTATTTTTCGACATCCAGACTCCAAGAGGAATTCCAATTATAATTGAAATTATACTAGCTGTTAATATCAAGGAAAGAGTAAGCATAGTTTGTTCCCAATATCCAAGATTTTGTATTAACAGTAATCCTATTAGAGCAAACGCAGATAATCCCCATTTTTTCCCAGTTAAAAATATAGTTAATGCTACCACAAGTAGAATAAAAACTAATGGTGGTATAGCTATTAACGTATCACTTAAACCAGATATAATTCCATCAAGCCCCTCTTTAATTGGTTCAAAAAACCATTGAGCATTTTCTCTTAACCATGCTACAAGCATGTCAGCCCATTTAACTATTGGTAGTTGTGGTATTTGTGTCATCTATATTCACCTCATTTCCTGCAAGAGCCGCAAGTACTGCACCTCGAACTATAATTCCTTTTAATATCTTATTTTCAACAACAGCTACTGGTACAGGTGAATTGTGTATTATCTCAAATAAATCATTTAATGATAAATCTGGAGCAACTACAGGAACATCTGTAATCATAACGTCATAAATATCTTTAGTTCCATTTTTTACAGCTTCTGATGCAGCATCTGCAGTTACAACGCCTAGTAACTCTCTATTTTTATTAACAACATAAATGCTTGAAATTCCAGCTTGTTTCATGCGTTGTAGCGCAACTCGAGGACCATGCTTTTCTACCTCTATAGTTTCTGGATGCTTCATAACATGTTGTGCTGAGAAAACCTTTGATCTATCTACGTCCTCAACAAATTTTCTAACATAATCATCAGCAGGATTCGTCATGATTTCTTCTGGAGTACCAATCTGTGCAATTATTCCATCTTTCATTATTGCAATTCTATCTCCAATTTTAAGTGCTTCATCTAAGTCGTGAGTTATAAATATAATTGTTTTATGCATAGCTAATTGTAATCCTAAAAGTTCATCTTGCATCTCTTTACGAATCAGTGGGTCTAGTGCTGAAAATGCTTCATCCATGAGTAGAATATCTGGATCATTAGCTAACGCTCTAGCAAGCCCTACCCTTTGCTTCATTCCTCCTGATAATTGACTAGGAAATTGATCTGCATATCCTACAAGTCCTACCATTTCTAGTGATTTACGAGCAAGTTCTTGAATTTCACTTTTCTTCATTCCTTGTACTTCCAGTCCATATCCTGCATTTTCTAATATTGTACGATGCGGAAATAATCCAAATCCTTGAAAAACCATACTTAGTTTCTTTCTTCTGGTTTGTCTTAGTTTGTTTTTATCCATCTTCGCTAAATCTTCACCATCTACTAAAACACTACCTGCATTTGGCTCAATTAGGCGATTAATTAATCTAACAAGAGTTGACTTACCACTTCCTGACAATCCCATAATTACAAAAACTTCTCCGGCATTCACGTCAAAAGATACTCTATTTACACCTACCGTCATTCCAGTTTCTTTTAGAATAGCTGTTTTTGACTTTCCTTCTTGTAAAAGTTTAATCCCATGTTTAGGGTTTTTACCAAATATTTTGGTCAATCCTTTAACTTCAATCTTTAACATTTATCCACCTCTTTTATTAGTTAAGCTACGTTACTAAATGTAAAATAATGCCTCTGTTTAATACCGTATAGCTTTATAATACCATATTTATGTATTAAATTCAACTTTTACATAAATATCGACACAAATTATCCATATTAATATAAACGATATTAATATAAACTCTATTAATATAAACTCTATTAATATATTTATAAATATTGTTTTAGTTTATACCATTAATAATAATTTATACGGTTAATAGCATATCATAAATTTAATAAATAGAAGTAATGTTGATAGTGTAAATATTGTTTTTATTTATGTATTTTTTTACGACTA
Source organism: Clostridium sp. (assembly GCF_051278035.1). GTDB lineage: Bacteria > Bacillota > Clostridia > Clostridiales > Clostridiaceae > Clostridium_AD. The sequence goes on from NZ_JBNMNU010000062.1 coordinate 8,131, forward strand.
ATAGCTAATGCTAACTTCGTATTAATTTATATGAAACCAAGGAGGTATAATTTTATGCAAACAAAAAATGCTAAACAACACGTTCAAGATGTTACAAATCATCTTCAAACAGCAAAAGATTGTTTAAACACTGCTCTCAGCTCAGTAGAGAAACCTGAGAACAAACAACAAATTCAAAATACTTTGACTTCTGTAGACGGAGCTTTAAAAAATGCTACCACTACACTTTCAAATTATAAAGAATAAATAATAATTAGGAGGAGCATACGCTCCTCCTAATTATTATTTTATTGAATTTCTAACATCTCCGAGAATAGCTCTTGGAACTGGTAAATCAAGCATTGTTTTAAGGCCCGGCTCTGAATTCATTACAAGTGGAATCATATTAACACATATAGCTACTGTAGCAATCCCTCCTGGTATTTCAGGTTTTATTTGAAGATTCAAGTTTGGAACTCCTTTAATTGTAATATAATCCCCCGTATCAATATTTTCCATTTCAGGTTTTATCTGTTGAGGATGTTCCATTGTTATAAACGTTTTGTCTCCTAAATCAGCAAATCCTAATTGTTTACATCCAGCAACATCTCCAGCCTTTACCGAAACAATATCTGTGCTACGTGGAATAGTTGTAAGTATTGGTGATTTTTCTTGTCTAATATTATTTAACTTAATATTAAAAGCCTCTTCAAACATTCCAAAGGACTGTAAGAATCCAACGTGTCCGTCTATTGTATTGTCTTTAACCCCTTGTATAAATTCTTCTTCCTTTAGTCCAATACCTTGCTCAACCATAACTGCTTTACCAAAGCAAGCTAAATCATTAACTCTCGTAGCATTAATACTTTCAACTGTATCACTAACTCCTGTAAGCATTATAGCCACTAAATCCATTATGAATCCTGGATTTACTCCGGTTCCTAATATGGAAACTTTATTTTCTTTAGCAATTCTATCCATTTCATCGGATAGTTCTGGATCTAGTGCTCTTGGGTAGGACATTTCTTCAGCAGTTGTTACAATATCCATGCCAGCTTCTGCCGCCATTTTTATTAATGGAAATACAACTTTTGTAAATGAAGCTGTAGCCATAAGACAAACATCTGCATAACCTTTCTTTATAACATCTTCAGCATTTTTTGTAACGATGCAAGAATTATCTTCATTAGCGGAAACTCCTAATACTTCATAAAGTTTTTTACCAACTTTACTCGGATCCATGTCAATAGCACCTACAATAGTAAATCCTTGTTTACTAAGTACCATTGAAGCAATACCACTTCCCATAACACCAAGTCCCCAAACTACAACTCTTATCTTGTTTTTCATAATATTTTCCTCCTCATAATTTTAAACTTTAATCTATATAATTTACTTCATTATTATAATATTTTTCAATATAAGGGGAAGTCATGGCCGCTAAAAGACAACCATAATCTATTTTAAAATCTACGATATCCCCCACAGTTAAATCCTTTTCACTATCAGTTACATCCAAAATTAGATGATCGCTACTTGCACCAAAAATACTTATTTTCCCGTCCATTGGAGTTAATCCTTCAAGTCTTATATCTTGTCTCCCTACTGCTATAATAGCTCTTTTTCTTATGCCCTTATCTTCAAAATCTGGTTTATTACCAAAAGCATCCATTCCTATAGTTCCTCTTGGCAATGTTTGTTTGCTTTTTAATTCAATTATCTCACCCTTTAATATAAAAGAATCTTCATAGCAATTAGGTACTGGGAGTCCATAAGCAGTTTCTCTACCAAGAACTATTGATTCACCAATCCTAAGCTGATTAATTTCATTTGGCATAGTATCATTCATAACCATATATAGACTGCTAGAGTTCCCTCCAGAAATCACAGGTAAACTAAGTCCAAAGGTTTTTTCCATTTCTTCTTTTAATTTTATAAGTACTCCTAAGTTTTCTCGTTCAGGAATTACCCCCCCATAACAAGTAAGATTGGTCCCAAGACCTATTAATTTAATGTTATCTATCTTTATTATTTCTTTAACAATAGAACTTACATCCTCAATGAGTACTCCTTCTCTTAAATCCCCTAAATCTACCATAAGTATAATATTATGAATTTTATTTAAATCCTTTGCAGCTACCCCCAGATTCACAATTGTAGCAAGCTCAGAATTAAGACTTACATCGCTATACTTTGCAACCTCATATGCTTCACTTATCATTGGAATTCTAAGCATCATTTTGTTACAATTTAAATCGTTTATTTTTTTTAAATTCATAATTCTAGAATCCGCAACAGATTTGACTCCAGCGCGAAGTATAGCCTCAACAATTGGCTTATTGGCACAAAACACTTTAGTTACAGAGGTAACATTTATATGCTTTTCATTACACATTGCTAGGACTTTCTTTACGTTGTGTGTTAATTTTGCTAAGTCTACTTCCACACATGGATAAGTCTTTTTCATATGGATACTCTCCTTTTTCTATACTTCGTTGCTCACTTCATTGATTTCCATATCCACTGTTATTCCTAAACTTTGAATTAATAGTGCTTTGGCTACTCCTTTATTTTCTCTACTTAAAACTCCTGCTGAGGCCATAATATAGTTTTTATCTAGGAGTACCACAGCACCTTTTTTAGGTAACATTGTAACTTCATCCTTTAAGTATCTTATTTCTAGTAGTAGGTCTGTCCCCTTAGGAAGTCTTGTAAGCGCCCCTCCAGTACCTATTATATATTTAACCTCAGATAAATCCTTACCATATGCCACAAAACCACTTTCTCCATCATATTTTCTTTTTATAAATCCTACATGTCTATCTATTGCAACATCTAGAGCTTTTTTTGTTAGCAGGCTGCTTGCATTTATATCATCCATTTCTGTAGGTATAGGTTTTATGTGTTGCTTAATATATTCCTTAGTAAATTCGCCAAGATCTCTGGAGTCAAGTAAATCTAGTACATTTTTACTGTTAATAAAAACTCCAAGATCTCCTTCTACAGTTCTTTTAGCCTTTGGTTCAGGATTTATTAGCATATCTAAAACTACAGTACTTCCCTCTGTAACTGAATGTACATCAGTGGTAGCGCCACCAACATCAAAAACTACTAAGTCACCTATGATATCGTATAAAACTTTTGAACTTTCCATAACTGCTCCTGGAGTTGGCATTATGCTTCCATTTACCATTTCTTTTATCTTATTCATTCCAGGTGCTTTTACAATATTTTTCTCAAAGGCTTCTTGTATTATTTTTCTTGCAGGTTCCACATTTAGAGTATCTATCATTGGGTAAACATTATCAATTAGATAAATTTCTTGCCCTTCAAATATATCTTTTATTTCTTCCTGATTTTCGATATTTCCACAGTACACAATAGGTATATTAAACTTTTCTGAACTTATAAGTTCCGCATTATAAAGAGATGTTTCTCTTTCGCCGTAATCCGTACCTCCAGCAATCATTATCATATTGGGATTTATATCATGTATTCTCTTTATATCGCTTTTTCGCATCTTACCACCAGTAACCATCTTTATGATGCCACCAGCACCAAGCGCAGCTTCTCTAGCAGCCTTAACAGTCATTTGTTCCATAAGACCGTGAACCGTTATTCTAAGTCCTCCTGCAGCACTTGAAGTAGCCAGCATCTTTTCCCATGTAATTGACTCCTGTACTTGATTTTCTATATCTTTTATTGCGTTTTTGAGTCCTATAGTTACATCACCATCTAAAACTGTAGTACAGCTTTTACCTTGAAAAGGTATTTTTACAACAACCTGTCCCTTCTCATCATAAGCTATATTAAAAGCTGTAACCAAAGTAGTGGTGCTGCCTATTTCAGCAACTAGATAATCTACCTTCACAAGAATCTCCTCCTTTTATGCTTGTTCCTCTTCTTCTTCATTATCAGGAATACCCATTAACCTTTTTATTACGAAAGAGGCAACATGTGAACCATTTGATCCACGTCCAAATCCAACATCCATACCGTTTGCTTTAGCTATTTCATCTGTTACTTGTGTACCACCTGAAATAAGTATAATCTTATCTCTTACTCCTTTTTCTATACAAAGATCATTAAGCTTTCTCATATTCTTTATATGCACATCATTATGAGAAATGATTGTACTACATAATATTGCTTGAGCTTTTGATTCTATTGCTGCATCTACCAATTTTTCTATCGGACATGAAGTTCCAAGATAAAGCGCATCTATACCAAATCTTTCAATACCACCATGTTTTATATCTATAACTTCTCTTAGTCCAACTGAATGCTCATCTTCACCAACTGTTGCAGCTGCAACTTTTATTGGGTGCTCTTTTACGTAATCCTTCATAACTTGATTTGTTAGCACTTTTCTTCTCTTGGGAAGTACTAATTCATCTCTTCTTACAGGAGTAAAATCGCAAACACCCTTGATTTCTACAAGACAACCTTCAGACTTTTGTAATACTTGTTTATGAAGAATTTCTACATCTTTAAGATTCATTCTCTTACCCATTTCAATTGCTGCCGATTCAGCAATCTGCTCATTTTCAGGAATAAATAGTGTAATTTTTACATACCCATCTTTTGCCCATTGAACTTCAGGAACCACAGTTCCATCTTCTTTAACCTTTTCCATTCTCTTAAATACATTATCATTCTCATCTAATTCATCGATATACTGAATTTTAGAGTGGTCACATAATGTACATTCTGAAATTGGGTCGCAAGCTTTATCATATTCACTTGGTACATTATTAAATCCAAAATGACCACAAACAGGTGCGAAATAATCTTCTTCTCTTTCAACTATTGTGTCCACAGCATCTCCGCCGTCCATCTTTCTTGAAATACCGTCATCATTTCTTTCTGGATACTCTCCTGAATCTATAAAGAATCCTGAATCAACTGCTTTAAAGTATCCTCCTACCTCTATCATTTCTTCAAGGAACAATATAGCTCTTTCTTCTATTTCTCTAGCTTTTTCAGGCAAATACCCTGTTTTCTTAAGTTCTATCATGTCCATTAGTCCATCCATACCTAAAAACGACTGTTTTGCAGTATTTATAGCATGAATATTATTATAATGCCATGGAACATTACGGCCTTCATCAGGAGTTATAGTACTTTGAATATCAACAGAAGTTAATTCTGAAATTAATAAATTAAGCGTATGACCAACTGTAGCTTCTCTTTCACAAGATTCTACATATTTTGTATTCATCTGAGCTCTCATTTTGTATTTTTGAAAGAAATGTCTAAGTGCTACTGCATAAGGCAAGTCATATCTCATACAAGGAGCTGGTGCTGAAGTAGGTGGTACAGTTGAAAGAGCAATATTTTCCGGTTTCATTCCTACCATTTCTGAAAAACAAGAATTTATAGCATGTTGCACCATAAGTTCTGGCATTACTTTATAGCCTTTCATAGCTGTTGCATTAGCGTTATGTGCACCATCAATTTGAAGAATTTCTGCAAAGGCCATTACACCTTTTGCAACTGCTGCATCGACAAAAGATCTATGCATATTAATATTTCTATAGAGTACATTGTATTGAGGATCTTGATGCGCTCCATTAACACCTTCTTCGGCGAACATAACTGCTACATCAGGACCAGCCACACCGGATACATAGGAATGGAAATTAATTCTTCTTCCTACTTCTTCTTCTATTAAATCTATAGCTTTTCTTGTTGCTCTAACTTCTTTTCTAGTTATTGGTACGCCGCCTATACCCTCTGGGCTACCTTCTAGTAGTCCATCAAAATGGCTTTGTCCCATTGTCCTTATTACCATTAAATGATCCGCACCATGCCAGGCTGACATTCTCATTCTTCTTATATCATCTTCAAATCTTCCCGAAGCTATTTCAGTTGTAATAACAGGTCTTGGTTGAGGGTCTATACCTTCAAAACTTCTTGATGCTGGGAGCCCATGACTTTTCTTTAGTGGAGCTGATATTTCATGATAAGTGAATTCGCCCACTTTTCCTTCTTTATTTTCTTCTCTCCAGTGCCAACCCCTCCATTTCGGTTCATACTTATCTAAGTCTTTTAAAATTTCTTCTACATTAAGTTTTACATTCTCTTCTAACTTTTCAACCATTACTTGTCACTTCCCTTCATTTTTTCTGATACAGTATCCCAGCCTATACCTTTAGCTAATTCTCCTCCTGCATTAAGGTATTCCATGTCCTTTAACTTTGCATAAGTTAAAATAACATTCCCAATACCTTTTCCTAGTAAGTTGTATTTTGTACCATAATCAATTAATGGTTTTGCCTGAAGGCTTGAAAATCCCATTCTTAAAACGACTGACCTTTCAATAGAAGGAGACGTATGTGTATAAGCTAAATCCACAATTGGTTTTACGACTTTTTCAGTTAAACCCCAAAATCTATCATATAGTTGTTCCTCTGTTAGTCCCTTTAAATGCTCACTTCTTTTTTCAAAATCATCTTCTCTTTTCATAAATTAATTCCCTCCTAACATATTTGAACATTGTACCCATTTAAAATTTCTACTATTTTTTCGCTGCTAAGTTTTGTTTCTGCAGATAAAAAATCAATATCAACCTGTTCAACTTTATTATCTGTTAATTTATTTGCTACATTTTTCATGTAGGATTTCTTTAGCCCTTCCATATCTATATCTGTTACTGTAACCACTGATGGATGAGATGGAATTACTATATTTACCCCAGGTACTTGCTCTTTAGGATCACCTACATAAACCTTAATTCCGTTGTCTTTAGCAAAATTAAGCTGTGGTATTAAATGTTTACCGGCTCCAGTATATTCGGTTTCTTGTACAACTATTATGGCATCATCATCATATTCCTGAGCAATTGCAAACGCCGCTACTAAGGAGACATTTCCTGCTGGTCCTCTTTCTAGTCCTTCAAGCTGTGCCAATATTTCTGTCATCCAAAACACTTCACCTTGAGTGGTATTTACATATCTGTCTAAATACCTTAGTGGTCTAGCAGCGCTTCTCGGTACATCTGATCTATCAGGATAAGTCATAAATGGAATTCCAAACCCTGTATGTCCCGTAGTAAATGATTTCTTATTAAAGTCTATATCTGATGCCATATGAAGGCCAGAAAGGTCCACTGATGCTCCTATTATCTTTGTTTCCGAAGCCCCTGCTTTTATAAGCCCTCTTGCAGTCCCTGTAACATTTCCACCACCTGCGTGTGTTATAATAACCGCATCTGGATCCTTTCCTAATTTCTCTCGACACTGCGCTGCTATTTCATATCCTAATGTTTCGATTCCTGCTACTCCGTATGATGAATACAATGAAGCATTATAATATTTTGTATCTTCTAAAATTTTGAGGTAAGTGTAAAATAATTCTGGTCCTACAGTAAGCCTAATAACTTCCGCTCCAAACCCCTCACATTTTCTTCCTTTTTCTAATATTTCTGGCTGACCTACTTTTCTTGAATCATAACATTCATTTGCTATTATACATTTAAGTCCTCTAATGTTAGCTTGCGCCGCAACTGCTGCACCATAATTACCCGAAGTAGCAGCTCCTACTCCTTTGTACCCTCTCTTCATAGCATCAAATACAGATATACATGCTCTCCTATCTTTAAAACTTCCAGATGGGTTACAGCTTTCATCCTTAACAAATATTCTAGCTGCATGTCCAGTTTTGGAAATCTTTCTCGCCAGCTTAGTAATATTTTTAAGTTCTAAAAGTGGAGTATTTCCTACCCCCACTTCCTTTTGAATATCTTTAACTTCTTCAAATGAATACTCAACATCTCTCATAAGTCTCTCATAATCAAATGAAAGTTTACCAGTTTCATATTTACTATAATCTATTCCGATAGATTTAAAGATTATTTCATTCTTTCGTTTCATGAGCTCATCATATTTACTCATACTTTATAGCCTCCTCTTAAAACTAGACTTAAAATCAATATTCTATTGTGCTATTATTGTTCTAGCTTGTTTTCCTATATTACTTATTTCTTCAACATATTTACCATAAGTATGATAATATCCAGGCTCTATATCCACAACTATACCCCTGGCAATTCTGCCTACATTAGTTTCAACTTGCACCTCATTCCCCAGCTCACACTCACTAATGCACTTACCTCGTGTCCAGCATTTAAGAGGCGTTTTTTTTGTCTCATCTGGTATATTTTTCGCTCTATCCTCTGGCACTAGAACGATTTCTTCTACTTCAACCCAAGTTCCTTTTTTTATCATAATTTCCCCCTCCAAAGTTTAGAATCATTATTCAAAACACTTTATTCGTATACTCTTTTTTTATATAGAGCAATTACCGTGCCAAAGAAGAACATATGTATTTGAGCCATTCCTTAATTACATGTATTCTTTATACGCAAAATATTCTGCATTTTTATAAAATATAGAAATTAAATTAGTTATTATCTAGTTGTGTCAGTGTTTACTAAGTTTGCTATACATGCATAATATTTTGCTTGCATAGCAAGCAATTTTGCTTTTTCTTTCGTTAGTTTATGTATCGCTATTTTGTATTCAAAATTTTTTTTAATTTACAAAAAAAACACCCTATAGATAGACTTTTAAATTTATCTATTTACAGGGTATATTTTAAGGGTTAATTAAATTTGTAATCTCTTTTATAATTACAATATATTAGAGTGTGAATCTAATATTAAGCTTTTAAATTTTTATTTTTATTTTTCTTGACTGCAATATCTTTTAAATAGAATTCATCACTAGTGAAAAATTCCTTTGTTTGTGAAGCTACAACACCCGATAGTAGTATTAGCCCAATCATGTTGGGAATAACTGCTAAACCGAATAGTAAATCTAAGAATAACCATAGAAATTTCATACCACCGACTGCACCGATAAAACATGCTGCCAAATAAACGAATCGCATGAATATTGAAAATTTATATCCAAATAAATAATTAGCAATTGTTTCTCCAAAGTATAAAATTACGTAGATGGTAGAAATAACAAATAACAATACTGCAATACTAACGACAAGTCCCCCTATAGGACCGTAGAAATTAGTGAATGCAACTGCTGTCATGGCGGATGCCTCTACTCCAGTTTCCTGCCAAACGCCAGATGCCAGTACAACAAAAGCTGTCATTGAACATATTACGATGGTATCCATAAATACACTAAACATACCCCATAGACCCTGTCTAACAGGATGATCTGTTTGTGAAGCTGCATGAGCTATTGGAGCACTTCCCATACCGGCTTCATTGGAATATGCACCTCTTGCAGTTCCAAATCTCATTGCCATTACAATTGTACTACCAGCAAAACCACCTACTGCGGCATGACCCGTAAATGCATCTTTCATAATTAAGGCAAAAACTGCTGGGACGGTTCCTAAATTACCAAGAATAATAAATAGGCACCCTAATATATAGAACCCTGCCATAATAGGAACAAACTTTTCTGAAATTTTGCCTATTCTTGTAATTCCACCGACAACTATTAAACCTACAAAAAGCGTAATGACAATTCCAGAAATAGTTGGACTTATTCCTAATGTAACTGCTGAACCAGCTGCAGAATTGGCTTGTACCATAATTCCACATAGAATTGTTATCATAAATAGAAAAGAATATATATTTGCTAACGAAGGAGACTTTAACCCATTTCTTAAGTAATACATTGGCCCACTAACATAATCACCTTTTTCATTCTTTTCCCTATACATTATACCAAGTACAATTTCGGAGAACTTTGTTCCCATTCCTACAAGTGCTGTCATCCACATCCAAAACACTGCACCGGGACCTCCAAAGAAAATAGCTACAGGTACACCTACAATATTTGCTGCACCTACCGTGGACGCAAGCTCTGATGTAACTGCTTGAAAAGGAGTAATGGTACCCTCACCCTTAGAACTATTCTTTTTAAATAGTGAACCAAAAGTTTGAGAAAACATGTATCTAAAATGTCGTACTTGTGCAAATCCAATCCTAAATGAGATAAATAATCCACCGCCAACCAGTAAAAATAACATTGCTGGTCCCCATATTATACCCGTAGCAGTATTAACAAAGTTTACTATTGATTCTGGCATACTCTACATCCCCTTTTTATTTTATATTTTAGCCTAAAATAACTAGTGATTTGAAAATAGTTATTAATCGTTTTTTAATATATGATCAATTACACCTGATAATAATCTTGGAGTCTGTCTTATTACGTCTTGTTCTAAAACTCTTTCAGTAAATTTATGCAGGTCTTTTCCACAGGGTCCTATATTCATACTTGGAATGGCTAATTGTTTTAGCGAATCAAATGGGATATCATACATATTTTCCCAAAGCGGCATATTGGATTCTATATGTGGTATTATTTTTTCGCTTTCATTCAAGGCTACATAACTCATATCAGAAATACCCATAAAATAATTTCTTTTACAGTAAGTTTCATCGCATACTTCTCTCGCAATGCGAATTATAGTTTCGTCAATATCTGATACGCTTTTATCTAATTCTTTAAAATCATTCATTGATACATGTGGGTAATACGGTGGGGAAAATGCTATGACAACCATCGGAGTCTTATCCATAATATATTCCAATGTTTTATCAATCAGAGCTAGATTGCTTTCTGGCATACTAATGATGTTGTTTTTTATGTCCACTTTTAATTTGTCTATAGTTAAATGATAGTCTTTAAGAAATTTGTCCCCAGATTGCTCAATGGCGTCGTTGTATATTTGTGCAAAAGTTTTAACATTGGTTTTCCATGGAAGACTATGATTGGCTACATTTTTTTTCAATAGATATTTACTGTAGTTTCCATTCATTTGTCCTATAACGTTTTCAAAAGCTTGTTTAGAAATTTCAAGTAATTGGTCTAGTATTATATTTGGTGTTCGCTTCAATGTTAAAACACTAAAATATCCACCAGCAGATTCAGGTATAGAAGCATCATAACATTTTTTCCCATCTCTAAGAAAACTCCATGAAGGTGGTGGTGATACTTCGTCCCCTACAACATCTGAGAAATCCGTATTAAGCTCCGTTGCACTAGCAATTTGAGATAATAGCAGGAGTGGATTAAACCCTTGAAAAATATCACCGATATGTGTTTTTTTACCCCTTACATACACCACTGGCATTAATTTTCCAACAGAGCCCGTGTGAAAAACGCCTACGTTGTTCTCCTCCTTTTGGTGAGGCTCTGAATCAATCAAGATAGTATATTCCAAATTAAACCTAGTCCTGATTTTTTCCAGAAGATCTGCGCTACTCCTCATCCCTAGTGATAAAGATTCCTCATCAGCAACCGATATAAACAGAATATTGCCATTAAAGTCTTGTTGCTTTGAAAACTGTTCAATAAGTGACAACTGAATTGCGACACCGGCCTTCATGTCTGCAGCTCCTCTTGCGAAAATCCATTCTCCACTTTTTAAATCTTCTTTTACATCTTCTTCTAATTCAACTTTATTGATCATTTCTCTCAATGATTCCGGATGATAAGCATATTCTCTTAAAGTTTGATAATCATAAGTATCTACAACATCATGATGATTAAGAAGAATAACAGTTTTCTTCCCATTTCCTTTAATAAGCCCCCATACGACAGACCGACCTAATGAATCGTCCTTAAGTGGATGTTTCCCAAAGTTATTTGTGTTGTTTTGAAAATAATCTAATTTTTGCAACCACTCATATAGATAGTTTTCAATATCCTTCTCAAGTGATGTCCCCGTATCGCTTTGAACAGAAATTAAATTTAATAGAGTTTCTTTTATTTTTGTCTCAGAGTCTTTCATTATGACATTCGTCATTTGCAACACCTCCAAACTATATTTGTTGAATATTTTGAATATTCTTATATTAATAATATTAGTTTAAAGTTATTGTACAGTTTGTACATCGTATTATTTCCGTTTGTTTACGTTTTCAGTATTTATTAAAGGGATACTAATTATTCATGTAGAATATATATGTAATGGATTAAACACAAGACAAATAAAATTGACGGAGGTAATATTTTTGAGTGCAGATATGGTTCTCTATAACGGTATAATTGTTCAAATGAATGCTGCTAATTCCATGCAAGAGGCTGTTGCAATTAGAAATGGTAAAATAATGGCCGTTTGCAGTAATCAAGAAATCAAAAAATATATTTCAACCAGCACAAAAATTATTGACCTTGGTGGAAAAACAGCTGTACCTGGATTTATTGATTCCCACGTACATCTGATGCCCACTTGCATAAATGAGCTAGCTATTAATTTTGAAGAGGCAAGGTCCGTTAAAGATGTATTGGACTTAATTAAAGAAAGGCGAGATCAATCATTGCCTCAAGAAGTAATATGGGGTATAAGACTGGATGAATTTAAATTAGATAAACGAGTATTGCCAACAAAAAATGATATAGATAAAGTTGTGCCCAATCAGCCTGTTTTTATCAGCAGTTTAGATTTTCATGTTGTAACAGTCAATTCCTGTGCCTTGAACAAAATTAATCTTCCGTTTACTGTTATTGGACTTGAAAAAGATTCTAAGGGTTTTCTTACGGGAAGACTTTATCACCATGCAAGTCATCTCGCAAGAAAAAAAATGTATGAAATGATATCTGATGAAGCACAGTCACAAGGGCTTCAGATTACTATGAAAAAGGCGTTCCAAAAAGGGGTTACTTCCATCGTTGCAATGGAGGGAGGTTCCCTATTTCATGACAGGCATGCGGAGTTCCTTCTTGGCGAAAAATCTAAATTACCAATAGATATAACCGTTTTTTATCAAACAATGGATATAAAAAAAGTCTTGGCATTTAATCTTCCACGATTCGGTGGAGATGTTTTTCTTGATGGTTCCTTTCGTTCCAGCAATGCGGCAATGTATGAGCCTTATAGCGATGACAAAAAAAATATTGGTACAATGTATTTTACCCAGGAAGAAATAGATGCAATTATTTTAGATGCCCATGAAAAAAACTTACAGATAGCTATTCACGCAGTTGGCACAAGGGCCATAGATAGGCTTTTAGATTCCTACGAAAATGCGCTGATAAAAAAGCCAAGAATTGACCATAGACATAGAATTGAACACTTTGAATTACCTACTATTGGTCAAATTAAGCGAGCCAAAAGACTTGGAATAATATTATCTATGCAGCCTACATATGAATATTTTTTTAGAGAACCTAATGGAATGTACGAGGTTAGGTTGGGTACCGAAAGAGCGCTACAAACAGACCCTTTTAGAAAAATATTGGATTCGGGCATTATTATTGCTGGAGGTTCAGATAGTGATGTTATGCCTATCGAACCCCTTTTGGGTATTCACGCCGCTGTAAACCATCCTAATGTAGCCTCCAGAATCACACCTTATGAGGCCTTGAAAATGTATACTTTGAATGGTGCAATCGGTGTTTTCGAGGAGAATATTAAAGGAACCATTGAAGAAAATAAACTGGCCGATATAGTTGTATTGGATAGTAATCCATTACATGTTAATACGAATTCCATAAAGGACACCAAGGTCGTGTATACAATTAAAAATGGACAGATATTGTATAATGCATTATTAGGAGTGATTTTATGAGTCTAAACGCAAAGTTCTTAGGACAATTAGATTTTATATTAAATGGACAATCTATTACTTCTTCATTATCGCAAAAGGCATGTGGCTTATTATGCTATCTTATGATGAACCCGCATAAGACACATTATAGAGAACAATTAACGGAAATGTTTTGGGGAGACAGCAATGTATATTCATCTAATAGCAGTTTAAGATATACCATCTGGGCTATAAGAAAAATTTTAAAGTCAAATGGACATAGCCAAGTATATATAATTAATTCAAGTAAAAATACTATTAAGTTTACAGACGATAAGACGAATTCCCAAGATGTAACCCAATTTAAAAAAATATGTAGCCAATCTACAAGTAGTAACATAGACCCCCCTATAAAAATAAAGCTACTGGAAGAAGCGTCTAATTTGTATGGTGGCACTTTTTTAAAAGATTTTCATATTAAAGATGCACCTGCATTCTACGACTGGCTTTTTTTTGAAAGAGAAGAATATCAACGATTGTATTTTGATATACAAATTAACTTATCAAAAGAATATGAAAAGCTTGGGTATTATGATGATGCAATTGTTCCAATAAACAAACTAATAAAAATACATCCACTCCATGAAGAGCTTTATTATCGGCTAATGAACTTATATAATATATCAGGGCATAGGACAACAGCCATCGAAACGTACCACAAATTAAAAGACGAACTTCGGGAGGAACTAAACATCAGTCCAATAAAGGATATTCAAGACCTTTATCAGCATATTAGAATAGAAAAAAAACCCTTGTTACAACAACCGCAGCACGAAGATTTAGTAAAAAATGAATTGAGCCACTATATCAACTTATCTAAAAAAGGAATTCACCTGAAATTTTTTATGACTGAATCATTTTCAAGGATAGAAGAAATAAGCACTATACTTAATGAAATCAAAATTGACAATATATCAGTAACAGCTATGGTCGCCAATCTTCCAGGCAAAAGAGTACCTTATGAAGGAATATATGAAATACTTGATGGATATTTAGATATTATAATGAAAAAAAAGGACGTGGTTGATACTACAGCTATTGCTTTGGAAATAGATCAAATTAAGAATAATTATCACCTTGGAAAATACACATTATTCCAGTCCATAAGTAATGCCCTTCATAAGGCTGAAGATATAAAGATGATTTTAAATATCTATAACTTTCACCTACTTGACAATGAAACAATTGACTTTCTATCATTTATGACAAGAAAATGCAGGGATATGGATCTCTTGATTTTTTCTATTTATGATACAAATTGGGATAATGAAAGGTTCAATTTATTCAAAATGGAATTTAAGAATGAAGAGAGAATTGAGTTTATTAACGTATAAGAATAACAAGCCCTTTTAATGTAAAATAAAAAACACATATGTTTAAGCTATTGCCTAAATTTATGTGTTTTTAATATTTGAAATGTTTTACATACATAATAAGCAATACCACCTATTTTTCTATTAATTTGTGTATTTTTATTTTATATTGCAGATTTTGTCTTGAAATACTAAGTTGTCTAGCTGTTTTACTAACATTATAATTATTCTTTTTTAGTATTTTTTCTATAATGTTCTTTTCAATACCATCCATATAATTTTCTAGCTCGAAGTTTACCTCCGTGTCTAACATTATATCCTGATGATTTTTACAATTTTCATATACCACTCTAGAATCAAAGTAGTTTTCCGTTAGAATTGAATTGTTTTCAGCCATATTTATTGCAG
>NZ_JBNMNU010000063.1:0-23051 GCF_051278035.1 Clostridium sp.
GTATTGGGAAAAGTAAAGCATGGGAATTCGCCAACACAAGAAAAGGCTATTGGAGAATATCCAATAGCCCAATCATGAGTCGCTCATTAACAAATGACACTCTAAAGAAACGTAACTACATATTCTTCTCGGATTATTATAACCACGTTAAACTCGTAAACTAATGAAACGCCTTATACCGAACGGTACGTAGGGTGTTGTGAAAGGGGCGAAACATTTTAATTGTTAGCTTCTATTCGATTGCTTTAATTTAGTTATCTAGTATCGAAAAAATATTTTTAGAAACTGTAAATATATCATCCCTACCGTCAACTACAGCCAAAGAATGATTAGTCTTATAATAATCTACTAGAGGATGGGTCTGATTAGAATAAACAATAAGTCTTTCCTTAACAGTCTCTTCATTATCATCATTTCTTTGAATTAATACACCGCCACAAAAGTCACAGTAACTTAATTCCTTAGGTGGGTTAAACTTTATATGATAACTTGAGCCACAAGAAGAACATATCCTTCTTCCTATATTTCTTTCAATTATAAATTCGCTAGGAACATCAATTAGAAGTACAAAATCTAAGTTTTTGTTAATGCTTTGTAAAAGATTACCAAGTTCTTGTGCTTGAAAAACAGTTCGTGGAAATCCATCTAATAGAAATCCGTCTTTGCAATCATCTTTAAGTAGTCTATCTTTTATAACTTGAATGGTTAGTTCATCAGGTACTAATTGACCTTTATCTATATATTTTTTTGCTTCTACACCAAGTGGAGTACAGTTTGAAATGTTCATTCTGAATATATCACCAGTTGATAAATGGGATATGTTGAATTTCTCGCAAATTAGTTTTGCTTGGGTACCTTTTCCAGCTCCAGGGGCTCCCAGTAAAATTATTCTCAAAGTAACGCCTGCTACCTAAAATCGTAATAAAACAATTTCAGCACTCTATTCATTAAATAGAGTGGTGGTATCATGATAATGATTGACCACAGTACAGGTTTTTCACCTACCTTTCTTTTTAAATTTTAAAGTACAAGTTTATATGAGGGTTGTACTTTAATTATACAATATAATATAGTTAAATAATTTTATTTTTAGTTATTTTCGTACTTTGAAATTAATTTTATATTAGCTGTTTCTACATTATCTAACTTGCCATCAAAGTTTGGGTTAGGTTTATACCAAGATTTCTTGAGAAAATAGCTCTTGTATGGTTCTGATTTAAATATAAAGCCATGTCTGGCATAAATTTCATTTCTAGCTAAAGTCAAGTTTTCTTTGTTTAGTACAGATACATCTGAATCTAAGAGCTTTTCACTTTGACTTTCAGGCAAAATATAAGAATCAATGGATTCAATTTTATTTGTATCGGGTTTGTTTTCAGTTTTAGCATCTTCTGATTTTATATTAGGAGTTATAGTAGTTTTATTAGTAGTGCTATCATTTGAGGTAATCTTATTTTTGGTGGAAGTCTCCTTTGAATTATTAGAATTATTAGAGAATAAATTTGAAACGGAAATATAATAGCCACCAAATCCTATAGTTAATAATAGTATTAAAACACCAAGTATAATAAAATTTTTAAATTTAGATTGTTTAGATTTAGTTTGTTTAGATTTTTTCTCATTGGGTGTTAAATCACTAAACACATTTTTACTGCCACATTTTCTGCAAAAATCCGTGCCATCTTGTAATTCGTAACCACATTTATAACAAAACATAAATTATCGTCTCCTCACTAAGCTACATATTAAATATTATACTAAAATAAAGGTAAATTTTAAAGGTTATAAAATAAAAAAATATTGATTCTCCTTTTTAGCATTCATTAAAAATTTATGATTTTGTCACTCTATTGTCATTTAAATATAATAAGATATAAATATAATCTATTAATACCTGAATGTAGAATTCAGGTGAAGAACTATAAAATATGTATATTGGGAGGGAATATTAATGAAAAAAATAAAAAAATCAAAGAAAGTAAAATTTAATAAAATTGCAGCTTTAGCAATTATAGTATCTGTGTCTTCTTCGGGTGCACCGGTTTATGCACTTACTCCATCAAATATTAAGCGACTAAATATAAATGCTTCTAATTCACAACTTTATAAAAAGCCTTTAGCAAACTCAAATATTGACAAATTATCTAGCACTGGAGCAGTTTCTAAAAATGAAGAAGTGATTATATCCAATCTTTTTACCAATTACAGAAATTCTATTTCAAAAGCCATTGAAAATAATTTTAGTTCTAGGCTAGATAGCTTTATAGACTTAGGAAATATTACTCAACATCAGAAAAAAGAAATTATGAGTTTATATTCTATCTCTAATACCAATACAGTAGGATTGATAGGAATTAAATCCCTTGTTACAAGTGAAACGATAACTAAAGAACAAGAAATTACTATACTAAATAGCTTTATTCATTGTAAAAAATCAACCTCTAAAAATTTAAATGACATTTTATTACTAAAAATTGATAAGTTAATTTCATTGGGAACTATCAATGGTGTTCAGGGAGATGCTGTAATAAATCTTGCTAGAATTCCGGAATGAATATTTAAGCACAACAAAATGGCTTGTCTATTTATGATAAGCCATCAAGTTATAGTAATAAACTTCAAAGTTTTATAATACCATTTAAACCCTTATTTGATGGCCAATGAATAGTATTGTTATTAAAATTAATCTCAATATAATCACCTTGGGCAGTAATATTCACACTTTGCTCACTGTTTCTATATTTTAATATATTAGCTAAACATATTGCTCTCTCAAAACCATCTCCACGTTGGTAGTTCCAAACTTCATCCGGTTGTGCCATACGGGCACCGTCATATATGGATTCGTTAGGCATACGCTCTAATAAGAGTATAACTTCATTATCACCTAATTCTTTACACTTAGTAATTGAAACGGGATTTCGTTCTATAGCCGCCTTGATAAAAGGTTCCCATTCAATCCTTGAGAAATCTCTGAATGCGTAAAAAGATAGATCTGCAGATACGTTCTGATCCCTAATGGATTCTAAATAGCTAATTATATCTTCACGGCTCATTTCAGTTGAAAGGTGTATTGGTTCTGTCTTAGTAAAACTTTTATTCCCTCCCGGAAGCCTTGGTTTTATATTGCAAAATTCATAGAGCGAGGTTAGAATCTCATTTTTCTTATTAGGTGGCATAAGAGGATAATTAAACTGATCCATAAGAATTATAATATCCTTTTCATCTCCCAAATTTACCTTGTGGGTTTCAAAGAATTCAATAAAATTATTAAGGCATAACCTATCTTGTATCGGTTCTTTTAAAAATTCAGACTCATCAATCTCGGATAATAGCTTGTCTCTCGTGCTCTCATTTACCTTGAAAGAGCTATTATGCTCATAAGCATAAGCCTTTTCAGCCGGAATATACCTCTGAATGCCTAGGTATTCATGATTAATCTGAAAGAGATCTTGAATATGGATCTCTTGCCTTAGAAAATTACACAATATCTCATAATCTATATCAGTTACAAGGAAATTCTTAAGCTTTTTCTCAAAACTATTATATAAAGTTTGATTTATGGTTGCATTAGGGTAGACTATATGGGCAAATCCTGTATTATGAGAAACGATTGTAATTTGTTCATTTCGAATTGCTCTTTGAGCCCTTGCTGTAAGGTCAGTACCATTAAACCACATATTCTTAGTTAAAATCCTTCTATTATTTGTTAATACTCCATCTCTAACATCTATATAGTTTTGTGAATGAAGTGGAGTTGCAAGTAGGTATATACTCTCAAGTGGTATTTTGCATATTATAAATAGTGCAGCGGCGTAAAGAGTAGATAACGACACACATTCACCCGCACTCTTTTCATAGTCACTTTTGTATTTGAATGCATCCATTGCCTCTATAGTTTCAGTCTTCCAATACGGTATGACACTAGAGTCATATTTATCAATGCCAAAATGCTTTCTGATATCCATACTGAAATAATATTTATCTCCTTCATAACCAAATAAGGCATTACTCCTATTTATTGTTTCAAAGTCCATAAACGGTTCAAAGCGTGTTATTTCCCTTTCCTTAGTTGTAAGTCCCCAGGTGTCAAGATCTAGATTAAAATCATAATTATCCATTATATATTGTTTAAGTCTCAATATCTTCCTATATGAATTTAATTTGTCAATATCCTTAAACCATATATCTTTCTTCCATTCCCATATTATCGGAGACATTATATTAGCTAGAAAGAGACTGTATAGAAGTTCTGGGAATATGAATATTTCCATATCTGAGAGGCTGATTGCTGATGAATATTTTTCTATATCCTTTTCATTTAAAATCGTAAACACATCCTTTTATATTTGGTATTCATTTATCAATGACACATTACTTCACTCCATATAGTATAGTTGACGACAACAACTATATTATACCGCTAAAAGATTGGTGCAATCAATAATTATTATATGAATTTTTGATTATTATGTCCTTACTAAAGATAAGTATGAGCTCATATCTTTTCACAATATGAAGCTTTACTATAAGAGTATGTAGATAAGCATAAGATATTTGTCAAAGAAAGATGTATACTTGTATGTAAAGAGGGGGGATAACTTATGTATGACATTAAGAGTAATGTATTTTACTATGAAACCCAAATTGGTAAAATAACAATTGTTGAGAATGGCACGGCTATTACTCATGTGTGTTTTGGAGAAGTCCGTAATAAAGATACAAATATAATCGAAACACCTTTGTTAAAAGAAGCATATGAGCAGATACAAGAATATCTTAATGGAAAAAGAAGCACATTTGAATTGCCACTTGCGCCACAGGGTACAGAATTTCAACAGAATGTATGGAAAGCATTACAAGAAATTCCCTATGGTAAAACTAATAGTTATAAAGATGTAGCAAAGAATATCGGAAATATTAATGCTCCTCGTGCGGTAGGTATGGCAAATAATAAAAACCCAATTCTCTTATTTATTCCATGTCATCGAGTTATTGGTGCTAATGGTAAATTAGTTGGTTATGCAGGTGGTTTGGACATAAAAGGAAAATTACTAGAAATTGAAAAAGAAAATGTAAATGCAAATGTATTTTTCAAATACAACTCAAAAGAAATTGCCTATTTAAAACAAGCAGATATAAAATTAGGGGAAGCCATAGATAGACTTGGAAGGGTAGAACGAGTAATTATTAAAGACCTGTTTACGGCACTAATCTTTGCAATCATAGGTCAGCAGATATCTGTAAAAGCGGTGAATACAATTTGGAATAGAGTTCAAGAGCGTTTGGGTGAAATCACATCAGAAAATATTTCAAAGATTTCTATAAATGAAATACAACAATGTGGAATGACAACTCGGAAAGCGGGTTATATAAAAAGTATTGCAGAAACGGTATCAAGATGTGATTTAAACTTGACTGACCTTAATAAATTATCGGATAAAGAAGTCATAAGTCAATTATCTTCATTGCATGGAATTGGAGTATGGACAGCCGAAATGCTTCTATTAAACTCAATGGAACGTCCTAATATTGTAAGCTGGGGTGACATGGCAATTAGGAGAGGCATGATGAAGTTGTATGGATTATCTGAACTAACAAAAAAACAGTTTGATGAATATGTAGAACGATATTCACCATATGGTTCTGTAGCTTCCATTTATCTTTGGAAAATATCTACTTTTAAATAAATAACATCTAAGGTTAAAATGAACAATAATATTAATAAATAAATGGGGGGGAAAGATTATGACTATAAGAGAAATATTATTACTAGGGAATGAAAATTTGTACAAAGTTTGTAGTGAAGTTTCAAAGGATGAAATCAATAAGGTAGAGCAAGTAGTTGAAGATTTACACGATACAATGGTGAATTTCAGTGAAAAATATGGATTTGGAAGAGCAATAGCAGCGCCACAAATAAATGAGCTTTACAGAATAATTTATGTGAATTTTAATAACACATCTATTGCTTTTATAAATCCTAGACTTGAGTTTACTGAAGATGAAAAATTCGAATTGTGGGATGATTGCATGAGCTATCCAGGTTTAGAAGTGAGACTATATAGATATAAAACTTGTAAAATTCATTATAAAGATATGGAGTGGGCTGATTGTAGTATTTCATTTACAGGGGATTTAGCAGAGTTAATACAGCATGAATATGATCACCTAGATGGTATACTAGCTGTTCAGAAAGCAATTGATAATAAATCATTTAGAATAAATAAAGATAAGTCAGGGTGCTTTTAAATTATATTTTAGGTTATATTTTAGAAAAACTTGACAAACTAACATAAAGCATTTATACTACTATCTAACACATATATTTACTAGGAATTAATTAAAACTAAATAAATATCCTTATCAAGAGAAGTCGAGGGAATGGCCTGATGACACTTCAGCAACCACATGTTTAATCGCATGGATGGTGCTAAATCCTGCGGAGTATCTTTCCGTAAGATGAGGGAATATAGAATATAAAATTACCTTTTTAAAAGGTAGTTCAATTTTATTAAACCTCTTCTTTAAATGGAAGGGGTTTTTTTTATTTTAATAAAATTTTTTAAATAAATAAAAATCTTAAATTTAAATTGATTGAAGCACCTCAACTTCCTAGAACTTTAGACAGTGCAGTTTTAATTGTTATAGTGCGAATTTTACAAGGATTAGGCGATTTTTCAGCTAAATTAGTAAATAAAAAATAATTGGAGGTAGTTTATAATGAATGAAAAAAAATATTGGGATGAAAAAATAGAAACGTTACCACGTGAAGAGCTAGAAAAGCTTCAAGAAAACGAATTAAAAGAAATATTAGAGTTTTCATATAAGAATTCAGAATACTACAAGGAAGCATTTGATGCGGCAGGGGTGAAACCTTCTGATTTAAAGACACTTGCAGATATAAGGAAATTTCCGTTTGTAGATAAGCAGATTGAGCGGGAACGTCAAACTAAAAAGCCTATTTTAGGAGATATGCTTGCTGTTAGTGAGGATTATGTAGTATTCATATCTGCTTCAAGTGGGTCTACAGGAATTCCAACCTTAAGTCCTTTTACAAAACAAGATTTTGATGAATTCCAAGATGTTGAAAGTAGACTTTTTTATGCTGCAGGGATGAGGAAAAGCGATAGGTATGTTCATGCTCTTAATTTTTCTCTATTCGTTGGGGGGGCGGATGTTATAGGTGCTCAAAACTTAGGTGCCCTATGCATATGGGCGGGGACTGTACCCTCAGAAAGATTACTATTTATATTAAAGGAATTTAAGCCCACTATAATTTGGACTACTCCATCTTATGCCTGGTATTTAGGTGAAACAGCTAAAAAACATGGGATTGATCCAGCTAAAGATTTATCAATAAAAAAAATTATAGTTGCGGGTGAGGCTGGTGGTTCAATTTCGGCAACACGGGATGCAATAGAGGAACTTTGGGGTGCAGAGGTTTATGATTTCTTTGGAATTTCAGATATATTTGGTGCTTGTGCAGGTATGTGTGAAGCTAGAGATGGACTTCACGTAGCAGAAGATCATTTACTTGTGGAGGTTTTAGATTTAGAAACTGGAGAGTCTTTAAAGGATGGTGGTCGTGGGGAAATAGTGCTTACTACTTTAAGAAAAAAGGCGCGACCTATGATTAGGTTTAGAACAGGTGATATTGGAGTAGTTAACAGAGCGCCTTGTACTTGTGGTAGAACTCATGCCAGACTAAATATAGTTGGAAGACTAGATGATATGTTTATAGTTTCGGGCGTTAATGTATTCCCAGGTGATATAGAATATGTTATTCGTGGAATTGAAGGAATTACTGGAGAATATGTTATTCGTGTCTTTAATGAAAATTTTACTACAAAGTATAAAGTTGAAATAGAAAAAACTTTAGATTCAAAGGAAACTGATGAAGAGGTTAGTAAAAAAGTTTCTAAGGCAATTAAAGCAAGGCTTGGAGTTAAACCAAAAGAAGTAAATGTATTAAAAGACGGTGCAATACTAAGAGCTACACACAAGGCTAAGAGACTCATAGATGAAAGAAAATAAATTATAATAATTATACACAATAAGGAGAGAAAGCTATGCCTAAATTAAGTAATAAAGTAGAGGGTTTTACCGAATCTATAATAAGAAAAATGACCAGAATTTCAAATGATCACAATGCGGTGAATCTTTCACAAGGATTTCCGGATTTTGATCCACCTAAAGAGTTACTAGATGCATTAGGGAAAACCGTTTTAAAAGGACCACACCAGTATGCGGTTACTTGGGGAGCAAACAATTTTAGAGAAGCTCTAGCAGAAAAGCAATCAAGATTTATGGGAAGAAAAATAGATCCTAGTAGTGAGATAGTCGTAACCTGTGGAAGTACCGAAGCTATGATGGCAGCTATGATGACAGTATGTAATCCAAGTGATAAAGTAATTGTTTTTTCCCCTTTTTATGAAAATTATATAGCTGATTCAATTTTATCTGGAGCAGATCCTATATTTGTTTCACTTCGTCCACCAAGTTTTAATTTTGACGTAAATGAGCTTGAGGCAGCATTTAAACAACATCCTAAAGCACTTATATTATGTAATCCATCTAATCCAACTGGAAAAGTTTTCACTTACGATGAACTTAAAATTATTGCGGATTTAGCAGAGCAATATGATACTTTTGTTATTACAGATGAAGTTTATGAACATATTATTTACGAACCTAATAAACACACTTATTTTGCAACTCTTCCTAATATGTTTGAAAGAACAATTTCCTGTAGTTCACTGTCAAAAACTTATTCCATAACAGGATGGAGACTAGGTTATATAATAGCACCTGCCTATATTGTGGATGCTGCTAAAAAAGTTCATGATTTTCTTACGGTTGGCGCAGCGGCACCTCTTCAAGAGGCTGCCGTTACAGCTCTTAATTTTGATGATGAATATTTCTTAGGTCTTTCAAAAATTTATACTAAAAAGAGAAATTTATTCTTAAGTGGGCTTGATGATATAGGACTAACCTATACAACTCCTCAAGGTGCTTATTATATTATGGTTGATGTTTCAGAATTCGGATGTACAAATGATGTTAAATTCTGTGAGTGGTTGGCAAGTGAAGTAGGCGTAGCTGCGGTACCAGGTTCCAGTTTCTTTAAGGAGGATATAAATCATTTAATTAGACTTCATTTTGCTAAAAAAGATGACACATTAAATGAAGCGCTAAACCGCTTGTCAAAATTAAAACAAAAGGCGAAGGGGGTAAGATTATGATTGAAATAAGGTGGCATGGACGAGGTGGTCAGGGAGCTTTTACAGCTGCAAAGGTACTTGGTGCGGCTGCAAGTCTTTACGAAAACAAGTATGCACTTGCATTTCCTACCTTTGGTCCTGAAAGAAGGGGGGCACCCATACAATCCTTTACTAAAATTGATAATGAAAAAATTATTGATAGAAGTGAAATAAAAAAATGTGATTATATTATAGTACTAGATGAATCAATTTTCGATAAAACGTATATTACTGAATTAAAACCTGGTGGAAAAATCATTATAAATACCCCGCACAAGGTAAAATACAGTAAATATGGTGCTTCGATAGTTACACTGGATGCAACAAGTATGGCATTAGACATTATAAAAAGACCTATGGTAAATACAGCTATGGTTGGTGCGCTAGTTGGTATATCGGAAATTATTAGTCTTGATTCTACAATTACGGCACTACAAGGGTTTTTAAAAGGTTCAGTTTTAGATAGAAATAGGGAAATTATAAAAGCGTCCTATAATAAAGTAAGGGGGAATTAACATGAATAAACCAACTTTAAGAAAATACAAAAAGCCTTCACATATATCACAGTACCCTCTAGGACCTTGCTTTGAGGCGGGACATCTTGTTACCATAAATGCAGGCTGGAGAAATGAAAAACCAGTGATAGATCATGAAAAGTGTATAAATTGTTTACAGTGTTATATGCACTGCCCTGACGGAGTTATATTAAGACTAAAAAAAATATTGATATAGATTATGATTTTTGTAAAGGCTGCGGCATATGCTCAAATATTTGCCCGAAAGATGCAATAAAAATGGAAAGAGAGGCGTAAAACATGACAGTAAAAAAAGCTTTTTTATCAGGAAATGATGCATTAGCAGAGGGAGTAAGGCTTGCTCGTCCTCAGGTTATATCGGCATATCCAATTACGCCACAAACGACGGTTGTAGAAAGACTTTCAGAGATGGTTGAGGATGGAAGTTTGAAAAGTGAATACATTCATGTTGAATCAGAACATTCAGCGCTTTCTGCCGCAATGGGGTCAAGTAGTATTGGAGCAAGAACCTTTACCGCGACCTCCTCACAAGGACTTCTTTATATGGCAGAGTGCCTTCATTATGCAAGTGGGGGACGGTATCCAATAGTAATGATGAATGCAAATCGTTCCACGGCACTACCTTGGAATATTTATGGAGATCAAAGAGATTCTCTCTCGCAGCTAGATTGTGGGTGGATACAGGTTTATGTGGAAGATGCACAAGAAAGCCTTGATATGGTCTTACAAAGTTATGTAATAGCCGAAAATCTCAAAGTACTTACACCAATAATGATAAATCTTGAAGGATTTATACTTACACATACTTATGAGCTTGTGGAGATTCCTACGCAAGAGCAGGCAGATAAATTTATACCTAAGTTTGATACTCCTTATAAGATGGATATAGATAAACCTGTGAATATGGCTTTTAGTGCAGGACCAGCAGATAATACAGAGTTCAAATATCAGCAGCACAAAGCTATGACTTATTCAAAACAAGTAATTGCAGAGGTGGATGAGGAATTTTCCAAGCAATTTGGTAGAAAATATGGTGGTATGGTTGAAGAATACAAATGTGAGGATGCAGAGTACGTTCTTGTAACTTTAGGAAGTGTAACAGGACTTTCTAGAATTGTTGTAGATGAATTAAGACAAGAAGGTTTAAAAGTTGGAGTTTTTAAAATAAGGTTTTTAAGACCCTTCCCTGAAGACGAAGTAATAAATTTAGCAAAGCATGTAAAAGGTATAGGGGTTTTAGAAAAAGATATATCCTTTGGATATGAGGGAACTGTTTATACAAATGTAAATTCTTCAATTGTTAAGAGCGGCGTGGCAGTAGCTTCCTATAATTTTGTTGCAGGACTTGGAGGCAGGGATATTTCAAAAGAAAATATAAGAGAGTGCTTTGAGTATGTAAAATCAGGAGCACAGGGAACTAGACAAGAGTTTGTAAAATTTATAGGGTTAGGAGTGGAAGTTAATGACTGAGAAATTAAATTCTAAAAACATTACAGATAATGAGTTTTTTTATGGGCATAAAGCTTGCGCAGGTTGTGGTGGAAGTTTGGCCGTGAGAATGGCGTTAAAGGTACTAGGAGAGAGAACATTTATTGTATTACCAGCAGGGTGCATGTCCGCAGTAGGTTTTATCTATCCACAACTCTGTTTTAGTAATAATGCTATTATTTCAACTTTCGCAGGTACTGATTCTATGCTTACAGGTATTGAAGCTGGAGCGCGTGCCTTAGGTATTAAAGATTTTCACGTTCTTGGAATGGCAGGTGATGGTGGAACTGCCGATATAGGAATACAAGCTCTTTCGGGAGCTATAGATAGAGATGATAATATTATCTATATTTGTTATGATAACGAGGCATATATGAATACAGGCATACAAAAGAGTGGACTAACTCCGTTTGGAGCAAAGACCACTACAACACCAGCAGGAAATAACATAAGAGGTAATATAAATACCAAAAAAAATATGTTTGAAATTGTAGCGGCCCATGGAATAAAATATGCAGCGACTGCAAGTGTTGGATACATTCAAGATTTTATTGATAAGGTAAAAAAAGCATCAGAAGTTCAGGGTACCTCTTATATTCATGTAGTTGCACCATGTCCCACAGGTTGGGGAACGCCTACTGATAAAATGATTGATTGTGCTAAAGATATTGTAGACTCCGGTCTTTGGTATTTAGCTGAATATGAAGACGGTGAATTTAAACTTAATAAAGATCCAAAAGAGTTTACTTCAGTTAAAAACTACCTCTTAAGCCAAGGTCGGTTTAAGCATTTGAAGGATGAAGACATAGAGCAGATCATAGCACAACGAGATAAGAAATGGAATAATATTAGGAAAAGTTGGAAATACAGCAGCATACAGTGAAGCACTAGCTCCAATAGGAGTAGTAAATAAGCCCTAATTATTCAATCATGAATAATTAGGGCTTAAATTAATGTTCAACATTTTTCTTTATAAGTTCCATAAAGGTTTCGGGGGTTACTATTGCCACTTTAGGATTTTCCTTTAGCTTAGTTACAACCCTTTCAACATTACTAAGGTTTTTACTCCAAGCATGAACGTAAACAAAGGTATAACTATTAGAATTACAAATATT
Source organism: Clostridium sp. (assembly GCF_051278035.1). GTDB lineage: Bacteria > Bacillota > Clostridia > Clostridiales > Clostridiaceae > Clostridium_AD. The sequence goes on from NZ_JBNMNU010000063.1 coordinate 12,403, forward strand.
TACTTGCCCAGATGAAGTTCGCTTATTAATAATTTCAACTAACTCATCTTCATTTTCAAGATTATCCCAAAGGAGGTCTCTACAGGCTACTATAGGTTTATTATTAGACCAAATGATTTCTCCATTGTAGTTATCATGTTTATCATAATCAAGATAAAACAATCCCTTTATATTATCCTTATTAGTAAACCTATCCCAAAGTTCAATATTAGGAAAAGAGTAGTAATCGATAATTGATACATATTTTTGATCTGTTTTTTTCATATAATCGTTTAGGCTATTAATATATATATCAAGCGCATTTCTAGGAAATTTACTTGGAAACATGTAGCCAGTTCCAGATGGCGGAACTATAAAATAATCGTTAGTAAGACCGTAAGCTGCACTTTCATAATATAATTTAAAAACTGTAGGTGCAAGGTAATATAAAGATGGGCTTAAAGACCACCCAAAATTAAATTTACCTTTATAAGGAGAACCATACCATTTGGTAGAACTATATTGAGTTCCAAGGTTCCATTGCTGATTGTCTCCATCGGATATTATAAATGTTACATTATGAACGTTTTCTTTACTTTCGGTGTTCATTATCGCCCTTTGAGTAATAGGTAATGATGGAAATGCACTTAATACAGTTAAATTATAAGACCAATCGGCTGCAATCATACTAATGCCATATTTTGAAACTGTGCTAATATTAATAAATTCATCAGGTCCCCAACCGAGACAAATAGAGTTTTGTTCCATAGATGAAAATATTTTATCACGAAGAGATGTGTCGTTTATTTTATCTTCGTAAAACATTAAAGATTTAGTCATTATGCCATAGTCTCTTAAAGCGGAAAAATTGGTAGGGGATAGTTGAATTAATATAGTATGATTTAGGCCAGAATTCCATAAATGATCGTAGGCCCATTTTTCATCGGTGTTTCGACAGTCGCCTTTTATTTTTGTTATTCCGTAGAGGCGTACTTTATCTTGGATATCTTCATCAACTGCAATACAATTATTTAATGCAGCAAGTGAACAAGCATTATTTATTGAGGGATCTTTTATGGAACTATTATTATAAAGTACATAACCCTCAATATAGTCTTTGAATATATCTAATAATCGAAAGGGATCTGAGATGATTTCATAAGCAATTCCATAACTACTTACTAAATCATCTAGCCATATTTGGTAATCAGGATGAGCGTCGTTAAGTGTATATATTTGATTGATAGATTGATTACTAATTAGACCTTGAAGGGTAGCTATCATTGTTCTCTCGCTTGAAGCCATTATATTTTGGGAGATCACATATAAATAAGTAGGAGTCGTAGGATTCTTAATATAATTATTGATTTTCAGAGTTTTTTTAAAGTCACTCCATTTAGTAAAAATCATCACTATACTCCTGGCAATATTCGTAAAAATTTTGCAAAAACATAATTCTCTCATTATTATTAAAAGATTTAATATGACTCTCATCAAAACTTGCCAGTAGTAGTTGCCTATTTATAATATCATCTGCTGAAACTTGCTTGGAGTTTTTCATCATATCATACATAATCATAAAGGTAGTAGTTCTACCAATACCCTGTTTACAATGAAAATGTAACCATGTATTTTTAGGTTGTGATTTTACGAGTAGAACAAAGTAATCCACCATATCATCAGTAGGAATCTTACCGTCAGTAACGGGGATTCGAATGTATGATAGTGAATTAGCATGAACGAGATGATTTTCATCTTCAACCTTTTTTGGAACTATAGTCATATTTTTATGATTATAAAAAGTAATAGGTACATTCAATTTAATACTTTTAAGTTTAGTGTATTCGTCTATCATTACCTGCTTAAAAGTTAAACCTTTGTTAGCATCATTTAGCGCATTAGCCCAGCTAATAGGACTCCCATTAATGAATCCATGTGATTCTTGTCTTAAATCAAGAACTATGATTTTAAAAGAAGGCCCTATACTATTTATTATAAGTGGTAAATTGTACTGGGAAAATTGTTGGCTACCTGAAATATTTAATGTATTTAATCCGCTAATATTTATATTTTTATTACTTTGAGTATTTATAATATCAGTAGATTTACGAAAGTGTTTTGGTATGTCATAGTCATTTTGTGAATCTAAAACAAGATTTGCATTGTTGTTATCTAATGATACATTTGAAGCTTTAGAAATTCTTTTGTCATAAAAGGGTAGTAGGGGAATAAAATAAGGATACCTAATGTACATGTGAAACCTCCATAAAATATAGCTATTACACTATATTATGCAAGAGGTTTATTTTAGTACATTTGGTAGTCTGCTACAACTACATTATATACCTTTTAACTTGTTTTATATAAATTATTTAATTATAAATAAATTACTGGCTAATCAATGGAGTTATAAAGTTAATTGTAGGATTATTCTTAATATGGTATAATAAATAGGAATTTATATACAAAATTCAGCTTATGTGCAAGTATATAAAATTAGTCAATGCTACATAGAACTAAAATAACAGGATGGTGATTTTATGCTAAAAGCAGTTATATTTGACATGGATGGAGTAATTATTGATAGTGAACCAACACATATGAAGCTAGAAAATGAGGCTTATAAAAAATTAGGCATAGATGTTTCGACAGATGAACATCACACTTTTGTAGGAACAACTTCTTATTATATGTGGGAGGTTTTAAAAAATAAATATAAGCTTGATAAATCACTTGAGGAGCTAGTTGATTACGATAGAAACATATTTTTTAAATATCTTATGTCAGATGAATGTGAAATAATTCTTATCGATGGGGTTAAAGAGCTAATAAAAGACTTATATGAAAATGGAGTAAAGCTAGCAATCGCATCATCATCACCACTAAATGTAATTGAGGCTATAGCAAAGAAATTTGAGATAGAACAATACTTTGAAGCTTTAGTTACCGGTGACTTTGTAAAGAAAAGCAAACCAGAACCAGATATATTTATTTTTGCATCAGAGAAACTGGGGGTAAGTCCAAGAAATTGTGTGGTCATTGAAGATTCTCATAATGGGGTCCTTGCGACTAAAAAAGCAGGTATGAAGTGTGTAGGAATTAATAGTGATCCTGAAGGGTCGCAAGATATTTCCATGGCTGATTTAGTAATCAATAGCTTTAAAGAAGTGAATTACAGAAAAATAAATAAGTTGAGTTAACGCTGAAAAAGCTGGAGAGATAGAGAATTTTTGTAAATACAGAAGGAGAATTAAGATGGATATAATTTTTCGAATTTTGGGACGTAATATTTTTCCGGTTTTTTTGTTGATTTTTGTTGGTTTTTTATTAAGTAAAAAATTCAAATTAGATATAATGACATTAAGTAAACTTAATTTTTATATTTTTGTACCAGCATTTTTTTTCATAATATATATAGTAAGAAATTCCTTTGGAGATGCTTAAGGTTTTTACATGTGCAGTGGTGTTTATGTTAATCAACTATATAGCGGCTACAATTATAGCTAAGATTAGAAAATATGACATATCAAAAGCAAATGCTTTTAAAAATTCTTTGATGTTTTATAATTCTGGTAATATTGGTCTTCCTCTTATTACATTGGTCTTTAGTGGTGCGGATTATATCACTAATGGAAGTAATCCTTATTTAAATACGGCAGTTACAGTTCAAATTATGGTCCTGATTCTACAAAATATCGCATCGAATACTATAGGATTTTTGAATGCTGGAAACGGAAATATTCGCTTTAAAGACTCTATGAGAAAAGTACTGGGTATGCCAGGTATTTATGTGATAATACTTGCTTTTATATTTAAAATGATTCCTACTTATGATTTAAGTGAATCAGTTATCTGGCCTGCAATTATGTATATAAAGGATGGGCTTGTTCCAGTAGCGTTAATGACACTTGGTGTTCAGCTTTCCAAAACATCGTTAAACTTTAGGGATAAAGAAATCTATTTAGCCTCAGTCATGAGGCTTGTAGGTGGACCAATATTTATTTATTTTCTAATTATCGTTTTCGGATTTAAGGGAGTAGTTGCACAAGCTTTAATGATATCATCCGCGGTGCCAACTGCAGTGAACACGTCATTAATTGCTGTTGAGTGTAATAATAGTGTTGATTATTCTACGCAAATAGTTGTGAATTCAACGTTATTTAGTTCGCTTACACTAATAGTAGTTATTTTGCTTTCTAAAATTCTTTTTCCTATTTAATATTAGAAATATCAGACCTATTGTATTTTCTATAATATAAATTATTTATTAAAAAGCATTGTATATGGTTCAATGATGAGATATAATTTTTCTAACAGATTAGAAAATAATAATTGATGGAGGGATACGATTATGGTAGATAAAATTGAAACACTAGAAGAAAATGTTCAATATAAGGGTGATAAAGGAATAAAGGTCTTTGTTTATGGTACACTTCTCAAAGGTTATAGTGATCATGAAAAATACTTATCAGAGGCTAAATTCGCAGGTAATTTTATCGCTGAAGGTTTTCAACTATATGATTTTGGAGGCACTGATCAAGTAGTTTATAAGGAAATTGATAAGGTTAATGGTGAGATTTATATTATCGATATTAATACATTGAACAAGCTAGATTCACTTGAGGTAAAAGGAAATTTATTTATAAGAAAAGTAATTAGTGTAGTTAATGATAATGGTGAGGTTTATGAAGCCTATACCTATGTATATAATAAGGATCTTTCAAAAAAAGTTGAAGCTAGGTATAATAGTAAGCCTAATTCATCAGTAAAAAGAAACGATTATGTTTGGTATGCAAGCTATGGGTCTAATATGCTATTTGATAGATTGTCATCTTATATTAAAGGTGGAGTTAATAAATTTAATGGAGTGAATTATGATGGTTGTAGGAATACAATACTGCCAAAGGATAGTAGACCAGTAACTATTCCATACAAAATGTATTATGGTAATGAAAGTTCTTCCTGGGGACATGGTGCAGTAGCATTTTTAGATACTCAAATCAAAGGAGAATCTTTAGGTAAAATGTACCTTGTTACTGAAGAACAATTTAAAGATATTATAAGTCAAGAGGGAAACGATAAAAGTTGGTATGATCAGGTTATTTCCTTAGGAGAGCACAATGGTATTGAAATTGTTGCAGTTACCAATAAAAATAAAGTACCAGCTCACAACCCTTCTGATGAATATATTGGAGTGATTAAAATGGGTATACAGGAAACATATCCTGATATGAGTGAATTTGAGGTAATGAAGTATTTGGTCCAGTGTGGATTATAAAATAGTGAACAACCTAAATAGATAGATATGTTTAGGTTGTTTTTTTGTGCAATCATAGCAAAAAGATGATTTATATACATATTTATACTATAATATACTCATCAGAAACATAATTATTATGAGTTTTAAATGAAAAGGAGATGGTTTTATGAGGGGACAATTGTTGGTAAACATGGGGAACTTGCTACTATCATTATCGGAAGTACCTGACATAGCGAATCCTTTGATTGCGCAACATCAGCATAGAACTGCTTTTATAGCACTTGAGTTAGCTAAATTATCCAATGTAAAACCAGAAACCACTGAAAATATTTTTATGGCGGCTTTATTACATGATATTGGAGCAATAACAATGGAAGAAAAAATAGCGGTTCTTAATTTTAAGGGAGTAAATGAAAATATTCATACAATTCGAGGAGAATTATTATTAAATCAAATACCATGGCTAAGAAAAATTTCAAAGATAGTAAGAAACCATCATAGAAATTGGAATGATTGGGAAGAAGGCATAGAAAACCCAATAGTTTTTTCGTCTCAAATACTCTTGCTTGCTGATTATGTTGAGAGATTAATAGATAGAAATAAATATATATTGCATCAAAGCAACGATATAGTAGAGATAATAAAGAAGTTATCCGATACAGTTATTAATAAAAATATAGTAGATTATTTTGTTGATTTATCTAAGAGGGAAGAATTTTGGTTGGATCTAACTTCGCCACAAATATATTCATTGTTATTGAACTATGGACAATTCAAAAACATACAAATAGGATTAGAAGATATATCATTAATATCAAATTTGTATCGAGACCTAATAGATTTTAAGTCCAGATTTACTGCTACGCATACAACGGGAGTAGCAGAGTGTGCGGTAAAGCTATCTGAGTTATTTGGACTTGCGGAGTTAGATGTAAAATCTATGAGGATAGCAGGGAATTTTCATGATATAGGAAAATTAGTAATACCAAACAGCATTCTTGAGAAGCCTTCCAAATTAACCTTCAATGAATTTGCAATTATGAGATGTCACACATATCATACATTCCGTACGTTAGATTCAATTGGGGGATTGCAACGAATAGCTGAGTGGGCTGCATATCATCATGAAAAACTAGACGGAAGTGGTTATCCATTTCACCTTACAAATGAGGAAATCGGAACTGGGTCTAGAATCATGACGGTTGCAGATATATTTACTGCAATATCTGAAGATAGGCCTTATAGAAAAGGAATGGATAAAAATCAAATATATAAAATTTTTAAAACACAAATAGAAGAAAAATTATTGGATAAAAGGATTGTTGAATTATTATTTGATAATTATGAAATCATAAGTACACAAGTAAAAATAAAACAATCAAAAGCATTGGATTTTTATGAAAAGCGATTTTTAACAATAGCTGATGTAAATAAATAGTAAACTTAAATATAAACAAGCTCCAATCCTTGTTTATCAAGGCTTGAAGCTTATTTTATGAGTTTTATTTAATTGCTATTATGTTGAACTCATATAATAATCATTAATCCATGAGTTCATCATTTCGTTTCGTTCCCAAAATCTAAAACTGTCAGCATGGCTCTTGCTGCAATCCCTGTATTTGCATCTCGTATGGTTATTCCGTATGTTCCTAACTTTGTTACACTTACTGGAATTCCAGTGGTTGGATTTTTTATAGTTACTGTTCCTGACTGTACAAAATTTGCGTCTGCTAATTTAAGAAATCCGTTCCTACCTGTTACAGTTCCAGCTGAGCTATTAAACATTAAGTTGCCTGCGAGAGAATCATTTGTAATATTCTTTCCATCTTGGTCGTATACTTCATATGTTGCATACGCAGCTGCATTATGATCATAACTTAGATTAGGTGAAGTTATAATAATATTAGCTACCTTTTCAATTGGAGTAGCTGTTGAAGCAGCACCTGCTTTTACTGAAGCGTATTCACTAAATGCAGACTCTGTTCCATTCATTACTGAAGTAACTTTAAAATATACAGTTGTATTTGAAATTCCCGATAATCCAGGAATACTATCTAAGTAGAAACTCGTACTACCCAAATTTCCGCTTATATTAGTGAAATAAGTGTAATTCACATTATCAGTGCTATAGTAACACTTATAAGAATTTTTAGTGCCAATCAGATTCCATGAAATTCTCACCATCGTGTTATTACCCAAATCATCCTCACCACACCATGCAGCTTTTACTCCAGTTATTTTAGCCGGAATTGCCGTTGGTAATACCGTAGTATACTCACTAAATGCAGACTCCACACTGTCTATTACCGATGTAACCTTGAAATATATGGGTTTGTCCTTAATTTGAGCCAATTCAGCAATATCATCTATGGCCAGAAAGCTTTCTGCAATATGATGCAGAGGCTTTATAAAAGTGTAATTCACATTATCAGTGCTATAGTATACTTTATAATAATCTGCATTCTCAACTATATTCCATGTAATACTTACAAAACCATGCCATGGAATATTCGTATCACCATTAGTATTACATGAGAGAGCTTCTACTCCGGTTGGTATAGATGAGGTTGGATCAATAGTTATTTCAACTGGGGTTGTAGTATCAACAGGATCGCTAATATCGATCACAGTATTATCTGGTACTGCGCCTACCCCCCCTCGAGTACTTTTATAATTGCATTTGGGGCAACTAGTTGCAATAAGTTCTCCTCGTTAGTAATATCGTTACCTACTAATATTAGAGGATTTCCTCCAAGTCCTGCTAAAACTGAACCACTTAACGCATCTGCAAAATTTTCGCCTGTTGCAAGATAGATTGTACTAAAATCTAAGCTGCCTTTAAACTCGCTTATAATAGCGATATTTCTAGAATACTTATCTGTTCCGTTTATATCTGTTACGTTAGGAAGTCCTACTTCGTTTTTTATAGAAGTTCCTTTACCTATTACATATGTTTTAGTAATAGCTTGAGTAGCTATATAATCTGTAACTACTTGAGGAATACTATCTTGCCCAACTAAGATAATTGGAATGTTTAGTTTTACAGCAATTGGTGCTATAGATAAAGCATCTGCATAATCTTCACCAGTTACAACTGCTATTTGTGAAACAACATCTAATTTTTTAGCAACTGCGATGTCTGTATCATATCTAGTTTGTCCAGCTAATCTAGTAGTTGCTATTCCTAGTGCTGTGAGTTTGTCTTGAACATCTTGTGAAATAGATGCTATACCACCTACTATAAATATGGTCTTAACCTGAAGTTTCTGTATTGTATCTAATGTTGATGTGTGTATTGAAGTTGTTTCTGTCAATAATATTGGTGCTTTGTATTTTCCAGCCAGAGGCGCAGCACATAATGCATCGGGATAATCTTCACCTGAAGCTAAGACAGCATAATCAGATTGAGTCCAACCATTCAAATCTATTTAAGATGAGGTTTCGTATCTGTCTAAACCTGCCAGTCTCGTGTATGTTGAAGAAGCTAAAGCATTAGTAGAAATAAGTATTGTCAGCACTAATGTTATTAGAATTGATAATTTAATTTGGCTTTTGCACATTGGTATTAACCACCTTTACATGAATTTTATAAAAATTATTCAATATATTTACATATATACTATAATACTACTGAAATAGATAATTCTCAAGTTAGCGTGACCTAAATTTTAACTTCAGTAATTTATTTCTTGTTTATCATCTGTACTCATATTAAGAGTATGATTAGAGACGTTTTTCAGCAAACATTAAAAGCAGAAATGAATTTTCAACTTGGATATGACAAGTATCAACGAATATAACCTTTTTATTTAAGTAACTCTTACTACTAAATAGTTCAAACATTTCTTTCTAATAAAATTTAATTTTTGTAAATTTTTATGGAGTTTTAGCGAAATTAGTATTATAGTATAGTTATATAGAATATTAAGAATTACAAAAATTCGCAGACTACTGTATAATATATTAATAACTAATAGTAAACGATTTGACCTTGTTTATGTTACTAATATTATATAATTTGGGAGATGGAAAAATGGAAAAAAGATGTATAGCTATTTTAGATTGTGAACTCGGAGAAATAATTGCACAAAAGGTCGTAAGTAAATATGGTACAACTATTGTTGTAGAAAACACTACACTTAACAGTTATATTAAAGATAAACTAATTGCATTTAAAACTGATTTTATTTGGATTTATTTAATTGGTAAAGTAGAGTCTATTAAATATAAAGATAATGATTTAGATCAGTTGAAAAAACGGTACAAAATAAACATATTTGAAATCAAGGAAGTACTAACTGATTTAACTAAAGGAGCAAGTGTAAGCATTGAAAAAATAAACTTAATATCTAATTCAATATATGAACCTATAAACAATGAATATCATGTTATTCAATGTCTGAATGCATTAAAATCAGTGGATGAGGACACTTTTACTCATAGTGTAAATGTGTCTTTATATGCAATGTTATTGGGCAAATGGTTGCTGTTACCACAAAGTAAAATAATAGATCTTATACAAGCTGCATTATTTCATGATGTTGGTAAAACAAAGATATCCAATTCAATTTTAAATAAAAAAGGAAAATTAGAAATTGATGAATTCGAGGAAATTAAAAAACATCCTATTTATAGTTTTGAAATTATAAAAGATATTGATGGTCTTTCAATGGAAAGTAAAGAAGCTGTACTCATGCATCATGAAAGAGAGAATAAGTCAGGATATCCATCAGGTATAGACGGATCTCAAATGGGTATATGTTCCAAGATAATAGCAATTGCAAATTTTTATGAATCAATAACATCACAAAGGGCTTACAGAAAAGGCATAACCCCTTTTGATGCTTTTAGGATTATTCAAAGTCAATGTATTAATAACTTTGATGTACACGTGGCAAATACTTTCTTATCCAATTTAGCTGTTTGTTATGTAGGCTCTAAAGTTTTACTTAGCGATGGATGCACTGGTGAAATTGTATATGTACCACCACATGCTATTACTAAGCCAATTGTTTGCATTAATTCTGAGTATATAGATTTGTCTAAAGATAGTAATGTAAGCATTGTAAGTATGTTGTAAAACGTACTTGCAATAATTATATAGGAAATCAAATAGTCTTTTACATATAAGATTTGTAGTGGCTACATATTCTTTTGGTGTTTTCTTAATCACCTCTGAATATATTTTAATATGGTTCATACCTAGCGAATTTGATGCGTTTTTATTAAGAATACTTTTTATAAAAATAGTGATTTTTGATATAAGTTCCTGATTAAATAGGGTGTATTTGTCAAGTGAAAACTCCCCCATATTCTAACCCAAAACTCCCCCACTAAAAATTGTAAAAAAAATAATATTTATCTTAATAATTGTATAGTTGAGAAAAATTTTATTGTTGTTTTGCAAGCC
>NZ_JBNMNU010000064.1:0-22816 GCF_051278035.1 Clostridium sp.
TTCTGTAGCTATATATTTTAGTGTATAGTATTTGACTTATCTATGCTTCAATATTTTCATTATCAAAAAGCATTACATCTAATTTTGGTTTATTTCCTAATTGAACAATTAAGCAAAGTACAATACCTGCTGCAAGTCCCCAAGCTGCACCTCTTGTAGCAACTACTGCAGCCATTATACCTGCGATACCTAAATCATTAACTGTACGTGCCTTCATAACTCCTACTCTTATAGAAACATATCCTTGAATTAGCATAGTAGATGCTAGCGCAATTCCTAATATAGGTTTACATAAAGAAACTATTGGTAGAAGTAGATATCCAGTAAGGGTACCAAATCTGAATGAACCCGCTCCACCAAATATTGACTCCATAGATTCTTTTCCATGCTTATATCGCTCACAAATAACAACTTGCATTGCAGCCCATAGTGGACCTGCCATTGTGATATCTGGTCCTATAATAGACATTACCATATTACGAAGACCAAATATCATGTGAGATCTATTCGGATTATAATCTACAAGTTCATCTGGGCGATCCTTTTTACAGTCTTCTATTAGTGCCTGAGATTGTATCATATCACCAAATAACACTATATACGCACTTATAACCATTGGTATCGCACTTATAAACATTTTAACTGGTGGAAATCCTATATCTTTAGAAAAAAGTGTCCAATGTGACCATAAAGCTCCAAAAGCTGGTTTTGTTATACCCCATTCAACAGTAGGCCAAGCTGTTTCGCCTACTAAAGGTGCAAATATTATTGCAAGGGCTATAACAGGTAGAATACCTAAATTAGATATAGTTCTTAAAAATTTATTTTTGTTACAAATACTCTTAAAATGATTTGAAAATAAAAGGTAAAATCCGAGTCCTACGCATACAACAATAGAAATAGGGAATTTATCAAAACGAGCACCTTTTACAAATATTATATTTACAGCTGCAATACCAGCTCCAATAATAATGCCGGACTGCATTGCATTAGGAACGATGTGAACTATCTTCTTACCAAGTCCTGTAATACCTAAGAAAAAAGCAAGAGCTCCTAAACTCAATTCAAACGCTATTAATGCTTGCATTCTTTCTGGTCCTATTGGATAACCACTTACGTAAAGAATTAGAAGTGGAATTGCCGGTGTAACCCAACCTGGCACAACTGGGTCTCCTAAAAATACATGGGCACAATAAAGTATACCATTTAACAAAACAATTGCCATTGCTACTTCGAATGGCATACCTAAAAACTCTTGAAGTATTGGAATAGCTCCAAGACAAACCGCGCACATTAATAAGCCTTGAATATAATCTGGCCATTGAAATTTATAATGTACAAATGGGATACGTATCTTAAAAGGACCAGCGGGTATAAACGGTTGTTCTTTTCCATATTCTCTTTTAATAGACATAATCAGACCCCCTATTTTATAATTAGAAAAAAATTAATTACAACAGTTTCGCAACGTATATTTTATGATATGACTATTGTTATATCATTTTAATCTCTATTCCCTTAATAATAAGATTCTGTATAAATAATATTTTTACTATATCTATGATTATTATGTCATCATCATCCACTTGTATATTATCTGACAAAAATATTTTGAATTCATCATAGTAGTAAATTGAATATCCTTTAAGATTATGGTCTTCAAATCCCATTCGCACGGAAGGGGTGTAGTACTTTTTAGTACTGCCGCATCCTCAGCCGGCACCTGTTTCATTTTTAATTGTATAAATGATAACTGAAATTGCATCGTTCTTTTTTAAATACTTTAATGCTTTTTCACTAATTTTTAGATTCACACAACCACCCCTCTATAACGCTATAACTAATTCACCCCTTTGTATTAAAATATTGCTAATTTGATTTTATAATAGTAGAATTATTTGAATAAGTAGAGATGATGAAGTAGTATTATAAAGTATATGGGAATTTGTTGGTTTTTATGAAAAATATGCTGGATTTATAAAGAGGAGGTATTAGGATATGGATAATATAAATTATGATTCACTATTAATAATTTCTATTTTTGCGTTTATTACACCATTAATTATTAATTCTATCAAAAGGTTCAAAATCCCCTTTGTTGTAGGGGAAATCTTGGTTGGAATGATAATTGGAAAAAGTTTCTTAAACTTAGTGCATGATGATATTTGGATAAGTTTTATATCTCATCTTGGACTTGCATATTTGATGTTTTTAAGTGGTTTAGAGTTAGATTTTGATAGAATAAATGTGAAATCTGAAAAGAAAAAAGTTGTTCGCAGGATTATAATGTGTACTTTCATGTTTGGGATATCACTTTTAGTGTCATATATAGCTTCATCACTTATGTATAAATTCGGTATTATTAAAAATGTACCTTTTATAACTATTTTACTTACAGCGTCAGCACCAGGGCTTCTTGTACCATTTCTAAAAGAAAGGGGAATATTAAACTCGAATTATGGTCAAACCATACTCATATTTTCATTAATGAGTGAATTTATATGTCTAATTTCATTAAGTATAATTTCGTCTACTATGGTTAATGGATTAAGTTATAAAAGTTTCTTATTTCTTACTTTATTTTTGGCATCTCTTTTAATTTATAAAATTATAAAACGATTTTCACATATATTAGATTTATCAGCAAGTGCTTTCAGCAGACTACATATTGGTGTTCGTGCAGCGTTTGCATTAATGTTGGTACTTGTTACTATTTCGCAGAAAATTGATACAGAGGTAGTGTTAGGTTCATTTTTAGCAGGAATTATCTTTACTTTCATATTAGATAAAGAAAAGGAAGAATTAAAATATGAACTAGATATTATAGGTTACGGATTTCTAATTCCAATATTTTTTATAATGGTTGGAGTTAACATTGACCTTTCAAGTGTTTTTGAAGAGCCTAGATCGCTTTTGTATATTCCGGTATTTTTATTTGTGATTTTTATCGTTAAATTAATACCCTGTCTGTTTATGACTTTTATGTTTGGATATAATAAAGCTATCGCTAGTGGAGTTATATTATCATCACAGCTAAGTGTATTAATAGTTGGTGCACAAATGGCATTTAATTTAGGAGTAATGAAGTCATCAAATTATTCAGCATTTGTATTGATTGTTTTAATATCATGTATATTATTTCCTATTTGCTTTGACAAAATATTTAGATATGATAATATAGACAAAATACATAATAAAATAGAGAGTAAAATATCTATTATGGAGATTGTACCTTTGAATCCTATGATTTATAATAAAAGTTTAAAGGAATTAAAATTTCCTTCTAATTTTAGGATATTTGAAATAATTAGGGATGGAGATGAATTTCTTCCTAATGGAGATACAATAATATTAAAGGGAGATAGGCTAATAATAGCTGGATTAACTTCCAGTATAGAAGGAACACTCATAATATTAAATGGATAATAGGAGGGCAATATGAAAAATTCAGAGGCATTAAAAAAAGAATTAGATAGAATTGATGGGAAAAGCTATAGGCTTTATAAGGATTTAGCAGGGGAATATGATTTTGGAAATTATATACTTAGTATAGATCATGTTCAAGGTGATCCCTATGCATCACCGTCAAGAATTAGAGTAATAGTGAACCAAACCATTGCTAAATTTCCAAAAGAACTTTATGATAACAAAAATAAAAATATTGCAGTAGCTGATTACATAACAAGAGAGTTTTATTCTAATATAAATAGGTGTAGCACAAAAGTTTTTGGATCTGGAAAGAGTGGACTCCTTGCTATAAGTAGATGCCCACAAGAAATATTAAATAGAACCTCAATAATTATAGATGAGGATAAAATAGAGGCAAGATTTTATGTTGGTTTTCCTGCAAGCGGAAGAAGTGTTCTTTCAAGAGAACTCGAGAAAATTTTATATAATGTTATACCAAACATTGTAGAGAATACTTTAATATATAAAAATATTAATGATGAAAAGTTATTAAATAGAGTAAAACTAGTTGAAGATCAAGAATACATAAGATCTGAGCTTAATAATAGAGGACTAGTTGCATTTGTAGCTAATGGAGCGATGTTACCTAGAGAAAGCGGGATATCTACAAAGGCATTAAAAGGTGGTAAAGTATTTGTTTCACCAAAGGAATTAGAAGTAGAATTTAATACAAAGACTAAGGGTACAATTTGCGGAATGGGTATTTCAAAGGGTATAACTCTTATAGTAGGTGGCGGATTCCATGGTAAATCTACATTACTGAAAGCTTTAGAGCTTGGAGTCTATAATCATATTGAAGGTGATGGTAGAGAGTTTGTTATAACGGATGAATCGGCCTTAAAAATAAGAGCAGAAGATAATAGGTGTGTAACTAAAACGGATATATCACTATTTATAAATAATTTACCTAATGGTCGTGACACTGTAGAATTCTATACAGATAATGCCAGTGGTAGTACATCACAGGCGGCAAATATTATAGAGGGAATAGGAAGTAGCGCTAAGACGCTTTTAATAGATGAAGATACTTCGGCAACTAATTTTATGATGAGAGATGACTTAATGCAAAAATTAGTTTCTACAGAAAAGGAACCAATTACACCGTTTATTGAAATAGTTAGACCATTATATAAGCAAAATGGTATTTCAACAATAATAGTAGTAGGAAGTTCAGGAGACTTTTTTGATATAGCGGATTCTGTAATACAAATGGATAATTATGAAGCTGTGGATGTGACAATAGAGGCTAAAAGGCTAAGCCGCGGTCATATTATAAAAAGAATTAGTGATAGAAATTTAAAAATAGATATTACATTTAATAGAACAGTTAAAGCTGGAAGTATTAAGTCAGGAGAAAAAGGCGTTAAAGTAAAAGCAATGGGACTAGATACACTTAGCATAAATAGAGAGGATATAAACCTTAGGGGTGTGGAACAAATAGTTGATACCGAGCAAGTAAATGCCATAGGTTCTATTATGAAATGGGCGGAAGCGAGTATTATGAATAGGGGCTTAAGCTTTGAAAATATGGTGGATAATATAATTTGTGAAATTGAGAAAAATGGGCTTATATCCATGGAACGAGTAAAAGGTGGAAGCGGGAGTTTAGCACTGCCTAGGAAACAAGAAATAATGGCAGCATATAATAGATACAGAAATCTAAAAATGTAAACACACCAATTAGGACAATATGCATGATTAAACTTTACTAAAGAAATGAGGATTGAAAGAATGTATCATAGTTTAGAAGAATGTATTCTTGATTTAGAAAAGGATGGTCAATTAGTTAGGGTACATGAAGAAGTGGATCCGAACCTTGAGATGGCAGCCATACATATGAGAGTTAACGCAGCTGGGGGACCCGCGCTTTTATTTGAAAATGTTAAGGGGTCTAAATTTTCAGCTGTATCAAATTTATTCGGTACCCTAGAGAGAAGTAAGTTTATCTTTAGGAATACGTTAGAGTCAACTAAGGAAGTGATTGCAGTACGCAATAATCCAATGAGTATAATTAAAAATCCATTTAAGCACATAAGTACAGGATGGGCAGCTTCAAAGGCACTCCCTTTGAAAAAAGCCAGTAATAAATTAGCTGGATTCCAGGAAATAAAAATTTTTGACATTCCACTTATTCACCATTGGCCAAAAGATGGAGGGGCATTTGTTACTTTGCCTCAAGTCTATACAGAAGATCCAGAAAAACCTGGTATTATGAATAGTAATTTAGGAATGTATCGTGTTCAGCTTAGTGGTAACGATTATAAAATGAACAAAGAGGTAGGACTCCACTATCAAATTCACCGCGGAATAGGAATTCATCAAGAGAAAGCGAATAAGCTTGGTGTTCCTCTTAAAGTGAGCATTTTTATTGGAGGTCCTCCTGCTCATACGCTAGCTGCCATTATGCCATTGCCAGAGGGACTAAGTGAAATGACCTTTGCAGGACTTCTTTCAGGGCGTAATTTTCGTTACTCTTATGTTGATGGTTATTGTATTAGTCTTGATGCTGATTTTGTTATTACGGGTGAAATTCACCCAGGTGAAACGAAACCTGAGGGACCTTTTGGTGACCACATTGGGTATTATAGCCTTATTCATGATTTTCCATTAATGAGGGTGCATAAAGTATACGCAAAATCTAATGCTATTTGGCCATTTACAGTTGTTGGTCGTCCTCCTCAAGAGGATACATCTTTCGGTGATCTTATCCATGAGTTAACAGGTAATGCGATAAAATATGAAATTCCTGGTTTGAAAGAAGTTCATGCAATAGACGCAGCGGGAGTTCATCCATTGCTGTTTGCTATAGGAAGTGAACGATATACACCTTACCAAAAGGTAAAACAACCAGCAGAACTTCTTACCATTGCCAATCGAATTTTAGGAACAGGACATCTTAGTTTGGCTAAATATTTATTTATTACCGCTGAAGACGGTGAGCCGTTAGATACCCATAAAGAGGTAGAATTTTTAACTTATATACTTGAACGATTAGATCTTCATCGTGACCTTCATTTTCAAACAAATACTACAATCGATACTCTTGATTATTCGGGAACGGGTCTAAATTCAGGTAGCAAAGTGATAATTGCTGCGTGCGGAGAACGGAAAAGAAAATTGTGTAGTGACGTGCCAGAACAGTTAAGGGATTTGCAAAACTTTAAAAATCCAAGGTTAGTAATGCCAGGCATTGTCGCCATGGAAGGACCAGTATTTTTAAGCTATAAAGATGCACAAAAGCAATTAGACGAGTTATGCTCAAAAGTGCAGGCGAAAGGTGCCATGAAAGCGTGCCCGATGATTATACTATGTGACGACAGTGCATTTATGAGCGCCACCATACAAAATTTCATATGGGCCACATTTACAAGAAGTAACCCTTCGCATGATATTTATGGAGTTAATAGCTATTATGAAAACAAGCACTGGGCCTGTGATAATATGATTATTGATGCCCGCACTAAACCACACCATGCGCCGCCATTAATTTCTGATCCATCAGTAGAAAAGAATATCCAGCGTTTTTTTGTAAAAGGTGCGAGCTTAAGCGAAGTAATTAAATAATACATTAAAGTTATATATACTGGGGGAAATTCTATGAATAACAA
Source organism: Clostridium sp. (assembly GCF_051278035.1). Classification (GTDB taxonomy): domain Bacteria; phylum Bacillota; class Clostridia; order Clostridiales; family Clostridiaceae; genus Clostridium_AD. The sequence goes on from NZ_JBNMNU010000064.1 coordinate 7,077, forward strand.
AACAAACATTCTACCAATTTTATCTGGAATACTTACATCAGCAATATTTGGTTTAAGTTTTTTATTTTCTAAAAAGGCATTGAACATTGTAGATCCTTTTACTTTACTGTCTTTTCGTTTTCTTGTTGCCTTCATAATTATGTCTATGCTTAAATTACTTAGAATCATAAAAATAAACTACAAAGGCAAAAGTATAAAAAATCTAATTGCTATTGGCTTAACGCAGCCAATAACTTACTTTGTTTTTGAAAGCTATGGGATTCAACTTTCCTCATCCTCTCAAGCTGGTCTAATGATTGCACTTATTCCTATATTTGTAACCATTCTATCTGCTTACGCATTAAAGGAAATTCCCTCAAAATTGCAGTGTGGTTTTATATTGATTTCTGTAAGTGGAGTAATGTTTATTGTGATTATGGCTGGGTCAAGCTCTTCAGGAGGAAGTTTATTAGGTATATTTCTATTACTTGGTGCAGTGCTTTCTGCAGCATTGTTTAATATTTTGTCAAGGAAGTACTCTGAAAAATTCAGTCCTGTGGAACTAACTTATGCAATGATGGCAATGGGCGCAGTATTTTTCAATCTTGTTTCAATTTACAATCATATTACAGCTAACACATTAGCCCAGTACTTTTCACCTTTGAAGAATAAGAACTTTCTATTGCCCATTGCATACTTAGGAATACTGTCTTCTGTAATTGCATTTCTTTTGATGAACTTTACTTTGTCTAAATTAGAGGCCTCTAAATCGGCTATTTTTGCTAATTTAGCTACCATTGTTTCAATAATTGCTGGAGTTGTATTGCTCCATGAAAGTTTTAAATTATACCATGTTATTGGATCTATACTAATATTAATAGGTGTCTTCGGTACAAATTACTTTACAAGAAGAGGTGTTACCCCAATAGATTGTATAAATGAATAATATATATTTAATATTAATTAATGTTAAATACTTGAATAATTACATTGATAATATGATGTGCATTTAAATAAGGTTACTCAAAAGGATAAGGCATGGAAAATATAGTGAAGTACATTAAGACTATAAGTTATACAGAAAGTTGTGTACGAATATAAAGACAAAAGCTTATTAGCGAAGGGGTGAGAACATATAACGGTATAGATTATGAGGAAGAACCTATTATGAGAAAATAACTTAGCTGAATTCCGATTACAGAATAATCAAATTAGTGATTACACTCTAGTTGTTACTCATCATAAGACTGATTATATAGGTAATTTACTGTTAAGAATTACACTTAGTCTTTACTTTACATGAGTTATAATTCGTGATAAAATCTTTTTTGTAGCGAATTTTCGTGCAATTATACATAGTAAGAAACAAACAAACGGCTAGTAATATAGCTAAAAATGTTAGGGATTGTTTCGTATTTTCTTAACTATAGGAGGAATGAATTATGAAAAAACTAATGAGTAAATGGAATCAAATCAGTTTAGTAAAACAAATAATTATAGGGTTGGTTGTAGGTATTATCTTGGCCTTAACAATTCCACAACAAGCAAAACCAATTATCATTTTTGGATCTCTTTTTGTAGGTGCTTTGAAAGCGATTGCACCAATATTGGTATTTTTCTTGGTTATGTCTGCTGTCTCTCAACACAAGAGTGGACATAAAACTAATATAAAATCGGTTATAGGACTTTATCTTTTAGGAACATTCTTGGCTGGATTTGTGGCGGTTATGGCAAGTTTTATGTTCCCTGTAACATTAACACTTACAGAAGGTGTTAAGAACATTACACCTCCTGGTGGGGTTGTAGAGGTTCTTAAAGCATTACTGCTTAATGTAGTTGATAACCCAATAAAAGCACTTTTTAATGCCAATTATATCGGTATATTGGCTTGGGGGTTAGTTCTTGGTTTGGCACTTAAAAATGCGACTGATACTACAAAGACAATGATTAATGATATTTCAGATGCAGTAACCCAAATGGTAAGATGGGTTATAAACTTTGCACCACTTGGAATCATGGGTCTCGTATTTGATGCTATTGCTACAAATGGAGTATCAGCATTACTAGGATATGGACAATTACTTGCAGTGCTTATTGGTTGTATGGCCTTTGTGGCTCTTGTTGTAAACCCAGCCATTGTGTACGCAAATATTCGTAAAAATCCGTACCCACTAGTACTTAAGTGTTTAAGAGAAAGCGGCATTACTGCCTTCTTTACACGTAGCTCAGCAGCAAACATTCCTGTAAATATGAGTTTGTGTGACGAACTAGGTTTAGATAAGGATACATATTCGATGTCTATTCCATTAGGAGCTACTATAAATATGGCGGGTGCAGCTGTTACCATTACTGTTTTGACTCTTGCAGCAGTAAACACACTTGGAATTGAAGTGGACATAGCTACTGCATTACTTCTTAGCATAGTGGCAGCTGTAAGTGCTTGTGGAACTTCAGGCGTAGCTGGTGGTTCGATATTGCTAGTACCTCTAGCGGCTAGCTTATTTGGAATACCAAATGGTATTGCTATGCAAGTAGTTGGTGTAGGGTTTATCGTAGGAGTCTTACAAGATTCTTGCGAAACGGCTCTTAACTCTTCAACAGATGCACTATTCACAGCAACAGCTGAATTTGCTAAGAGGCGTAAAGAAGGAAAAGAAATAGATATCAATATCAATAAGGTGGCATAAATAGGACAGGTTTAATAGCCTTATTTAACACTATAAGAAAACACCAAGATCATATGATCTTGGTGTTTTTTTTGTGTGACGAACTTCTAGGTTAATACGAGGGTTTGGACACCATTAGAATTTATTTGTGATTTATATTTCTTGTTATTTGTTGAAGTAATTATGTTCATATATTCGTTTCCTACTTTTAAGCACGTAGCATCAGCTCTAACTACATTTGTAAGCGCAGTAGAAAGTTTACAGGGGAACTTTATCTCACAATTAATCATCAGCAATTGCCCTATCGAGTTAAGGTTTATTCCATTTGGAGAAGAACTGTTAACATAATTATCCAAATGCAGATTTTCTACATTCTCAAACGTCTCTTGTCCATTTGTCCTGTCTAGTTTATTATATCTAAATCCTTTAATAACAACAGAATCACAATTACCAAAGTATATATTATCATATTTTCTACATATACTTATATTTTCTAGGTATACATTCTTAATCTTTTGGTATGTAGAATTAATTGCAGATTGAGTAATAATTCCTCCATCAGTTTCACTATCGCTATTCTTTATTTCTAAATAATCCAAAATATCGGTACAATTAAAAGAGTAGTTTTTTACTCTATTAAAAGATATCCTATCAATTTCAGCTATCTTGCTACCTGAACTTTGCGTATTTATCTTAATTAACATTGAAAAGTTTTCACAATCCTCAAGAACAATATTACCCACATATTTGCGAGAAGGGCATACCACCTGATGAAAATCTAAAAGCACTATCGATAGGTTGGAGAAATTACACTTTGAAAATTTATAATTTGCCCTTCTAGGATTTTCAGCGCAAGCCATCAAAACGCCAACGGTTCCAACTTCGGCTGGTAGAAATTCGCAATTTATGCAATTTATATTATTAGCAAGACAAGCGCCAAACATTTTTACATTTACAAATATAGCATCATGCAAATTTTCATGTGCTCCAACTCCATAGTTTGTAATCTCTGATTTGAAAACACAATCTTCGAAATGTAACCCATAATTAACTTCTTGACCACCCCATGTTAATCCATGCTGTCCGCTATTAGTTAGTATATTATTTCCTCTTATATTACTACAACTATAAATACATATTCCATAACCGTCCCAAGGGTCAGTTCTAATATTTTTAGCATTTCCAGTACTAATAAAATCTAATTTAGAATTTACGCATCTTTTTAAGGTTATATTGGCATGAAATCCATTTGTATTTATATTTTCTAACCATATATTAGTGCCATACTCTATAGATAACCCAGCTAAGGATAAGCTCAAATCTTTTTTGCCATCTAGTAATTTAATATTCTTTATCTTTACCATTACTGATTCGTATATACTCACGATAATAGAACTCGCTGACATATCAAAAGGAAATATAATGTTAAAATAAACTATATTACCGACTATTTTTGTAATAGTAGCATTACCACCCTTAAAATAATACAATCTTGATGTGTCGTACAATTCGGATGATACAACACTAATTAAATCTCCAACTTTAATACCAATAGTTGAATTTAGTGTTAATGTATTTTTATTCATTATTTCAGTGTAATTTTCAACTACTGAAAATGTATTCTTAAGAGTCCCACTAAATTTTATACCATTAGTACAATAACTTAATATTGTACTATTTTGGAAATCTATATTACATGATCTATTTGTAATGACATCACTATCTAATCTTACAATGCTATTCATTGGAAATCTAACAGTTGAGCCCTCTGAAATATTTAGAAACATATTATCTAATGATATAGAATCATTAAAAATCCCATCGCCTACAAAACCATATAGCCTAGGGTTTATAATATTTTCATTTAAACTTAAATCAATATCCACTATACTCTTTTCCATTTTTTTAAAAGTTCCTCCTCTCAATATTGCGACCGCAAATGCTAATTTATTCTCTTATTACTATGTTTTTAAATTGATTAATATACTATTACAAACTAAGTAAGGTGCCTGACCCCTGGGAATAATTGGACTGGTTTCAAACTAAAAACTAGACAATTAATGAGAATTATAGTTTAATATAATTTTAATAGAAGGATTTAACAATGTTTTGTAGAATTTATAAATGTTAGTATGTAAAACTAAAGGATAAAGGAGATTATAAATATGCAAGAGTCCAAAATAAACATAATCATTGCTGATGACAACAAAGAATTTTGCGATATTCTTAACGATTATCTATCAAAACAAGAGGATATTGTTGTTACTGGCATCGCTCAAGATGGTGTAGAGGCATTAAGACTTATTAAAGAAAAACAACCTGATTTAGTAGTACTTGATATAATTATGCCTCTACTTGATGGGTTAGGTGTTCTAGAAAAGTTAGATGCAATGGATTGTCCAATGCCCAATATAATAGTTTTATCAGCAGTTGGTCAAGATAAAATAACACAAAGAGCGATGTCGCTAGGAGCAGATTATTATATTGTAAAACCTTTTGATATGAAAGTGTTGATTAAAAGAATAAGACAGATGTCAAATAAAACTATAGATAGTGACGACGTAAAAACAATACCAAATGTTAATAACACAGAAATTAAAATAAATGGAAATCAAGTAGTTGATGTTGATATGATAGATCAAATAACTAATATTATGCATAAAATTGGAATACCTGCTCATATAAAAGGTTATATGTTTGCAAGGGAAGCAATAAACATGGTTGTGAGTGATGTTGAACTTTTATCAGCAGTAACAAAAGAATTGTATCCATCAATAGGTGAAAAATTTAATACTACAGCTAGTAGAGTAGAAAGAGCAATAAGACATTCTATAGAGGTTGCATGGGGTAGGGGACAAATAGAAACTATTAATAAAATTTTTGGATATTCTATTCGTAATGGAAAAGGCAGTCCTACTAATTCAGAATTTATTGCGATGGTGGCTGACAAGTTACGATTAGATAATAGGGTTAGCTAATTGTACTGATTATTTTTATTTTATTTTGTTAAATCAACCATAAGTTACTATGAATATTTTTTATAATAATGCGCAAAATAACAATGCAAATGAAAATCATTATTAAAAAGAGGAGGTAATTTATATGTCAAAGAAAACATTAGTACCACAAGCAAGAGAGGGTTTAAACAAATTTAAAATGGAAGCTGCTAAAGAAGTAGGAGTTAATCTTTCAGAAGGATACAATGGAGATTTAACTTCAAGAGAGAATGGATCTGTAGGCGGACAAATGGTTAAAAGAATGGTTGAGTCTTACGAAAAGAACTTATAATTAAATTAGAACCAGTAAAAGGGTATCTATAGGGAAAACACATTTTTAAAGTGTTTCCGTATAGGTACCCTTTTTAAATGTCCTAAAAAGCAAAGAACTAACAAAACGTTACGAATTATACAAAAATAAAGTAACAAAAATAATCCTATAATATTATTTATAGGATTTTTTCTAGTATAACCAAAATGTAATCACTTTACGTAATATGGCGCATATAATATAACACAATTTAAAAAAACATAGTTTGGCATCCTAAACAATTACTTAATTTGTTTTAAGGGGGGTGAAAACTATGCAAATTTTATATTTATTTACCATAGCATTTCTTAATAGCATAGATAATATAGGTGTAGGAGTAATATATAGTGTGGGTGGTATAAAAGTTAAGTTGCTTAAGAATTTAATACTGGCTTTACTTGCTTTTGCAGTTTCTTTTGTAGCTTCTTTATCTGGTCAATTTATATCTCATTTTCTAAGCGTCGAGATATGTTCAATTATAAGTATGCTACTCTTGGTATTCATGGGTGTAAAGATGATATACTCAAGTGTTTATAAAAATAATACTGATTTCCATAGGTATAAGGAACTAGAATATAAGGAAGCATTTACAGTAGGGGCTGCCTTGGCATTTGATGATATAGGTAGTTCAATTAGTGCTGCATTAATAGGATATAGTCCATTTATGATATCCTTCCCGTTTTTTATAATTAGCCTAGGTATATTCTTTCTTGGTAATTATGCACTAAAGTATACTACCAAATTTAATTTAGGAAATAAGCCAACTATTGTAGCTGGGGGGCTTATGATTCTTCTAGGTATAAGTCAGTTTTTCGGTTAGTATTAATAAAAATCTAGCATTATAAATATGCTGGATTTTTCTTTGAACTATTTCACCTATTCTAATACTAATAGCTAATATTCAAATAATATAAGCGCACTTAGTAGCATTTCTACATATTATATTATGTAATAATGATTGGAAAATTTAAATGATAATAAATAAAAAAGTAAATATATAGGGGATGGTTATATGTCAGCACCAGTAATTAAAACACCATGTGATCCAGTATGTAGAGATCAAGCAATAACAGATATAATTGAATCAATAGCATTAGAGGAGACAGGACTCGCTCATATAATAAATGCAGAGGACGAAAAAATACAAAAGGGAAAAGACCTCGCTAGAAATGTTGAAGAGTTAGTTACTTTAAATGCTTCAGTAAAAGACACATTAGTAACTATTATTAAACTTCAGATGTTATTACAATTTAAATTAGAAGAAATAGCTAAGTTCATCCCTAAAAAAAGACATGACGATAAGCCTTGCTGTTATTAGAAAACAAATGTAGATAGTGGAGAAATTAAAATAGGAAAGTTTAACTTATGGTGTTTCTGGTATACTAAAATCGGTTCTTTCCAATGTTAGTTGATTTTACGGTTTTTTTCAAGCCATAATATCTTTTTATACAACATATCAAAGCTATTACGACCATACATAATTCTTTTTATGACCTTTAATTTGTTCACACTACCTTCTGCTAATCCGTTATTATAATCATATATAATAGCATTTTTAACTGCTGTAATATCTCTCGTTATTCCGTTTATAAATGAATCAATATATTTATTTTTTAAAGCAGATGCCTGTTGCATCCATTTATCAATTTTAGTTATTGCTTTGCTTTTTAAAATCACTCTAAATTCACTTACTAAGTCAATTATCTCTTTATACCTTGGATATTTTTCATTTACTTTATTTAAATCTTCTACAGATAATACTTTTACATTAATTATGGGCTTGTACAATAGTTTTAGTAATTTACTTCGTTCAAGCAACTCTGTTGTGCAAGGTGAAGTTTTATTGTCTATATAAAATTCATGGTTTGCTTTTTTTAAGCGAGCTATATAATGACGAATAGTGGTGTCAGAACCGTTATAGCCCTTTAGACGAATTGAATTTTCTATTTCAGATGACGTATATCCTTGATTTCTTAATTTATTAATCTCTTCAAAAAAAGGATCTAAGATGCTTTTTCTTTTAACATTATAATTGCCATTAATAGCAGATACATTATCATCTAAGTACTTAGAAACTGTCTGTGCTGCCATGCCCAGGTTTCTCGCAATTGCTCTTATTGAATTTTTATTGTTGTGCATATCTCTTACAGTAGCTATTAATTCAAGTTTCTTTTCAACCTTCTCTTCATGTGATATTTGCAAGGAAGTTTTTAGATAAGCTGAACGTTCATATTTATTCATATCATTTAATTTATTAAATACTCTGATATCCATATTTAATTGCCTGCAAATTTGACTTTTCGCAAGACCATCATCCAATAATTGAATAGCTTTATTCATTTTCGCTTCTAGTGTTAATTTCTTATTTTGAATGGGTAATTCAGTGGTTGCATTAAATACTTCCATTTTGTTTTCCACATCAATTATTACTTTTGTTTTAAAATATTTCATCAAATAATCTTTACAATGAGATGTTAAATTCTTCAAAATATGAAATCGATCACTCACTTGAATTGTGTTGGGGTGTGATAGAGTAATTGCCTTCTTATATGTAATAGAACCGTCTCTAGAAACAACCTGAAGATTAGGATATGATTTTAACCACGGTACTACTTCATCACAATTTCTAGAAGGAATTAGATCTATTACTCGATGAGTTTCAATATCTATCATAATAGTTCCATATGATTCTCTCTTTTTTATAGCAAAATCATCAATGCATACCTTTGTAATATTTTCCTTATTAATGATTGGTATCTCTTTTTTTAAAAAGATTGCAAATCGTACTTTTACCTACGTCTGCAACACTATTTCTTAAAATATTTGTAGCTGTTAATGAACTAACATTCATAGATATATTTATAATTTCATTCTCTAATCTTTTTGTTTTCGTTGCCTTAAACTTAAGGAAATCAAAGCTTTCAGCGAAAGTAGTGTGATTGCAATCAGGGTTGCAACAAAACATTTTTCTGTTACTTAAAATAACTCTAACTTTTTTTCCTTGAATAGGCAAATCCTGAAAACTTCTTTTATAATGGGAATGTGTTTTTGAAGAGAGCTTCCCACAAGAAGGACATCTAACTTCTTCACGGTTAGATAGTACATTTATGTAAATAGTATTACCTATAATTGTATGACTTACATAGTCTAAATTTTTATCCAATAATTTTATAATTTCATCCATAAAACAGCCTCATTTCTAGTATTCTGACTATTCTATTATACTACAATTTACACAGTCTTTCAACTAACATTGGAAAGAACCGTTTTTAGCTTGCCAAAAACACTTATGGGAATCAAGTTTAAATATATTTAAGATTAGACTTGGTTCCACATCAATAGTTTACAATATAATTAATGCTTGCATGATATATATTGACCTATAATGGGGGAATATAATGAATATTATTAAAAGTAGAAATCAATATTATTATCTAGCCTCTCCGAGTGTTAGGATCTCTGATGAAGATTGTAGTAGATGTCATATTTCAAATAAGTGTGGTAGACCTCGCTTTCAATCACACTATAAAGCTTGCCATATTAAGAAATCACAAAAGGTAACAAATATGATTAAAGCAATAGCATTAGTAGAGACAGGGCTCGCTCGTATAATATATGAAGAAGGTGAAAATTTACAAAAGAGAATAGCTCTTGCTACAAATATTAAGGAGTTAATTAGTTTAGATTATTCAGTGAAAGAAACCTTAACAAATATTATTAAAATTCAAATGTCATTACAATTAAAATTAGATAAACTAACTAACAATACATAGAATATATTGTTAGTTAGTATTATCATAATTATTTATCTAAGAGAATCATCAAGAAGAATGATGGTTCTTTTTTGTACGTTAAATAAGATTGTCATCTTGACATTAAGAATGATTTACAATATTATTATACAATATGGAATAGTTCCAAATGGAATGATTCTACATGGAAATAATAATTATAGGGGTGTTTTTAAATGAAATCAACAATTTACTATTTTAGTGGCACAGGCAATTCTTTAAAGATAGTTAAGGATATTGCGGCGCAGTCAAAAGACACAGAAATAATACAAATTTGTAAAGGCAATATGAATAATAATAAGGCAACATCAAATAAAATCGGCATTGTTTTTCCAGTATATGTTTCTGGGATGCCTCTTATAGTTAGAGACTTTATTGAAAAATTAGAAATACCTAAAGAGGCATATGTATATACAGTTGTAACCTTTGGGATGTCAGCAGGTGTATCTATAAGTCAATTAGAAAAGCAGTTAACACGTAAAGGTATTAAGCTGTCAGCAGCATTTAAAATGAAGATGCCGGGAAATTATCAAGTAATGTATCCACCATTTTCAGAGGAAAAGCAAAAGAAGGACTTTGCTAATGAAGAAATAAAAATCACTGAAATTGTTAAAAGTATAAATAATAATGAAATAATTAAATTTACAGGTTTTAGCGAGACAATAGCGAGGACTGTTGGTGGTATGATGTATAGTAGTTTTAAACCATATGAAAAAGATAAAAATTACTGGTCAGATGAAAAATGCAATGGTTGTGGCATATGCGCAAAGGTATGTCCTGCAAATAATATAAAAATGAATAATGGAAAACCACAATGGGAGCATAAATGTGAGCAATGCGTTGCTTGTTTGCAATGGTGTCCACAAAAATCAATTCAATACAAAAAAGTAACAGTAAAGAGGGGTCGTTACCATCATCCAGATGTAATGGCTAAGGAATTATTTCATAAGTAAAGGGAAGGTACATTATGTGTTATTCAGGCAGTTCTGCTAAAAAAATAATTTGTTTATTCAAATCTATCCAGGTGTGTTTGAAGTCTATTTCTAAGGAATTCGAACTTACTGTACCAGAAATGATGATTATGTTTGAGTTATATGAAAATAAAACTTTGTCACTTAATGAACTTAGTGAAAATGTAGAGTTTCCTAAAAGTTCGGTTTCAAGGATTGTAGACCAACTTGTAAACAGAGGATATGTTTCCCGTGAAATACCATCGGAAAATAGAAGAATGGTTAAACTATCCATATCTACTAAATCCTTGGAATGTATTGATATAGGATGCATTAATGATAGACTTAATGATTTAATTGTTGGAGGAGTCGAAGAAGAAAAGGCAGAGAGAATGATTTCTGCTTTGGATGAAATTAATTTAATGTTAAAGGCAAAGAATGAGGGGAGTTCATCACTATGAGGAAGGTATATTTTAAAGCTATTAATTCATACAATAAAACCGAAGAGGTGAGTAGCGCTGCTAGTGAACTTTTAAAAGAGGTGGTAAAAGAAGAAAACGTTAGTCTTGAAAAGTTTATACCACTAAAAGTTCATTTTGGTGAAAAGGGAAATAACACCTTTATAGGAGCTGAAAATTTCTCCGGAATTATAAATTACTTGAAAGAAAGCAATATAGAAAGTGCATTTATAGAGACCAATGTTCTATATAGAGGGGAAAGAACTACAAAGGAAAAGCACTTAAAGCTAGCTAAGGAACATGGGTTTACACAAATGCCTGTAATAATAGCAGATGGAGAACATGGTGAAGCTTTTGAAGAAATTGAAATAAATAAAAAGAATTTTGAAAAGTGTAAAATAGCAAAAGAAATTGCTAATAAAAAACAGTTAATTGTTATAAGTCATTTTAAAGGGCATATTCTTGCGGGGTTTGGTGGTGCTATAAAACAACTTGCAATGGGTTGTGCATCAAGAGGTGGAAAGCTTGCCCAGCACGCAAATTCAATACCAAGGATAAGCTATTTAAAGTGCAAATCTTGTAATGCTTGTGTAAAAAGGTGTCCTGAGAATGCAATAACTTTGGGTAAAAAGGCTAAAATTGATAAAGATAAATGTGTTGGTTGTGCTTCATGTATGGCGGTATGTCCATATGGAGCTATATCAAATAGCTGGATTGGATCTATTTCAAAGTCATTTAAAGAAAGACTTGCAGAATACGCTTATGCAGCTGCAAAGGACAAAAATCATATTTATATAACTTTTGCTTTTAATATAACTAGAAATTGTGATTGTGAAGGCCATAATATGAAACCAATAGTGGATGATGTTGGGGTTTTTGCATCCATGGACCCAGTAGCTATCGATAAGGCTTGTTTGGACATAATTGATAAGAATAATGGTAAAATTGTGTTTAAAAGGGGAAGATATACTCTTGATTACGCAGAAAAAATAGGATTAGGTAGTAAACAATATGAACTTGTAGAGATAAAATAGTAGATTTGTTTAATCCCAAGGTATATTCTAAATCTTCCATTGATGTATTTTATGACAAAAAAATAGTAGGTGCTAATTGAATTAGCACCTACTATAATACGTATTTAGCGTGTTGCTTCATATTTCCTTAGAAGCTTAACGAATAACTCAGGAACCTTTTCCATGTTTTCAGGAGTTTCCACAAATGCGATACGCATCTGAGTGCTTCCTGGATTAACCTCACCCGGTTTAAGGTCATAGAAACCCTTAAGTGGTGCAACCAGTAGGGTTGTCTCTACTCCATTATAGTCCACGGAGCCTTCCTGGGCACAATACATAACAAAGGCGATTGAATCAAATCCTGGTTTTACAACATTTCTAACGTCAACTACTGAATATATAGCTGCATCGGGGCTAGAAACAATCAGACCAGGTTCCATTTCTCTCATACCGTTGTAGTATTTAAACATGATATTTTTATAATACTCACGAAGACCCTCGCACCATCCATTAATTTGTTCCTTGCTTTCATGAGCCAGTGCTCCGAAGATATACTGTCCTGCTACATTGGCGCAAAGGTTAGCAGTATATTCAGCTACTGACTGTGTATGGAACTCTTCATTATCAGTGATTAAAGCGCCTATTCTTAAACCGCAAGCACTCCATACCTTTGATGCGGTCTCGATAGCTATTCTTCTGCCTTCTATGCCAGGTACATCCGCATCAGTAATTCCCCAGATGCTTACCATTTCACTATCAACATAATACAGTCCACGATAAGCTTCATCGCTGATCATCCACATATTATATTTTACGCATATTTTAGCAAGTTTTTTAAGTGTTTCATAATCGTAGAGCTGTCCAGTGGGATTGTCATAAGGGATTACAAGAAGTGCTCCAGGATTATTTTTTTTAATGGTTTCTTCAATTTTATCCATCTCTGGAAGGCTGAACTTGCCATCATCGCCTAAATGACGTTTTACAGTAACAGTTTTACGTCCGATTCTTTCTGCAAAGGAAATGTAATTTGTATAGGCTGGATCAATCATCATAAGAGGTCTATCACCAGTGCCTGCATCTCCGCAAACGCCGAGTAATAACAGTTCCATACCAGCTGATCCGCCATCAGTTACCTGAACAAATAATTTACTTGTATCAAATCCTTGGCATGCAAGTATATTTTTAAATGCATCCTGAGTCTCGGCTACACCGACAGTGCCTGAATATCTTATAACACCATTTGCAAATGGGCTTTCAGGTGCATCCATTGCAAACATCCTTTTCTGCATGGCAGGATTCGTTGGAAGTGAAACGTTTCCAATTGCTACATTAACTAATGCGGGTTTAACTTTACGCTCGGCAAATCTCATCTGCCCAAGTCTAACATCTGATGGCATCCTTTTCTTTAAATGTTCTGATAGGACTGGTTTGTTCATAAAAAATACCCCCTAATAATATAATTGTAATTCATGAAATTTTTACCTTCTTAAAAGATTATATCAGAATAATCAATTTATTGCTATGATGATTTACGCTATTTTAATGATATGATAGATTTTTGTACTGTTTCATTTACTTTTGATTTTAATTCTTCTTTTATGATAAATTCAAAACTGTAATCAGTCTTAAAAAATGTATTGACTTCAAAGTGAATAGTAGTTGGTAATATCCAACTATAACGTTGAACTTTAGACCACTTATAAAAGTGTCCAGAGCCATATATCCCATTTTCTCTTATTTCTGAACGATGTAAATACCTTATTACATTAAAAATTGAAATTTCAATCCATAATATAGTCAATAAAATAAAGAAAATATCACCGCTTTGCGTATAGTTTAAATACCCTAATATACACCAGCCGATACTTATCGCAGCCCAAAATACAACCAAAAATATAACCTGAAATTTATTTTTATTTGCGTTTATAATAATTTTCCCATGATGGCTTACTATATATAGTTTTTTTAATATTAATAAGAAAATAATAATATCAAAAATAATAGTTATTTCCATTCATATCCCCTCCAAAAAATCTATTTCTTGATCAACAATCCCACTTAAATTGTAACATGTTTTCTATAATTTTGAAATACAACTTATTACGATATATGCTATGATATATTTATTGAAAGAATTTTTAGGAAGAAGGCTTAAATATGTATGTAAGTGAAAATACAATAGTTGTTCGGTATGCGGAAACAGATAAGATGAGTATAGTTTACCACGCTAACTATCTAGTGTACTTTGAAGTGGGCAGAACAGAATTTATAAAGAAAATTGGGATGAGCTATTCGGATATGGAGAAAATCGGAATAATGATACCAGTGATTGAAAGTAATTGTAAATATATTCAAGGGGCAAGATATGACGATAAATTAATAATTAAAACATGGATAGAAGAACTAACTCCAGTAAAGGTAATCTTCAACTATTCGGTTATTAGAGAAAATGATGGTATAGAAATCGCTAAAGGGAGTACAAAACATGCATTTGTTAATAACGACTTTAAAATAGTTAATTTGAAGAAAAAGCACCCAGATATATTAGAAAAATTACGACTATTGGTATAAATTAAAAAGGCTATAAAACATATTTTAGTTATAAAAAGCATAGTTTATATAGAAATCACTTTAAAGAGAAAAGGAAAAACTATGGGTAATTTTATTTCTAATATGTCATATAGCTTTCTTATTGCGTTTGGAGTAATGTTTGGTTCTTGTACCTTTGCTGGAATAGGTGCCATAATAAACAATCATCCACCCTTAAAGACCATGTTAGATTTAGGTAGTTCCATTAAGATATGGGCCGTGGCTATTGCCTTAGGGGGGACATTTTCTTCTTTTCAGGTTATAGAAGAGGGGCTTTTTAAGGGAGAAATACGATTAATGATAAAGCAAATTGCATATATTTTAGCAGCGTTATTAGGAGCAAATGTAGGGTATTACACGTTGAAGCTCCTTGAAAGATGTGGCGATTTATGGACAAAGTAAAAAAAGAAGGATATTTTCTATTTTTCGCTACAGGATTTATAATAGGTGGTATTATAGGGATTATAGCCCTCAGCTGCTTAATAAGTTATAGAATAGATGAATACCATCAAAACATTAGTGTTTTGGAAGCTTTAATTGAAGATAAAGATACTCGTCTTGAAAAACTGGAGGAAACTATTAATAATAAAAGATTAATTGTGAAAAAAATAGAGGTTACTCTAGAAAATGAAAAAGATGAATTAACAAGGATTGTATTACAAAAGCATGTAAAAGAAAAAATTGATAAGTTTGTTGGCAAGGAAGTAGACAAGATAGATGCTGATATGATGTGGGAGGTTTTAGATAAGAGAATAATGAAAATAAAAGATAAAGAATATAGACTAAAGGTGAGAAAACTTGTTATTTCAGAAACAGTCCATATTTGGATAGAAATTTGGACTGATAGTTAAATGGGGCATACCATTGAATTAGTTATTGAAAGAACATGGCACGCTAACACGCGGGAATGTTTATGTAAATAAATCAGTATAAAAAATAAAGAGAATTAATTTTCAAGGGGGAAGTAAAATTAGTGCAGGATTTCAAG
>NZ_JBNMNU010000065.1:0-22768 GCF_051278035.1 Clostridium sp.
ACCGCAACCAAAGACACTTATAAGTTTAGATTTTGTAAATCCTCTAGCAGTTTTAAGTATATTCTCGAGTCCATCCGGCGAATGAGCATAATCCAAAATTATTTCAAAACCTAGGTTATAATTACCTCCTACAATTTCACAGCGGCCTGGCACTTGTACTTCTTGTAGCCCCAGTTTTATTACTTGTAGCTCTATTCCTTGATTTATGCACACAGCTATAGAACCAAGGGCATTATATACATTATAATTTCCAGGTATTTTAAGTTCGATTTCAATAGATTTATCACTATACTCTAAAGTGAATTTACTACCCCTTGAATTGATTTTTATATCACTGGCCTTTATATCCGCCTTTTGATTAAGTCCAAAAGTTAATTTACTACTCTTAATTAAACTAAAAGCCTTTTCACCATAGGTATCATCAATATTGATTATAGATCTTTTACTATTTTCAAATAACTTTAATTTGGCATCAAAATAATTTTCAAAGGTTTTATGAAAATCTAAATGATCCTGAGTTAAATTTGTGAAAATACTATCGCAGAACTCTATTCCATATACCCTATCTAAATACAATGAGTGTGACGAAACTTCCATAACACAATAATCTACACTAGCATCTACCATTTGATTAAAGAGCTCCTGAAGTTCTAGTGATTCTGGAGTAGTTCTCTGCGTATGAATTTTTACTTGGTCAATATAATTTGCTATCGTTCCTATAAGACCAACCTTATACCCTTGCGCTTCTAAAATAGCTTTGATCATAAATGCTGAAGTTGTTTTTCCATTAGTACCTGTAATACCTATCATCTTCATCTTGCTACTAGGACTTCCATAGTAATTAGCTGCACTTATGGAAAGTGCCTTTCGGCTATCATCCGTTCTCATAACTGTACAGTTTTTTAATCCTTCTATATTTTTCTGGCATACAATGGCAGCAGCACCATTTGTTATTGCGTTTTGTATATATTCATGACCATCAACATTATATCCTTCTATGCAAAAAAATACGTCTCCAGTTTTGACTTTTCTTGAGTCATATTGAATTGAGATTATTTCCATATGCGTATTGCCCTGAATTAAATCAAATTTAATATTCTCCATAATTTTTTCTAATTTCATAATTATCACTCCCTTAAATCATCACGTGCTTTATATTTCTAGTTTTATTTAAATTACTAACCTCTTTTAAGAATAGTATACACTATATATCTAAATTTTCAATAATACTACTATTACCCTTTACATGGCAAATCCGACAGTTCAGCAAAGCTGAGTCCTGTCGGTTTTTGTTTTAATGTCTCTAATATATAGTTAAGCACTATATTAACTAATCAGCTATAATATCTAGATGTACCGTCACCGTAGTTCCCTTTTTAACCTCTGTTCCTTCTAGGTCTTGTTCAGAGGCTATACCACTACCGACAAACTTTACTTTTAGACCAAGACCAGTTAATAGTTCCTTAACTTTCTCTGGGGTATTTCCTTTAATACTTGGAACCATTACAGTACTATCATATTCTACTTTTGAATTCGTGTGTAAAATAATTTCAGTTCCTTCTTTAACTGTATATCCAGGTTTCGGAGTCATATCAGTAATAACTTCTCCCTCTGAACTCAATTTCATTTTTAAATTACTTTCTTTTAATAATTTTTTAGCATCTGCCATTTTAAGACCCCTTACCTCAGGTACAATAACATCCTTAAGTAAACTTTTAGTAATTTCTTCACTAGTAGCGTCGGAATTAAGTGCTAAATAATTAAAAATATCATTAAAAACTTGTTTTGCAACAACTGTTGCAATCTGACCACCATAATAATTAGATGGGTCTGGTTCATCAATATTAATTAATAGAGTTATTTGCGGGTCATTTGCAGGAGCCATGCCTGCAAAAGATGAAACATATTTTTGTGGTAGATAGCCAGGTCCCGCTGGATTAATCTTTTGAGCAGTTCCAGTTTTTCCAGCAATATGGTATCCTGCAATGTAAGCCTTTTTACCTCCACCAGCTTCTATAACCTGTTCAAGGTACGATCTAAGCTGCTTTGTAGTTTCCTCATCTACTATTCTTCTTTCATTATAATTTGAATATGCCTCAAAAACTTGCTTTTCATTTGAGTCATCATATTCTACTATTTCTTTCATAATATGAGGAGTTATAAGCTTACCTCCATTTGCAATAGCATTAAAAGCTGTTAAATACTGTATACAAGATAGTGTTCCACCTTGGCCAAATGATGTTACTGCTAAATCAAGGGGAGTCATATCTTTAGTTTTCCTGATTATTCCTGCAGCTTCTCCATTTAGATCAATACCAGTTTTCTTGCCAAGTCCAAACTTGTAAATGTACTCATTTAATTTTTCTGGCCCAAGCCTTCTGCCAAGTTCCATAAACCCAACGTTACAAGAGTTTTTTAAAATGTCCACAAAATTTTGAGATCCATGTCCTGTAGTTTTCCAACACCTTATTGTTCTACCTGAAACTACATTACTACCATTACATTGGAATCTATCGCTTTCCTTAACAAGCCCTTCTTCCATAGCTGCTATAGACGTTATTACTTTAAAAATGGAACCCGGTTCAAAAGTATCACTTACTGCCCGATTTCTCCAGGCCTTTTGATTTTCGTCAAAGGTCTTAGTAAGGTCCCACGCATCATTTGGATTGTAATCAGGTTTATTAACCATGCCTAATATTTCCCCGTTTTTAGGGTTCATTGCAACAATACTAACTGCGGCCGCTTTATTATCAATCATAGCCTCCTCAGCTGCTTTCTCTACAAATTGCTGAATCTTCTCATCAATAGTAAGGATCAAATCCTTCCCATTAATTGGCATTGTATAATCCGATATTTTATAAGCCAAATCTTCACTTTTTGCATCAGTTTCCGTAATTTTTATTCCAGGTGTCCCTGCTAGATATTTATCATAATATAGTTCAGCCCCTATTAATCCCTTTCCATCAGAATTAGTATGTCCTAGAACATTTGACAAGAAATTATTATTAATATAAAATCTTTTTGTATCTCCTGTAATAACAATTCCGCGAAGATTATGTTCTTTTGAAAAATCAATAATTTTATCAGCTATCTCCTTATCTATTCTTCTCTTAAGACCTACGCCTCCAATAGCTTTACCCTTTGAATTTGTCGCAGTTAATTTAGATAAAACATCTGCAGATTCCATATCAAGTATTTCAGCAAGTCCAGGGGCAATATCCTTCATAGTTAACTTGTTTCTCTCCGTAGTTTGTCTTAATGCGTTAAGCTCTAAATCTACTCGAAAAACATTAGCGCTTATGACTAATTCATTTTCATTTCTATCTAAAATTCTTCCTCTACTTGCTGCAATACGAACATCACTTGTCCACTGCAAAATCGCTCTTACTTTTAAATCCTTTCCTTTAACTATCATTACGTAGCTTAACCTACTAATTAATAGAAAAAACAATACAAATAGTATGAAAAAGACAACAATCATTCTACGTTTGACAATCACTTTGTCTCTATACTCTCCTCTTGCCAATTTAGTTCCTCCTTAATATTGCTGCACAAACTATACGGTAATTATTCCATATTTAAAAAATAATACTTTTGATTTTTTCTAATATTGTTGAACTTTTTTTCACCTGCAACTCACTTTTAACACCTAAATTATTCTTACTTAGATTAATATACTCAACGTCACTGATTTGTGGTTTAACCATGTTAAGTCTCCCAAGAGCTATTTTCTCAATGTAATTTATATTTTTAAACTTAATCAATTGTACTTTATATGCACTATTTTCTTTATTTAATATTTGTATCTGGGCTTTAGACTTAGAAGCTGTATCTTGGTAAGTATAGATCATACAATATCTACTAATAATAGCCACTCCAATAATAAAAACCAAAAGGATATTCTTAAGAACACTTTGTTTGTTTTCTATATCCTTTTTTCTTTTAGCTTGTTCCGCCTGTTTTCGTGATCTTTCTAAATCATGATATCGACTTTTTCTAATTGATTCATCTGGTGATAATACCGTATTTCCATCCATATGAAGCGTATTTTTTGCTACTATCAATTTATTCACCCCATCCACAATTTAGAACTAAATTTTTTCACAAACTCTTAATTTTGCACTCCTACTTCTTTTGTTTGTTTCTAATTCTTCCTCCCCTGCCACTATAGGTTTTCTACTTATAAGATTTACAATTGGTGTTTTACCACACACGCACATAGGTAACTGTTTTGGGCATTTACACGGATCATGCAAGTCTTTAAATTTAACTTTAACAATTCTATCTTCAAGTGAATGAAACGTAATAATTTCCATTCTCCCTCCACTTTTAAGCCTTTGTATTCCATCTTCTATTGCTTTGTTAAGGATTGTGAGTTCGCCATTAACTTCAATTCTTATACCCTGAAAAGTTCTCTTAGCTGGATGTCCTCCATCTCTCTTGTATTTTGCTGGGATAGCTGCATCTATAACATTTACAAGTTCTAAAGTAGTATTTATTGGTTTGTCTACTCTTCTATCCACTATAAAATTGGCTATTCTTTTTGAAAATTTTTCTTCTCCATAATTTCTTATAACTTCACCTATTTGCTGTTCACTGTAGTTATTCACAACATCATAGGCAGATATCCCCTTACTCCTATCCATTCTCATATCAAGAGTCGCATCTCTCATATAGCTGAACCCTCGTTCTGTTTCATCTAATTGAAAAGAAGATACTCCAAGATCCATCAAAATACCATCTACTTTTCCTATATCAAGTTTTTCTAATATTGCTTCAATATTATAAAAATTATCATGTACATAAGTAACGTTAGTATAATCTTTAAGATTTTCCTTTGCAGCTTTTAATGCCTCTGCATCTTGATCAATTCCAATCAGCCTTCCCTTTGTGGATAATCTTTTTAAAATTTCTAAAGAGTGCCCTGCACCTCCTAGTGTACAATCAACATAAATTCCATCTTCTT
Organism: Clostridium sp.; assembly: GCF_051278035.1. GTDB lineage: Bacteria > Bacillota > Clostridia > Clostridiales > Clostridiaceae > Clostridium_AD. Next base: position 4,967 of record NZ_JBNMNU010000065.1, read on the forward strand.
TAATATTTAGTGCGTCAAGGCACTCGTTTAATAAAACTGATACATGCTTAAATTCCATTATTATATCTCCTTTTAAATGCCGAGTTCATTCATTTTTTCTGCTATCTCGTCAAAATTCATATCCGAGTCATTATATTTATCCCATTTATCTTTTGCCCATATTTCTATTCTAGTTGATACTCCTATACTTACTATTTCCTTTTGTATGCCTGCGTATTCGCATAAATTTTGTGGTATCAAAGCCCTTCCCTGTTTATCAATGGTAATTTCATTAGCACCTGAGAAGAAAAATCGTACAAAGGCTCTTGCATCCTTACTAGTTAATGGAAGTTTTTTCAGTTTCTCCTCCATTATTAACCATTCGCTCTTAGTGTATATGTACAAGCATCCATCTAATCCCTTTGTCAATATAAATTCACTAGAAAGTTCATCTCTAAACTTTGTGGGGATAATCATTCGGTTTTTACTATCAATTGCATGTTGATATTCACCTATAAACATTTTATTGCCCCCACCTTATAAATTACTCCACTTTAATCCACTTCCAACCATTCTAAACCACTTTTTAGTATTATTCTATATAAAAATGAAAATTCCTTCTTATTTTAAAGAATTATTATTGTTTTTTTAAATAAATAAAATCTTTTTTTATAATATTAAAATAAATTTACTTTAAATACATTTTAAACCATAAAAAACCCACTAAAACTATTGTATAAATTTACTTTCTTGAAATGATTCAATATGTAGAGTATAATTTAAAAGGTGTCAATAATCTAAGAGTAAGAAAGGAATGTACATATATATGAAGCTAGGAATTGTAGGTTTACCAAATGTAGGAAAAAGCACATTGTTTAATGCAATAACAAAAGCAGGGGCAGAATCTGCTAACTACCCATTTTGTACTATAGAACCAAATGTAGGAGTTGTTAGTGTTCCTGATAAAAGATTGGACGTGCTACAAACTATTTATAATAGTAAAAAGATAATTCATACTGCAATTGAATTTTATGACATAGCAGGCCTTGTAAAGGGAGCAAGTAAAGGAGAAGGGTTAGGTAATAAATTTTTATCTCACATAAGAGAAGTAGAATCTATAGTTCATGTAGTAAGATGTTTTGAAGATGAAAATGTAGTACACGTAGATGGCAGCATCGATCCACTACGAGACATAGATACTATTAATTTAGAACTTATTTTTTCTGATCTTGATGTACTAGATCGAAGAATGGAGAAATCAGTAAAACTTGTCAGGTCTGGAGATAAAACAGCAAAAACCGAATATGCACTTATGGAAAGAATAAAAGAGCAGCTTGAATCAAATTTACCAGTAAGAACCCTTGATGTTAACGATGAAGAAGCTATTTTTATAAGTACTCTTTTTCTAATCACTTCCAAACCAGTACTCTTTGCTGCAAACATTAGCGAAGATGATTTAATGTCTGGCAATACAGATAATGATATGGTTAAAAAAGTTAGAGAATATGCAGATAATACTGATTCGGAAGTAATGATAGTTTGTGCAAGGCTAGAGGAAGAACTATCCTCTCTAGATGATGATGAAAAAATTGAACTTTTAGAGGAATATGGTCTTTCCGAATCAGGTCTTGATAAACTTATTCATGCAAGTTATAAGTTACTAGGCCTCATGAGCTATCTTACAGCAGGTCCTCAAGAAGTAAGAGCTTGGACTATACACATTGGGACTAAAGCCCCTGCTGCTGCTAGTAAAATCCATTCTGATATAGAAAGAGGCTTTATAAGAGCAGAAATAGTTTCATTTGATAGTTTAGTAGAATGTGGGTCTGAAGCTATAGCTAAGGAAAAAGGACAATATAGACTTGAAGGTAAAGAATATATAATGCAAGATGGAGATATAGTAAACTTTAGATTTAACGTATAAATAGAATAACAAAAAATTAAAGCAAGCAGGACAACTTAAGTGTCCTGCTTGCTTTTTGCCTATAACTCTACTATTTTTTAGTGATATATTTTTTTAGTTCTTTATTAATAGCTGTCATTACTCCCTGGAAATCAGTTTCAGCATCCCCCATCAATATATCCACTGCATCTTCTATAGATGACATAGTGTATATATGAAAGTTTCCGTTTTTAATTTCTCTTTCAACTTCATCATTTAAAACTAAGTCACCAGCATTGGATAGTGGAATCACTACCCCTTTACCTACTATTGTGTCCATTATTTTGCACACACCATAAAATCCCTCAATCTTATCATTAGCCCCCCCTATAGGTTGAACATCACCAAATTGATTTACAGAACCTGTTATAGCAATATTTTGCTTTATAGGTATTTTACTTAAAGCTGAAAGCATACATACTATTTCTGCAACAGATGCACTATCCCCATCTATTTTGCCATATATTTGTTCAAAGCTTAAGTGGAAATCTACGGGAAGTTTACTAAATCCACCATTAATATTACTTATATACCCCTTTAATATATTAATAGACTTACTATGGATACTTCCGCTTAGATTGCTCTCTTTCTGAACATCCACAATGTTCCCCTCTCCCTTATAACAACAACAAGTGATCTTTAACGGTTTTCCAAATCTAAAATATCCTGCATCAATTACTGATAATCCATTCACTTGGCCTATTTTACTATTTTTAACTTCAATGAGCATTTTATTATCAGCATAGTTCTTTAGAACTTCTTTTTCCATATAATCAGTTTTATATCCTACGCGAATTATATCCTCTTCACTTATTTCTAGTCTATTTGTCCCTTTAACATTATTGTTTGATAGAGTTAATAGTTTAGTTATTTCATATTTATCATAATATATTTTTTGTCTACTCTGTGCTTTGCGCGATAGGAGCTTAGCTACTTCCCTTATAGCGCCACTTGTAAGTGGCATGAAATTATTTTCCGTGCAAATTTTATTTATCTCAAAAACCAAAGAGCTCTTGAGTTTACTGTCTATATCTTGAATTTGATTACATTCTGCTTTTATAGCAAATAATTTTCTGAAATCCTCATCGTAATTATAAAGAAGGTCATAAGTCTCATAATCACCAATTAGAATTATCTTTTCTCTAATCGGTATGGGTTCTGGTTTCAATGTATTTACTGAGACAATTTCATAATAATTTTTACTGTAAGCTACATCAACCTTGCCCGTTAATAATGCTTTTTTTAAATAATGGTAAGAAACTGGGTTGGTTAATAAACTATTAGCTCTAATTATTAAACATCCCTCATTTGCTTTTATCATACTTCCAGCATTTATAAATTCTATATCTGATGTATAAACCCCCTTGTGGCTCTCATACTCTATATTCCCAAGTAAATTAATTAAGTTAGGATCTTGCTCAAATATTACTGGGGGAACTACATTTTCACTATTATCAACAATTACGTTAACACCATATTTAAATATAATTTCATTTATTTTCTCTTCATCCTCATCATAGCTTAGCGAATAGTTATCCATAAGCTTTTTCTCAATATCATCACATACCATATCAAGATAATTTTGTACATCCATGTCTTTATTAAACATATTTTTGTATTCTTCTTTTAATTCCGTCATCTCATTTTTATAGTATACTTCCATTATTTTTTTTAACTTCTCTAAATCTCTTTCTTCAATATCTTTTAATTCCTCTAACAGTTTCTTAGATTTGTCTTTTAAATCATTTACCGTATTTAAAATATCCTCTTTTCTATCCTTTGCTAAGATGTCATATTCGCTTTCAGTCATTTCTTTCCCGTTACTTAAAGGAATGAATGTAAATCCATTATTACTGGATTTTATATCAAACCCCTTTGCTTTTGCTGCATCTATTAAATTAGCTATTAACTCAGTCCTTTGCTTTTGAATATTATCTTGAATATCATCTTTGTCTTTATTTATAGAATTGTTATAAAACTCAAATGTACACTCTAAATACTCATTTTGAATATCTTGGAGCACCTTTTTTAATTTATTACCTCCTCCATTACTTACAAAAATAGGCTTTGGAGATTTATCATCTTTGTATAAAACATAGCAAATATCCATTGGTTTATTTCTATTCTCGAAAATACCATTTACATATTTTTCAATATCATTAAGAGCCTCTTTTGAAAAGTCGTCTATTAAATAAATATTAAAACCCTCTTTATCTATACTTAGAGCGGTTTTAATATTCTCTATTACATCCAAATACTGTGGCATAACATCTAAGGAGTCTTTAAGTCTAATATCAGCAATATCAAATTCGTAAATAATTTCACTTGGAGCTAATTCCCTCTTCATATTCCGCCTCCTCCCAATCCTTTATTATATTAATATTCTTATATCACAAATTTAGGAACAAATATTATCATTATGAGCTAAATATTTTAATAGAACATTTTTAATACTTGAGTTTGATTACAAGATAAGATATAATTGATTTATTGACTTTTTTAATTTTTTATAATTTTTATTGAAAAGGAGTAATATTTATGGGGTTAAAAGACAAATTAACTAATAGTTATACAAATGCTTATATGAAAAGATATGGTGATAGGCTTACTCAAACACAAGGTAGAGTTCTATCTGTCAAAGTAGAGGAAAAGAGTTACTTTAAAATATTTTATAAATTAATGGTAACTATCTTAGTGAAAGCAGACGGAAGTAAATCTATTGCTAGATGCGTATTTAAGAAAAGACGTTGGTTTAAAAAAATTCACTTTATTTCTATACTTCAAGGACAGTCTGTTATAATCCAAGGGATGAAGGGCAAAAAAGGAAAAGAACACCGAGAACAAATTCAAGTTGTAAACATTAGAAATTTAACAACAAAGAAGGATCTAGTTCCAATCAAGGGAAATGCTGCTCCTCAAAAAGTTCAAAGAGTAAGAGCCGATAAACATTTAAAATAAAAAGAGCTATATGACAAAGTTATATTTTACTTTGTCATATAGCTCTTTATTATAAATAAAGCTCTTTATTATAAATAAAGCTCTTTATTATAAATAAAGCTTTTTATTTATAGTGCTCCTACTTTAATGATTGTGTACTAGATATAGATATAAACTGTTTATGAAAGAGATAATACCTGAGAAAAATAAAATAATTAGCCATTGGCCAAAATTAAGAGGTATTGTACTAAATACATTCTGAAGAAAAGGGATATACACAATGCACAGGAGCATAAGTATTGATATTCCTACTGCTCCGATTAGGTATAAATTTGTAAATGGATTAATTTCAAACAGTGATTGTTTTTCCGATCTACATTCAAATACATGTATAAGTTGAGATAAAACTAGTGTCCCTAGGGCCAATGTTCTACACGCATCGATACTCATACCATAATATTTACCTGCAATAAATGCTAAAACTGTACATACACCAATGAGCCCTCCACGAATTATAATCTTTTCTGTAAGCCCTCTTGAAAATACACTTTCATTCTTTTCCCTAGGTTTTTGGGTCATAATACCCTTGCCCGCAGGATCTACTCCAAGAGCAATGGCAGGAAGCCCATCTGTAACTAAATTAACAAATAAAATTTGAATTGGAAGCAAAGGATTATCTAAATAAAATAAGGAAGCCAAAAACATAGTAAGCACTTCTCCTAAATTACAGGATAATAAGTATCTTATAAATTTTCTTATATTGTCATATATTACACGACCCTCTTCAACTGCAGCAACTATTGTGGCAAAATTATCATCTAAAAGAATCATGGCAGCTGCCTCTTTGGTTACATCTGTTCCAGATATACCCATAGCAATTCCAATATCTGCCTCCTTTATAGCTGGGGCATCATTTACACCATCTCCAGTCATGGCAACAATATAATTTTTATGTTTAAATGCTTTTACTATTCTGAGCTTATGCTTTGGACTTACTCTTGCAAATATTCTAAAATCATCAATAGTTTTGTCTAGTGCCTTATCACTTAATCGGTCTAGCTCCTCTCCCGTTATAACCTCACTTTGAGATTTACATATATCTAATTCCTTCCCAATAGCGTAAGCTGTATTTTTATGATCACCTGTTATCATTACAGGTTTTATACCTGCAATTTTACACTTTAAAACTGCCTCTTTAACTTCTGGACGAGGCGGGTCAATTATGCCCGCAACGCCTAGAAATATCAAATTAGACTCTAAATTTTCATTTTTTGTAATATCCGATACCTTATAGGCACATGCAATGCACCTTAATGCCTTAAAAGACATAGTTTCTACAGCCCTTAATAGCGAATTTTTATAACTCGGAAGCATAGGCTGCACTAATCCGTCAATATATATATAATTACACTTTTCTATAACTCTTTCAGGGGCCCCCTTCACATAACAAACTTCCCTCCCCTCTTCACTAACAACGACTGACATGATTTTCCTTGTTGAATTAAAAGGGATTTCATATACCCGTCTGGTTTTTTTTAAAAATTCATTAAGCTCCTTGGTCTTAACAAAATAAGCTTTAATTAATGCAGTTTCTGTAGGATCACCGAACAAGCATTTTTCCATATCACCTTTATTAAAATCATAGTTGCAATCATTACAGTATGTATAGGCTTTTTTCATCAATAAATTTAATGGTATTTTATCCTTATCAACATAGTGAACGCGACTATTAAAATAAAAAGCCTTTACTGTCATATTATTTTGAGTTAATGTTCCTGTCTTATCAGTACATATTACAGATGTACACCCAAGCGTCTCAACTGCCGGTAGCTTTCTGATTAATGCTTTTCTTTTAAGGATTCTAGATACTCCGAGTGCTAGTGCAACTGTAACTATAGCAGTTAGGCCTTCTGGTATTGCAGCTACTGCTAAACTTATCCCTAGTAAAAACATCGTATATACATCTTGTCCACGCCAGATACCCATTACAGTTACAATTATGCATATCGTTATGCAAAGTATAACTAATATTTTCCCAAGATGTTCTAGTCTTTCTTTTAGTGGTGACCTTTCATTTTCGATGCTATGAAGCATATCAGCTATTTTTCCCATTTCTGTTTTCATACCAGTTGCTATGACTTTTGCTGTAGCTTTTCCTGTAAGAAGTATTGTTCCCATAAAAATATTATTATTGTCACTCCTAGAACTTTTGTTTACTCCAGCAGACTCTCCAGTAAGTAGTGATTCATCAATCATCGCATTATTATCTTGTACCAAAATACAATCCGCCGGAATTCTATCCCCACTTTCTAAAATCACTAAATCACCAGGCACTAAATATATAGCATTTATTACAGCCACTCCACCATTTCTAATAACTTTAGCAGTTGGTGCTGCAAGCCTTCCAAGTGCCTCTAAGGACTTTTCAGTTTTATACTCTTGAATAAAACCAAGTACCCCATTCATTATAACTATAATAAATATAGTTATAGCATCCGCTTTTTCTCCCATAAGTCCTGAAATCAATGTTGCGGCTATTAGTACCCATGTAATAAAATCATTAAACTGTGATAAGAATATACGAACAGGGGATATCTTCTTTTTATTTTCTAATTTGTTTAATCCGTATTTTTTAATTCTAGTTTCAGCCTGCTGCGATGTAAGTCCACTAAACTCGGAATTACTATCATATGCAGAGTCTTTCGGCTTATCTTTATCCACTGCATAATTATTCGACAATCTTTCATTTCTCACCTAAATTCCCCCTTATACTCTACTGACATAGATACCCTTTACTAAAAGATACGCTACCCTAAAGTTAATATATTCTTTATGCTCTAATAATATATGTATTGATTTACTTACATATGAAAAAATATATAGCAGGTTATTTTAGTAATATTGGGTTTTTCTTTACAATATGGGCATTTCATTATAAACTAATACTAACAATGAATGCGAATAAGCAACTAGGAGGAACAAACGTGAAGAATATTATTTATATTACTGGGCATAGAAATCCAGATACAGATTCTATTTGTGCTGCTATTGCCTATGCAGAGTTTAAAAATAAAACCGGAAAAATCCCTGCACTCCCTATAAGACTTGGAGAAATTAATCGTGAAACGCAATTTATTCTTAATTATTTTAATGTAGAGGAACCGAAACTTGTAACTACAGTCAAGACTCAGATTTCCGATTTAGACATTGACATTGTAGCTCCTATTTCACCCGAAATTTCTCTTAAAATGGCCTGGTCTATTATGAAAAAAAACAGTATAAAGACTCTACCAGTTATAGATGAAAATGATAGGTTAGCTGGCGTCGCATCTGTTTCAAATCTCGCTGCAAGCTATCTAGATATTTGGGATAATTCTATTCTTGCCAAAAGCAATACTACTCTCGAAAACATTTTAGATACTCTATCAGGAAAATGTGTGTACAAACCAGACATACCTTTTAAAATAACCGGAAAGATTATCGTAGCTGCTATGCATCCAGATAGTACAAAAGCAGTAATAGAACCTGGAGACATTGCTATATGTGGAGATAGAGAAGACTCCCAGCATTTACTTATTACATCTAAAGTTTCTCTTTTAATAATTACTGGAAATCATACTCCCACGGATGAAATTATTGAACTAGCTGAAACTAATGAATGTACAGTTGTGTTAACTCCTTTTGATACATTCACAGCTTCAAGGCTTATAACTCAAAGTATCCCTATCAGTTACGTTATGACTAAAAAAAATGTTTTAAGCTTCCATACAGAAGATTTTGTTGATGAGATAAAATATATTATGCTTGAAACCAGGTATAGAAGTTACCCAGTCATTGATGAAAACAATAAAGTTGTTGGTTCAGTATCTAGATATCATTTAATATCTCAAAATAGAAAAAAAGTCATTCTTGTAGATCATAATGAAAAAACCCAATCAGTACCGGGACTTGAAGATGCTGAACTATTAGAAATAATAGACCATCATAGAATCGCTGATGTACAAACTGGTACCCCTATATATTTCAGAAATGAACCTGTAGGAAGCACATCAACAATCATTGCATCAATATTCTTTGAAAATGGAATTAGGCCTTCTAGAAAAGCAGCGGGTATTTTATGTGCAGCAATTATTTCTGACACACTCCTTCTAAAGTCCCCTACTTCAACTTTAATAGATAAACTTATATTAAAGAGGTTATCTACAATTGCTGATTTAAACATAGAAGAGTTCGCCAAAGAAATGTTTAAAGCGGGTACATCTCTAGAGGGTAAAACTGCTAAGGAAATTTTTTACCAAGACTTTAAAGTTTTTACTCTTAATAATTTTAAAATAGGAGTATCACAAGTTGGTACAATGTATATTGAAGGGTTTGAACCAATGAAAGAGGACATGATAAGTTTAATGAACAAAAAAGCTAAGGACAGTGGCTTTGACGTGGTTTTACTAATGCTAACCGATATACTAAATGGCGGTTCAACATTAATAACAGCAGGGGAACATAAGGACATTGTCGCTAAAGCCTTTAATGTTACTCTAAGTGATAACGGAGTATATATTCCTGGTCTAGTTTCAAGAAAAAAACAAGTTATACCACCTATTACAGAAGCAATAAATAAGGTAAACTAATTTATGTAATATAAAAGCACAAAAATGGAAGCATTTATTTAAACAATAAATGCTTCCATTTTGTATGTTCTATAATAAATACACTCCCACAAATGTTGCAAAAATTATGAAACATATAGAATAACTAATACTTAAATAGCTTTTAATGCAACCGTTGTCAATCTTGTTGTTATAGTCCCCATAGCATTTTAGGTAATGCATGTTATTACCATTATAATGGTAATAAAAATTAACAGATTCTATATAGGCAGCTAATATATCTACATTTAACATAGGTATCCTCAAAAGATTTCTAATATAATCACCTTTAAATTTCACTTTTAAATTTCGGTTCTTTAATATATAAATTATATATAAGAATCCCGCGGATATTAATGATGGAATTATAGTAGCTATAGCTATAATTGAACCTATTATACTTAAGTCATCATCAAAGCTAATATTGTAGAGTAACGTAAATACAATAGCTGCAGCGTTACCAAGGATTACAATATAAAATAGTGGTGCAATAAATCCACACACTAGTGCTCTAGATATCGTTGACATAGTGTCATAAAAATGCTTTTTTTCAGTGTTATTTATATTTTTTCTCTCTGTATTACTTATATCTAATACTACAAAAGCTGTGATAGCATTGTATATCTCATTGTTGCTCATAATAAAAAGCACCATGTATATAGCAATTGCAGCACAAAAATATAAAAATTGTATCGCATAACGGTTTCTAACCTTTTTTCTTAATTTTTTATTAACAAGATACACTAGACCTTGCCTATCAAGTTTCCAGAGTAATATACTAATTAAACATCCAATTACATATCCTGTTCCCAAGTTCATCCCTCCTATTTCATATTATTACAGACTTTAATAATAATATATGAGGGATTCTCTTCAATTAAAACTATTTTAATATATATTTATCTACCTTCGCAAGTTATTAGCCATTTGCCACATCTCATCTGCAGTTTTTAAAGTAGTAGAGCTAAGTTGGAAAGCTCTTTGAGTAACAAGCATTTGGGTCATTTCTGTTGTAATATCTACATTTGAAAGTTCTGAAAACCCTTGCATAATAGAATACTCGTTGCTATCAATAGCCTCAGAACCAGGCTTTGTCATAAATAGACCATCCCCTATAGAAAGCATTGAATTATCACCAATAACATTTGAAATTTTTATTTTGCCTACAGCCAAATCACCTGTGGCATCTTTTATGGATACAAGACCTTTTGAATCCACATTAAAATTATTTCTTTCAAATTTATAAGGCCCATCTACTGTATTAATATTATTGCCAGCATCATTAACTATGCTAAGCCTATTTCCCTTTGGGTCAACAATAGAACCATTTGCATCCGTTGAAAAATCACCAGTTCTTGTATAAGCCTTGCTATTATCTGCTTGAACCACTTCAAAATATCCTGACCCATCTATAGCTAAATCTGTTGGAACACCTGTGGTTGCAAGATTTCCTTGTGAAGTATCTCGCGTCAATTCCCCTAGCCTAACACCAGTACCATTTTGTAGTATAGCTTTACCCTCTCTATCGGAAGATACAGGATATCCCGCTCTATCAAGAGATTCGTAGACTAGATTCTTAAATTTACCATTTATTTTTTTATAGCCGTTGGTATTTACATTTGCTATGTTATTTGATATGCAATCCAGCTTTTGCTGTTGAGCCATCATAGAACTCCGACTATTCTGTAAAAGTCTTAACATATTTGTCTCACCACCCTTATTGTAATTTTTATCTTACTGTACCAACTTCATTGACTGCTTTTCCAAGTGTTTCATCTATAGATTGTACAACCTTTTGGTTACTTTCAAAATTCCTCATAATTGTCATCATATTTACTATTTCACTTGTCACATTTACATTTGATTTTTCTAATGCATTTTGCCTAACTGTAACATTAGCATTTTGGATTGGATTTGCTCCTTCAAACAAATTATCTCCAATTTTCTTCATGCCTTTATAATCTTCAAAGTCTACAGTATTAAGCTTATATTTGTTTTCACCGTTAACTTTTATATTCCCATATTTATCCGAGAGCATCTTACCATCACCTACAAATATTGGTTCGTTTGCATTTGTTAGTTTATTTTTACCTAACACCTTATCTCCACTATCCGTTACTAAATATCCACTTCCATCAATATGAAAATCACCACTTCTAGTATAATAATTTTTATTCTCAATGCCATTATCGCTTTGCACTGTAAAAAATCCTTTTCCTTCAATAGCAAAATCTGTAGACTTATCAGTTGTTTCTAGCATTCCTTGTGAGAAATATGTTTTTACATCATCTATTTCGCTTCCCATACTTAAAGAACCAATAGTACTTTTAGTATTTACGCCGTTTACTTGTTTGTCGTAATTTTGTATTAGTACATCATCAAATGATTTGATAGAAAGATTCTCACTTTTAAAACCTGTTGTATTAGAATTCGCTAAATTATTAGTTACTACACTTTGTTTAGCTTCTCCTGTTATGAGTCCTGTAACTGCTGTATAAAGCCCTCTAATCATTTTCCCACATCCTTATTAGTAATAATTGGAATTTCATCAGGATAACGCATTCCATATCCCTTGGCTTTTATTTCGATTTTTCCTTTGCTCATTTCATAATTTATCTTTGCACCACTTAATAAAACAGTTGATAAAATCATACCTATACCTATGCCTATTAGTATTTTTCTATCACTCAGAAAGTCTATTATTTTCTTTATCTTATATATAAATCCTTTATTAATAGCACTTCCCCCTTACCTAAATGTAACATTTCTGATATATAGTCCTCAGAGAACCCCTCCGCAAACAATTTCGTTATATTATGGATTTTTTCACTATTACTACTACTAATACTAGGCTCATTTATTATTGTTTCTTTTTTAGTGTGCATAATCTCATTATCTTCTTTATATGATTCATTGCTTTTTTGTACTTCATTACCTTTATTTAATTCTATATATGTCCCCATAATCCTTTTCATATCCATTATTTCGCTTTGAAGCTCTAAAATACTTTCAGAAAATTCTCGTCTAAGTTCCCCTATTCTAATATCCTCATCATTAATATTTCCCATAGCGTTTCCTAGAACTCCATTAAAGGACCTATTTTGTTTTTTTATAGCTAAGACATTTAATATTATAAGAATTAATCCAATAAAAAATAATAACCATGGCATATAATTCACTCCAATTTTTATAATTTAAATATTACTTCATATTTCATATTTAAGTTTTGCGAGAGCTTTTCTTAGATTTATAATTGCCCTGCTATGCAGTTGACAAATTCTTGATTCAGACACACTAAAAATATTTCCTATTTCTTTTAAAGTAAGCCCTTCATAATAATATAATGTTATAACTAATTTATCCTTTTCTTTTAGGTGGTCAAGCCCTAGCGCTAAGTACTCAATTTGCTCCTTTTCTTCTAATGTTCTTTCTGGACTTGGACTCTTATCATCTTTTATAGTACCACTAAGCGGCATGTCATCATCATCAGAAAATATTAAATCTTCGAGTGAAACTATGGATATATAATTTATAGTGTTCTCAATGTCTGCAACCGCGTCAATTGTAATGTTTAATTCGGTTGCTATTTCACAATTTGTGGGTTCTCTATAAAGGTGCTTTTGTAGCTTTTCAATAGCTCTATTGTACTTATTAAGCTTATCCATAGCACCTTTAGATATAGGGCTATTTCTCCTGAGCTCATCAATCATAGACCCTTTTATCCTTATTGACGCATAACTTGAAAACTTCATACCTCTAGTATCATCAAATTTCCCAAGTGCATCCATAAGTCCCAGCATACCATAACTAATTAAATCTTCATATTCAACATATTTAGTTTTACCAATTATTACTCTAGACGCAATATATTTAACTAGAGGTATATGTTGTTTCACAATTTGCTCTCGTGCAGAAGCTGCACTTGCTATGGACATATCTACGCCTCCCTAAATTTTTTTCATCTGTTCCCTCATAAGTTGAAATATGAGCTTAATAATTTTTTCACGAGTTGCGCTATCTACGAATTCAAAACTAAGTCCACAATTAAATCTACCATCATCATCTTTTATAATTCTCTTCGCTTGTCCTACTATAAGTATGTCTTCATTATTAATAGTTAAACATAGTAAAAGATATTGGCTGAGCTTAACTTCTTCTGATATCTTAATCTTCATTCCACCACCACTTAAATCTAGTAATATAGCCTGCAAATATTTGCTATTTTCTATCGAACTAGGTCTTGTCTTTGGATCATTTTTAAGGTTTGTATATTTAACTGTACTTATTGTCGGTACTCTAACATACTTCCTTCGCTGAATTCTTATTATTTCCTTAGGATTTGATATAAGTAAAATAGGTATATTTTCAAATTTACGACCCATGACTACTGACTTAAATTTATAAAGATTATCTTCTTCATAATAAATTACATCTACCAAAGTTCCCTTAGATAGTGGAAGATATTCTCCTGAATTAACCGGAATGCTGATTGCTATATAATTCTCTGCTATATCTTGTATATTACTTTTAAAATATTTCTCCCCAACTAGTATTTCTAACTTCTTGTTTATTATAAAATCTACTTTACTCACTGCCCCCACCCCTTATGAAAAGATACTGAAGATTTTCTTAAATAAACCTTCTACCCCAATACCACTTGTTTTGTGGCTAGTACCCTCAATTTTCATTGCAATTCTTTTTATATCCTGAGCTGCTTCACAATTTGGATAAGCTATAATTACTGGCTGTTGCGATCTTACTGCATATGCTAGTTTCTTATCTTCACCTATTTTGCCTAAATACTCTAGCTTCATTCCAAGAAATTTATTAACAGCACTATTAAATTTGTTATATGTCATGTCCGCTTCCTTATTATCTAATGATCTATTCACTATAACCTTAGCATAGTTTTTAATGTTAAAATGTTTGACAGCCTTAAGCAGGCTATATGCATCAGTTAGTGAAGTAGGCTCTGGAGTCGTTATTATTATTAAGTCTTCTGAGCAAGCAATAAATCCCAAAACACTCTTATTTACACCAGCACCTGTGTCCATTATTATGTAATCAAACCCTGTTAAAGCTGAAAGCTTATTTAAAAATGAATTTCTTTCAGATTCGGTTAAATCCTCAACTTTTGTAAGTGCTGAGCCACCCGCAAGAAGTTTCACACCAAAAGGTCCAGTGAGCATTACATCCTGAATTTCTTTTCCTTTACTTATAACATCAAAAACACTATATTTAGAAGAGCATCCCATTATAATATCATCATTTCCCATTCCAATATCTGCATCAAAAATCATGACCCTCTTACCCATCTTTTGAAGTGCAATAGATATATTTACTACTATATTGCTTTTACCTACTCCGCCTTTACCAGAGGTAACAGTTATAATTCTGGGTCTGCTTATGCCACTTTTATCATCACTTTGAACCGCCATTTGTCTGAGTCTTTGTGCTTGATCTAGCATATGGTATCCTCTCCTAATATAAGACTAACAAGTTTATCCTCAGATAATTCTTTTATGTCATCAGGTACATTTTGACCAGTTGTCACAAAACTTAAAGGGATATTCGCAAGTTCTAATATATTAAGTATGGAACCATAGGTGGAAGTTTCGTCTAATTTAGTTACTATTATACTATTATAATGTAAAATTTGATATCCTTCAATAATAAATTTAAGATCTTTGTTCTTTGTTGTAGAACTTAACACTAAATGAACATTTTCGGTGTCAGCCTTTTCCACAAATGTTCGAAGTTCAGAAATTTGCATTTTATTTTTACTACTACGTCCTGTAGTATCAATTAATATAACCTCACAATCCTTCATCCCTTCAATTGCCTTATCCATATCATTCATATTGTATACAACGCTAAAAGGTATATTCATAATGTCTGCGTAAGTTTTTAACTGCTCTACTGCACCGATTCTATAAGTGTCTACGGTAATTAATCCTACCTTTTTTTTCTCAACTAGGGCAAGCCTACCTGCAAGCTTTGCAATAGTTGTAGTTTTACCTACGCCTGTAGGTCCTACCAGAACTATTCTACCCTGAAGTTCAGGTTTAGTAACATTAATCATATCTTTTAACACAATCTTTGCCTTTTGAATTTCCGTAATTTCTGGTTCGTTTGACATAGATCCACTTGGTTCTACTTCAAATTCCTTTATTTTCCTCAATATACAATCAATATTTATCCCATCTACATCATTGTCTTCTAGTAATTGCGCGATTGAGCTTTTAGGCTCATTAATACTAGCACTTTCCTGTATACCAGGACTTGATAGCGAATTAGAATTTGCGAGCGAATTAGAATTCGCTAGCTTATTAAGCATAATTTTCATTTCTTTCATTTCATCCATTAAGTGTTCTGAGTACTTATCACTGCTCTCATCAGCTGGTTTTATAGGTTCTATAGGTTCTATAGGTTCTATAGGTTCTATAGGTTTTTTAGGTTCTATAGGTTTTTTAGGAATAATTTCATTTTCCTTTAGCACAACTTTCTTAATTGCTTCAATGCTATCTTTTACATTTTTCTCTTCTGTATTTATTTCATTTTCAATAGCAGCTGTTACTTCAACATTTTTGGGAGAAAATAGACCTTTTATTCCCGGTTTACGGATTTTTCTTTGGCTTATAATCACCGCATCCATGCCTAGTTCATATCTTATTCTTGTCATAGCTTCATTCATATTACTCACTACATATCGCTTTATAATCATTGTAGAGCCACAACTCCTTCAGTTTTAATCTCCACTTCATTTGGTATCTCATTAAGGGAAAGCACTGTAATACTAGGGAATACCATTTCAATAAGTCGTCTAAATGCGGGTCTTATCTTTGGAGATACCAGTATTACCGGTTGATTATTATGAAAATATATTGTGCTAAGATTGCTTTTTATAGAATTTAATATCTTACCTGTAGTATCTGGATCTACTGCTGGAAAAGACCCCTGTATGGATTTTTGTATATTTGATGAAATAACATTTTCGACTTCAGGGGAAAGCGTCATGATTGTTATACTTCCATTGTCATCAACAAGTGAATTACAAATACTTCTTCCAAGTGAAAAACGCACATATTCCGTTAGTACTTCTATATCCTTAGTTATCCTAGCATTATCTGCTAATGACTCTAAAATCGTAACCATATCCTTTATAGCCACTTTTTCTTTAAGTAAGCTTTGAAGAACCTTTTGTATCTCACCAATAGTCATAAGATCTGGTATTAGTTCATCAACTACTGTATCATACTTCTCTTTTACGGAATCAATTAGAATCTTAGTTTCTTGCCTACCTAACAGTTCAAAGGCATGACTCTTAATAGTTTCTGTTAAATGAGTTACCATTACTGTAGTTGGGTCCACCACTGTGAGTCCCTTAATCTCTGCATCTTCTCTTTGGTCATTATTTATCCACACTGCAGGCAGTCCAAAGGTTGGTTCAATGGTTTGAATACCTTGTATATTAATATCTTCTGAACTTGGATCAATGCATAGAAGCATACTCGGCATTAAGTCACCTTTAATAATCACAGTTCCGCGAATTTTAACTACGTATTCATTTGTTTTAAGCTGCAAATTATCTTTAATTCTAATGGGCTGAACAACTATTCCCATCTCTAGTGCACACTGCCTTCTTACCGAGGCAATTCTTTGAAGTAAATCCCCTCCTGTAGCTTCATCTGCTAAGGGAATGAGTCCATATCCTATTTCTATTTCCATAGGCTCCACAGAAATAAGATTCATTACATTTTCCGGTTCTTTATTTTCAGTTTCGTAATTTTCTTGTTCATCATTTTCTATTCTACTTATCTTCTGATCTTTTTCATCCTTAAAGAGAAAATATGCACTTGTTGCGGTAATTATAGATAGTACTATAAAAACAAGGTGAGGCATTCCTGGAATTGCAGCCAAAACTAACAATACAACTGATGCCAGTGCAATAACCTTTGGGAAAGCAGTAAGCTGCGAAGTTATTTGAGTTCCTAAATTTGTAGTGCTACCAGATCTTGTAACCAGAATACCAGACGCAACCGATATTAAAAGCGCCGGGATCTGCCCTACAAGACCATCCCCAACTGTAAGCCTAACATAAGTCGAAGCAGCCTCGGAAATTGGCATTCCAAGCATTACAACACCTATAATTATCCCACCAAAAATATTAATTATAGTAACAATTATACCAGCTATAGCATCTCCCTTTACGAATTTGGAAGCTCCATCCATAGCTCCATAAAAACTAGCTTCATCCTGGAGTTTTGTTCTTCTCTCCCTTGCATCTTCTTCAGTTAT
>NZ_JBNMNU010000066.1:0-21708 GCF_051278035.1 Clostridium sp.
CTAGTGATTATGGCATGAAGGTAACACCCCTTCCCATACCGAACAGGTAGGTTAAGCTTCAATGCGCCAATGGTACTGCAAGGGTGACCTTGTGGGAGAGTAGGTTGTCGCTAGGTAATATAAGAAACGCTAAGTCTAACTTAGCGTTTTTTTTGCTATACAGGAAATTTAATCTTAGTATGATGACGAATGTGAATCGAAGGTTAGGTCAGATTTTTAACCATAAACGTATCTATCGACTTATGAGGGAGTAGTGAATATTGATGAATGATAATATAAATTTAAATAAAGTGATAAATTTAGAAAAATGGGTCGGGTTACAAGAGCTTCTTGCAATATTCACTAAGCTTGCAATGATAACTGTTGACTATAAAGGTAATCCAGTTACTGTGCATAGTGGTTGTCATAGATTCTGCAAATCGGTAAGAGCAAATCCTGATCTTTTAAAATATTGTAAAAGATGCGATTCTAGAGGTGGGTTAGAGGCAGTTCGGTTAAATAATGCATATATATATTTGTGTCATTTTAATATAGTAGATATAGCTATTCCCATAATGATTGATGGTAAATATATTGGTGCAATTATGGCAGGTCAAGTAAAATTATCAGATTCTAATGCACAAGATTTATTAGAACAGATAGTAGTTGCCCCAAAAGAGTCTATAACTAAAAATGTTTTAGAGGACTTGAAAGAGTATTATGAAGAATTGCCTATTTTATCCTACGCGGAAATAAAACAAATTGCAAATATGTTATTTTCATTATGTAACTATTTAGTAGAAGAGGCACTAGATAAAAACTTGATTTTAGAAATGTATCAAAAGGCTATAAAAAAAGAGCTTGAAATAGATTCGAATACATTAACAGGATATACAATAAAAAATATGGAACATGGGAAAAAAGAAATTTCTAACGCTCTAATAAATGCTTATATTGCAGAGACATCATATAGTAATGGTGTTGATATTACAGTAAGTGATACTTTAAGACCAGCAATAGAGTATATTTATAAAAATAAAAGTGAAAATGTTACAGTAGAAAAAATGTCTAAGGTTTGTCATATTAGCCAAAGCTATTTTAGTAGGTTATTTGCAAAAGAAACAGGAGAAAATTTTTCTAACTTTTCATCCAGATTAAAGGTTGAATGGGGAAAGAATATATTAGAGGAAAAAAACATGCCTATTAATGAAATTAGTGATGAACTTGGGTTTAGTGAAACTGGATATTTTATAAAAGTTTTTAAAAAGTATGAAGGTGTAACTCCGGCTATTTATAGAAAATATTGCAAGGGAAATTAATGCATTAAAACATAGAATTACAATTCGATAGCTTAATGTCATAAAATTACGATTGAAAATCGTAATTTTATGACATGCCATTCCAATGAGTTATTATGTAAACGATGTTAAAATAAAAGTAAGTTAAAAATGAAAATAAATTTTTATAAAGAGGAGAGATAATATGAGAAAAGCATTTATTTGCCCAACTAAGTATGTACAAGGTGAGGATGAATTATTAAATTTGGGGTACTTTGTGAAAAGTTTTGCAGGGTCAGCTCTATTAATTGCTAATAGTGAAGATGTTGCACGTGTTAAAAATAAATTAGATATAACTGCTAAAAAATTTGGGGTTTCTTTTGTAGAAAGTGAATTTATAGGTGAATGCTCAAGAGAAGAGGTTGCAAGATTACAAGAGGTTGCTAAAAACATGAAATGTGGGTGTATAATCGGCCTTGGTGGTGGTAAAGCCATTGACACTGCTAAATGTGTAGCAGAGGGGGAAGCATTAATTATTGTTCCAACTATAGCGGCTACAGATGCGCCAACGAGCCACTCTGCTGTACTTTATACACCAGAAGGAGCATTTGATGATTACGCTTACTTTAAGCAAAGTCCAAGTGTTATTCTTATTGATGTATCAGTTATTGCAAAAGCACCAACTCGTTTCTTGGTTTCAGGAATGGGAGATGCATTATCAACATATTTTGAAGCAAGAGCAACTTCAAAATCATATTCTAATGTTAATGCTGGACTCCCTTGTGGTTTTAGAGAAGGTTTATGTGGGCCAGCAAGGGGAACAAATACCGCATTAGCACTTGCTAAGCTATGCTATGAAACTCTTATAAAGGATGGGGTAAAAGCAAAAGCAGCTTCAGATTGTAATTTGGTAACACAGGCACTAGAAAATATTATAGAAACAAATATTCTCTTATCAGGGCTTGGGTTTGAAAGTGCAGGGCTTGGTGGAGCTCATGCAATTCATGATGGATTAACTATATTAGCAGGAACTCATAAATACTTCCATGGTGAAAAAGTCGCATTCGGTACAATTGTTCAGCTAGTACTCGAAAATTCACCTACAGAAGAATTAAATGAAGTTTTAGAGTTCTGTTTAGAAATTGGATTACCAGTTTGTTTATCAGATATAGGAGTAGACAGTATTACAAATGAAGAACTTATGGCAGTAGCTGAAAAGGCATGTATTCCAGAAGAATCGATTCATGCTATGCCATTCCCAATAACTGTTGAAGCAGTAGCTGCATCAATTATAACTGCAGATAAAATAGGTAGAGATTATAAAGAAAAGAGAGGTAAATAATGAAAAAATTAATTAACAATCCAGAAACTGTAGTAATGGAAATGTGCAATGGTATAGTTTTGGCACACCCTGAATTAGAGTTTGTTAGAAAATATAAAGTAATAAAGAAAAAAAATATTAATAAAAATAAAGTAAGTCTAATAAGCGGAGGCGGAAGTGGACATGAGCCAGCCCATGCTGGATTTATAGGCAAAGGAATGTTAGATGCGGCGGTATGTGGAGATGTATTTGCTTCTCCATCTCAGATTCAAGTATATCAAGCAATTAAAGCTACTGCTAGTGATAAAGGAACATTATTAATTATTAAAAATTATAGTGGAGATATGATGAACTTTAAGAATGCTGCTGATTTAGCAATTGAAGAGGGTATTAAAGTTGATTATGTTAAAGTAGATGATGATATTGCAGTTAAAGATAGTTTATATACTGTAGGACGTCGTGGGGTTGCTGGAACTGTGCTAGTACATAAAGTAACAGGTGCAGCAGCAGAACTTGGATTATCACTAGAAGAAGTTAAGTCAGTTGCTCAAAATGCTATTGCAAATGTTAGAAGCTTAGGATTTGCATTTACATCCTGCAATGTACCGGCTAAAGGAACTCCAACTTTTGAATTAGCAGAAGATGAAATGGAATTTGGAGTTGGAATTCATGGTGAACCAGGAATTAAGAGAGAAAAAATGGCGCCTGCAGATGAACTTGCAGAAAAAGTTGTGGATTCTATCTTAAAAGATATGAAAATAGATGGTACAAATAATGAAGAAGTTGCATTATTAATAAATGGGTTTGGAGGCACACCACTACAAGAATTATACTTATTTAACAATTCGGTTGTTTCAGAATTAGTTAAGAAAAATGTTAAAATAAACAGAATTTTTGTAGGAAATTATATGACAAGTATAGATATGCAAGGTGCTTCTGTATCAATTATGAAATTAGATGATCAGCTAAAAGAGCTATTATCAAAAGAAAGTGATACTCCAGCATTTAAGGTTTCAGGCCCAGTAGAGCAAGTTAAATATGTAAGCTTAGACACTTTTGGGGGCGATGCAGAGTCGGTATCATTTAAAGTAGAGACAGATGAAAGTTTTGCAAAGCTTAATAATGAAAAAGTAAGTTTTAATAATATACTTTATATTATTGATAAAATGAGTGAAGTTATTATTGACAATGAAGTTCCATTTTGCGAATTAGATTCTCAGGCTGGAGATGGTGATTTTGGTATGAGTATAGCAAAAGGATTTAAACAATTAAAGAGAGAATGGAAAGAAATTCTTTCAGAAGAACATTTGAGTATCGGACAATTTTTAAATGCATGTTCCTTGGTAATAATGGAATATTGTGGTGGAGCATCAGGTCCAATATGGGGATCAGCATTTAGAGCAGCAGGTAAACAGGTTGGAACAAAAACTGAATTATCAGTTTTAGGTTTTGCAGAAATGATGAAGTCTGCTGCTAAAGGTATTCAAGTTGTAGGAGAACGTTCTTTTGGAAGAGGAGCTGTAGTTGGAGATAAGACTTTAATAGATGCATTAATTCCATGTGCCGATTCTTTGATGAAAAGTGCAAAAGAAAACATCACTTTCAAAGAAGCTTTTGCAAGAGGAGCTAAAGCAGCAATTGAAGGAGCTAAAAGCACTGAAAAAATTGTGGCTCGTATGGGTCGTGCAGGAGCAGTTGGAGAGAGAAGTTTAGGCTATCCAGATGCAGGTGCAGCAGGACTTGCTATAATATTTACTGAAATTTCAAATGCTATAAAATAAACTTACTTTTCAGGTAACTAAAAAAAGAAAGCCATAAATTTAAAATGGTACCTATGTTGAACTATACCCCCTTAAGTAGACACGAAACTAAAAAGTAGTGTAGACTAAATTAAGGGGGTATAGTTAGTTTAATTTAATAGATTATGTTATAATTAATACATAATTGTAATATATGGACAAGTAAAGATTATAAATAATGTAAAAAGGAGTATTTGAGTGAAAAATAGAAATGTTAGACAAAAGACCGATGTTATCATTTGATAATACGTTTTTACAGATACCTAAACTTTTGATTTTAGCATTTGCTCAGGAAATAGCATTTAGAGTTTTTTTTCAGACTAAGCTTTGCAATATTACAAAAATCTTTCAGGCTCAGGCTCAGGAGGACAAGAATACTATTATACACCTCCAATTGGAGACAGTAAGTCCTATGTAAAGATTGTTGTTAAGAGTAGTGGAAAGGAATATTTACTGGATTTTTAGATTAAACTAAATAATAAATATAGCTACGATAGTAGTAACAGCTAAACCTATAACAACTGGCTTAATGTTTTTCTTAGCGAGTTCAAAGGGATCCACACCACAAATAGCTGCTACAGGAATTACTGCCCAAGGGATTATTGTTCCACCGCCTACCCAAATTCCAGCTATTTGGCCTAAGGCTGTAAGTGTTGCGGTTCCTGCACCTAAAGCTGAACCGAAGATTTTAGAAATTGAACCCACAAGGGATATGCCAGAGAAGCCTGAGCCGTCAAGGCCTGTAATCGCACCTACAACCGTAATTGTGCTAGCGGCTACAGCTGAGCTAAGGGGAACTAAATTTGCAAGCGCTACACCTAAGTCATTGACAATTCCATTAGAACCATCAGGAAGTATATTTCCAAAAATAGCAGTGAAAGCTGAATCCCCTAGATAGAAGAAGGCAGCTATAGGAATAACAATACCAAATATCTTAAATCCGAATTGTAGGCCTTTAACAAAATTATCTGTAATTTTCTCTAAGGGGTTATCTTTGTAGGTCAATATTGAAACCAAACTTAGTATAAATACAGCTGTGCCTCCAATAAGAGCGGTTGCATCACCACCTTGAAGTTTTGCAGTGTACATTATATAGATGTCTAATGCGAAAAGCGCTAGGATTAATAATGCCAATAGTTTTCTTAGAATTTTGGAAGAAATAAGCATTCTTTCAGGTAAACTGCTTGTAGTTTCTTCTATTTTATATTCAGTTGATAATAAGCCTTCTTTTATATCTTTTCTAAGAAAATAAAAGGCTGCAGTAGTTGTAACTATTCCCATTGTGATTACAAGAGGAATACTCGCAGATATAACACTTGCAATAGGGATGCCAGCCCCATCAGAAGTAAGCTTAGGTGCAGCCTGGATTATATAATCACTTGACAGAGCTATGCCGTGTCCAAATAAGTTCATTGAAATGGCAACACCCATGGCTGGTAATCCGGCTTTTAGAGCAATGGGTAAGAATAATGCTCCCACAAGAGCTACTGCTGGGGATGGCCAGAAAAACCAAGACAATATCATCATAAATATTCCGATAACCCAATAAGCTATCCAATAATTTTTGATGACCCCCTTAAAAGGGGACACTAATTCATCATTTATTCCAGAATCCATAAGAGTGTTGCTCATAGCAGTTACGATGGAGATTATAAAGATGGTAGGCATTAGCTCTTTTGTTGCATAAATGAAGCTATTAAATACACCCATGGTAGATCTGTAGATAGAACCTGTACCGAAAAGACCTAGGACAAAGATACCTAAAATACATATAAGAGATATATCCTTCTTCTTTATCATGGCGAATATTATTATAATAATGAAGATTAGATATATATAGTGAAGAGGTGTTAGTGTTAAATTAATCATGTATATCTCCAATTAGCATTGTTATAATATTAGATTATGAGAAAATACATACTTGGTTACTAACTATAATAGCTTCTTATTGGATTATAAAATAAATACATAAATAGGTATTATAAATAAAGATGCAATGGTAGTGATGCCAATCATTATAGCAGCATAATCACAATCTGCATTGAATGCTTTTGCAATAATTGCAGTGTTGGTCATAACTGGCATTATAGATTGAATTATAAAAACATCCCTCATAAGTTTAGGTATAGGGAATATAAGTGTTAAAGAAATCACCAGCATAGGAGCTATTATAAAACGTCCAAGGAGTACCCCTAAAACATTTTTATCTATTCTTATTTTTTTGAAGTTAATTGAGTAAATTGTTATTCCTATAAAAAGCATAGCTATAGGTGTGGTTATATTACCAAGGTATTTGAAGGTATCTTTAATAAAGATAGGCAGATTTATATTTAAAAGAACTATAACTATACCAATAAGGTAACCCACTAGTGGGGGAGAGAAAATTTTCTTTAAGCTTTCCTTGGAAAATAACCTTTGTTTAAATTCTGAACTGTCTTTACTTATTTCGTATATTCCTACAGTCCAAAAAAAAGTTGTATTTGCGATGTAATAAAGAAGCACAAAAGGCACACTTTTTTCTCCGAAAAGAGCCATATTTATAGGAAGACCCATAAATATAGTGTTGGAGTTAAAAAACATAGATTTAAAAAGTCCTCTTTTATTTTTATCTATTTTCATAATATTAGAGAACACTATAGAAATAAGGTAGCATAGCAATATAGATAAAAAAGGAACTATAAGTGCTTTTGAGGATGTTATAAGACTTTGACTATCAAAATTAGTAGTTATAGTGTTTATCATGAGTAGAGGGAGAGATATTTGCGTAACAAGTTTAACGAGTACTTTGGATACCTCTTCTGTAAACCATTTTTTATGGGTAAGAATAAAACCAAGGGATATTATTATCATCATACTTAATACAGTTTGTACAGCGGAAAGCATTTCAGTCATTTAAAACATCCTTTCATAATTTAGACTATAAAAAGTAGTCCAAGTTCTAATACTTTTTTACCACTAATAGAAAGAGTTGTCAAACAAAATTATTTAAAAAGGATATAAAACACCTTATATCCTTATGCATAGATATCATATTAAGGGACCCTGTAACTAATAGACATGCAGCTTCTTGTAATATATAATGTTAAGTATAAAGGATCGGTGGTATAGATGATAAAGGTTTTAATTGTTGAGGATGACCCCATGGTAATAAAATTTAATAAATATTATCTTGAGCAGATAGATGGATTTAAATTAGGAGGGATAGCTCGTTCAGCACATGAGGCTTTAGAGGTTTTAGAAAAAGAGGAAATAGACCTCATTTTACTTGATGTATTCATGCCTGTAACGAATGGGCTTGAACTACTTTCAGAAATTAGGAATATGGATAAAAATATAGATGTGATTATGGTAAGTGCAGCAAGGGACAGCGCAAGTGTAAAAAAGGCGCTTCAGTATGGAGCGGTAGATTATTTAATTAAACCTTTCGAATTCGAGAGATTTAGTTCTGCTTTAAATAATTATAAAAATAGAGAGAAATTAATAAAAAATACTGATGATTTAAGTCAAGAGGAACTCGATAAGCATATTTTACATAATGATCAAAATTTTAAATTGATTGGTCTTCCAAAAGGAATTGGGAAGAATACATTAAAACTTTCATGGCAAAAAATAATAGAAAATGTGGATGAAAACTTATCAACAGAGGAGCTAGCTAAACTTGTAGGTGTTTCAAGAGTATCAATGAGTAAATATGTTAGTTTTTTAGAAGAAGCGGGTGCTTTAAAGGCAAAACTCACATATGGTTCGCTTGGCAGACCAATACATAGATACAAATGCGTAAAGAGTGATAAAAATCTTATAGATAATATGATTAAATGCTGGAAGTAAGGGCGAAACAGTCTTAAATTTTTACATGTTTTAATTGAGGTGATGAATATGAGAAAAGAAATAAAGCTACAAACAAAGATTACATTATTGATTATAATAGTAGTAGCTATATCTATATCTGTTATTATTTTTTTTGTAGCTTCACGTATGACTAGAAATATAGAAAGTAAGGCAAAAAGTAATATTATGAATGTTGCCCAGATGATGGGCCATTCTAAAGTTGTAATCATTGCATTAGATAAAAAGGACCCTCATAAAGCAATTGCATCGTATGTAAATATGCAATGTAAAACTTTAACACAGGTTGAATATATTACTGTAGCTGATATGGAAGGTATTAGATATTCTCATCCTAATGCTGAAATGATAGGAGAAAAATTTGTTGGTGGTGACGAATATAGGGTTGTTGAAAATGGAGATACTTATGTTTCTGAAGCTACTGGAACCCTGGGGAAATCATTAAGAGCGTTTGTACCAATATTTGATAGTGAAAATAAGAGGCAAATCGGATTTGTTTGTGTAGGCACACTTACAAATAGTATAGAAAATGCAAAACATACAACAATTCTTTACATAATTATAATCAGTCTTGGAGGGCTTGCGGTAGGTATTATAGGAGCTTTTTTATTAGCAAATAATATAAAAAAAATTTTACTTGGCCTTGAGCCTGAGGAAATAACAAGGCTTTACAATGAAAAGATGGGAATAATTGATGCTATTTATGAAGGGTTAATAGCTGTTGATAGCAAAGGGCTAATTACGCTTATAAATGATTCGGCAATAGATATATTAAATATTAAGAATATAACTAATAAGAATAAGATTATAGGTCAAAATATAGAAGAGATTTTTCCAACTACACGTTTAATTACAGTACTAAAAACGGGTGTCTGCGAATTTGATAAAGAGCAAAAGATAAATAATACTATAATAATGACTAATAAAATTCCAATAGTGGATAGAGGGAAAGTAATAGGTGCTATTGCTACTTTTAGAAATAAAACAAATGTAACAAAAATGGCTGAAGAACTTACAGGGGTAAAGCAAATTGTGGACGCATTGAGAGCAAATAACCATGAATTTATGAATAAACTTCATGTTATTCTTGGACTTATATATATGGGCGATTTGGAGGAAGTAAAAAAGTATATTACAAGCATTACAGAAAAAAGACAGAAACTCTTAAGTATGGTAACTAACAAAATTAAAGATCCTACTATTGCAGCATTAATATTAGGCAAGGTTAGTAGAGCAAAAGAGCTTGGAATATATTTAATAATTAATGAAGAAGTTAATCTTGCAGATACCCATAAAAACATAGATAGTAATGACTTGGTAACTATTCTTGGAAATCTAATTGAAAATGGTTTGGAATCAGTAAACAAATGTGATAATGAAAATAAGTATGTAAAGGTAAGAATTGAAGAATTTAATGATAAAATTAAGATTGAAGTTGAGGATTCAGGAGTTGGAATTGAGGCGAAAAATATAAATAAGATATTTCAGCGAGGCTATACAACAAAAACAGGGAGTGAGGGAGTAGGTATGGCTTTAGTTAAAGAAACTATTGAAAATTCAAAGGGGGAAATATCTATAATTTCAGAACAGCAAAAGGGATGCACAGTTACTGTTGTTTTATTTAAAGAGGAATAATTGAAGCAAAAATAAATAAGTATAAGCAAGATTTAAACCGCTTGTTGTACAAAAACCCTCAATAATTTTTATTGAGGGTTTTTGATCGTTATTTAAATAACTAAAGTTACTTTAGTTTCAAAATACTTAGAATACTTTCTAAATATTACTTATTTAGCGATTTATATTACAATGTATTTAAAGAATAAATTAAAGAGATAATATAATAACAAATTTTATAAGGAGGTATTTTAGAATGATATATAATGAACTTAGTTTAAAAATGCATGAAGAAAATAAAGGGATGATTAGTATAGTATCTAAAGTTACAATGAAAAACATGGAGCAGTTAAGCACAGCTTATACGCCGGGTGTTGCCGCACCTTGTAGGAAAATTCACGAAAACTGTGAAAACGTGTACAAATATACGGCTAAAGGTAATCTTGTAGCTATAATAACTGATGGAACAGCAGTACTTGGCCTTGGAGATATAGGCCCTGAAGCAGCAATGCCAGTTATGGAAGGAAAAGCAATATTATTTAAAGAATTTGGAGGCATTGATGCTTTTCCGATATGTCTTGATACAAAAGATGTTGATGAAATTATAAATACAGTAAAATATCTCGCTCCAACTTTTGGAGGAATAAACTTAGAAGATATATCTGCACCAAGATGTTTTGAAATAGAGAGAAGACTAAAGGAAGAATTGAATATACCTGTATTCCATGACGATCAACATGGTACTTCAATTGTTGTTTTAGCAGGAATTATCAATGCGCTAAAACTAGTCCGAAAGGATATTGAAGTTGCAAAAATAGTTATAAATGGTGCAGGTTCAGCTGGAATATCAATTTGTAGGCTTCTTCTTTTATACGGTGCCAAAAATATAGTAATGTGTGATAAGAAAGGAGCATTAGCAGAGGGGCTTGATTGGATGAATCCACATCAAGTAGAAGTAGCAAAGGTTACAAACAGGAATATGGAACTTGGAATATTAGCGGAAATTATAAAAGAAAAAGATGTATTTATTGGAGTTTCGGGACCAAATGTGGTAAATCCAGATATGGTTAGAACTATGAATAATGATTCGATTATATTCGCAATGGCAAATCCATCACCTGAAATTATGCCAGATAAAGCTAAAGAAGGCGGTGCGAGAGTAATTGCAACAGGAAGATCTGATTTCCCAAACCAATTAAACAATGTTTTAATATTCCCAGGAATATTTAGAGGAGCACTAGATGTAAGAGCAACAGATATAACTGAAGATATGAAACTCGCAGCAGCCATTGCAATAGCACATATAATTTCTGATGAAGAGTTAAATGAAGAATACATTATTCCAGGAGTTTTTGACGAGCGAGTAGCAAAAACTGTAGCGGCAGAAGTAGCTAGAGTAGCAAGAGAAGCAGGGGTAGCAAAAATTTAAAATACTGATTATAAATTTAAAGGGGGATATATACATGAAAAATACAATTGAAAAAGAAGAATATAGAATTTTAGGACTACCGGTTATAGCTTTTGCAATTATAGCAACAGTAGTTTTAGGTGCAACTTTCATGGGAACATTACCTACAGGAATGATAGGAGCTTTTGCATTAATGATAGTACTTGGTGCAATATTTAATGAAATAGGAAATAAAACCCCTATTGTTAACACATTCTTAGGTGGCGGACCTATAGTAATTATATTTGCATCAGCAGCACTTATAATGTTTAACATAATTCCAGAAGCAGCATCAGAGAATATGGTAACCTTTATGAAAGGTGGTGGATTTCTAAATTTTTATATTGCTGCACTGATAACGGGTAGTATACTTGGTATGGGTAGAAAATTATTAATAAAATCAGCAGTTAGATATTTACCAGTAATATTATGTGGACTTGTAGTAGCATTAGGACTTGTGGCTTTAGTTGGATCGCTTATAGGCTATGGGGCACAAAAGGCAATATTTTTCATAGGAATCCCTATTATGGGTGGTGGTATGGGTGCAGGTGCTGTTCCACTTGCAAAAATATTCGGTGAGTCAATGGGTGTAGACCCAATAAATATGTTATCTGTAATGGTACCTGCAGTAGCACTTGGAAACGCTATGGCCATAGTTATGGGTGGATTACTTGATAGATTAGGTAAATTCAAACCTAATCTAACAGGAAATGGTAAATTAATGAAAGTAGACGATAAAGAAAATATAGTAGAAGAGGAAGAAGTAAATAAATTAGACATAAAAGCTATGGGTATGGGACTTCTAATAGCCTTAACATTCTTTGTTATTGGAACGACTATAAATAAATTTATACCAGGAATTCACTCATATGCATGGATGATAATGACAGTAGCAGCAGTGAAAATGTTTGGATTTATTCCTAGATACATGGAGCTTGCAGCAAAACAATGGTTTGAATTTGTAATGACCAATTTTACAGGAGCTCTTTTAGTAGGGATAGGAGTTGCATATACTGATCTTGCACAAGTTGCAGCAGCATTTAGCTGGCAGTATGTAGTTCTTGTATTAGCAGTAATAATAGGAGGTACTATAGGAGCATTCTTTGGTGGAAAAGCAGTTGGGTTCTATCCAATAGAAGCAGCTATAACAGGCGGACTATGTATGGCTAATATGGGTGGTACTGGAGATGTGGCAGTATTAACTGCAGCAAAGAGAATGGATCTTATGCCATTTTCACAAATATCTTCCCGTATAGGTGGAGCAATGGTTTTAATATTGGCAAGTAGTTTATTAAAAATATTCATGTAAATAAGTAGCGGGGTCAATTAGCGAAATATCTTATATATTTCAGTGGTTGACCTCGCTTTTTAAAGAACAAAATTATATCTATTTCTCATTATTGTCAAATAAAAACTGACCTCTCCCAAGACCATTAACTTTTACTTTTACATTGACTATTATGTCCGAATTACAAACAATGTTATCCCAATCTGTTTCAGGGTTTCGTCCATAAGTGGATGCAGCAACACGACCTAACTCTAGGCAATCTACTTTATATTCATTTTGCATTTTATTTATGAAGTCATTGCAACGTTTCTTTGTTTGTTCCTCTAATTCCTGACTATACTTATCTACTGTTTTGGTATTTATCATAAGATCCTTATACATAGTATTATTTACTACTTGACCGTTAAATACTATATCAATAATAAATTTATATTTATCATTGATTTTTTCGCATTTTACCTTTCGTTTTGATTTACCATAATTTAATATCAAGTTGTGTGAATCCTTTTGAAGTGTTAGTATTCCTTTAACTTTATCTTCCTTTAAAATATTTATATACATGGCCTCTGCCATTGGTATATTTGCGACCATTTTGTCTTTTTTGAAAAGAGCCATACCGGTCAAAGTAATTTTATTGTTTATTATATCAAGGTAGGGAAGAACTAAATTTCTTCCCTCTGAACCTATCCTTACAAACATATCTACCACTTTATATTGGTCAGACATGAAATTTTGTTCTTTAGAGCTTTCTAGCATACCGTCAATATGGTCTGATGCAGTGGTGTGATCACCATCTTTGAATTTTAGCATATCAAGGGCCTTGTCTTTACAAACAACTATCCATGTAGCATCATTCATTTGTTGATTAGAAAACATTATATCAGCAATAGGATTAATACCATAAGTTGCTAAATCTTCGCTAAAAATAAATGCTTTCTGAAGTCCAAGTAAGAATTCTTTGGATGAGACGGTTTGTCTGGTTGACCTAGTTTCAGCAACATTTTTACCCATACCTTCTAATATAGTACTTGAAACTTCATCTTTTTAATTGAAAGTATATGCACTTGCAGCAATGTCATATTCAACCACGGGGCTAATTGCTTTGATATCAAAAGACATTCCTGAGCAAATATCAGTTTTTTCTATAGGAAGGTTGTCTTTGCTTGAATTAAATATGAGATATATAATTATACATGAAGCAGATAATATAAGTAAGCTATATCTTTTCATTTATAAGTACTCTCCTTTTTCTTGAATATTCCTAAGTTTGTTCTTACTTTTAAAAGAGATAATAATGCAATTATGGTTATATAAAAAATATTAAACAAGGTTATCCAAGGAATAATCTTGCCAGCAACATCTCTTCTCATTACTTCATTATCCAAGAATAATGGGAAAATTAAAATAATAGGTAATAATAAGAAGCAAATTGTTTTTCTTTTTATATTAGTAATATTAGTCAATATTTTTGTGGCGGCATAAAATTCAATAGATGTGGTTTTATAAGCCACAGTAATCCATATAACAATCTCTAAATATCTAAAATTATTTACTACAGGTATTTTAAATGACTCAGACACGAAGGAGAATGGCCATAATTGTCTTACTACTAAATCAGGCCCGGAAAAATAAACAGATGAAAAAACTATCCAAGAATAAAATAAAATTACCACAAGAGTACTTAGTAATGTAACTTTTAATATATCTTTTTTATCTTCCACATATGGATATACTATTAATAGTAATTCCATACCTGCATAAGCGAAGGAAGATTTAAAGCCTCCTTCTAAAATATTAGAGAAACCGGCACCAAAAAAAGGTTTTATATTTAAAATACTACCTGACTTAAAGGATACTGTAGATGCGATAACTATAAGGCATAATAAAAAAATATTATAGTAGCAAATCTGGCTAAAACCTTTAAGCCTTTAATTGAAGCATAACAAGCAATAGCTACAAAAATCATAACTAATTTAAAATGTGGCATAAAGTATATACTATATGCTCTTAACTGATTGCTTGAACCTGAAATAACTATTACAATATACGATAAAAATGCAAACATAAACAATAAATTAAAAACATTTCCTATTATTTTTCCGAAATATGCTTTGCTTAAATCCATTATATTATTATCAGGATGTCTTTTGATTATTATTCCTGAAGCTAAAACAATATACAATGGATATATTCCACCTATAATGGTAGAAATCCATCCATCCTGTTTTGAAATTCTTACCACATCAGTAGGAAGACTAGTGATTCCCATACCTATAATACAGCCAAGTAAGATAAAAAAAAGCTGGTTAGAGGTTATTAGACTGTTATCTTTATTCATCATTTTTTTCTCCTGAATTTTTTTCTAAAATTAGTTTGCCTTTTCCTATTCCGGTCTGAGATTATGTATGGACGAGAATTCATTTTCCATAAAGGGGATCTAATAAAAGTATCCTTTAAATCATTCTTTTTAAATTCCATATAAGGAACACCGAAATTCTCTAAGGAAGATAAATGGAGAATAAGTAGTGTATAGCCTGTAGCGACCCCCATTATCCCCATGCTATTTGCTAGAAACAACATTGGAAATCTTAACAGCCTTATAGAAAGAGACATATCAACTGAGGGCACTGCAAAAGAAGCAATAATTGTGATACCAATTACAAGCAGAGTAGTGGGACTTACCATATTTGATTGTACTGCGGCGTTTCCTATAATAATACCTCCCACTATACTTAAAGTAGATGCTATTTTTGTGGGAAGCCTTAATCCTCCTTCTCTTAGAATTTCCATTAGTAGTTCCAGTATAAGTATTTCCATAAAGGGTGAAAGAGATATTCCTATTCGTGATTGTACTACCGGAACAACAAATTCAATAGGTATGAGCTCACCATTATATTTAATTAATGTTAAATAAATTGAGGGAAGCGTAATTAATAATAAAACTGATAAAAATCTAATAAGCCTTATAAAATTTGAAACTATTGCATTTTCATTATAATCTTCAACAGTATGAAAAAATTCAATAAATAAAGAAGGAAGTGTTAAAACAAAGGGAGAACCACTTATAATTATAGCTATTCTACCTTCCATAATACCTGGGCTTACTCTATCCGGCCTCTCTGTTGACATGCACATAGGGAAAATACTATAGGGGTTTTCATTTAGAAATTCTTGTAATTGTCCTGTGCCAGTAATGGAATCTACGTCTATTGCATTTATTCTTTCTCTTAGCTCATCTAGAGCTTCAGTATTAACTAAATCTTTAATATAAACTAAGGCTAAATCCGTTTGTGAACGCCTTCCAACAATGAGTTTTTCAATGGAAAGGTTTGAATCTTTTATGTTCCTCCGAAGCAAACTGATATTAATTTCTAAATTTTAAACAAAACCACTTCTGGATCCCCTTAGTGTGGTTTCATTCACTGGGTCAGATATTACCCTTGTTGCACCACCAGTGGTATTAATAATCACATACTCTTCTAGATTTTCAAGTATAAGTAATGTATTTCCATTTTTAACCTGATTATAAACTTCTTCAATATTATCTTTAATAATGGTACAGTCAGCAGTTATGTAATTACTACAAAGAAAACTTGGAGTGTCGTTATTTAGTGGTATAGAACAGCGTAATTCAATCATTAGTGGATTAAGAATATCCCTATTAATAGTAGTTTTGTCTACTAGACCATCAATATATATAATAGCACCTTGTATTGATGGATCTCTTCCAAGTGATATATACTTGAGTTTTATGGGAGCTGATGACCCCAAGGCAGTTATAATATTATTCATCTTAGTGTCAATGCTTTCATTTTTCATATATATCACCTCAATATAGTTTTTCACCACTTCAATACTGATATTTTAACCTTTTATAGTTATTATATACAGAATTCATGGGATAAGTTGGTATGGATAGTATAGTAACAAGGAGTGGAAGTGAAATGGATAATCATTGTTGTTAATAGAAGTCATTTACATTTAAGCTTATAAACGTTTTATTAAAATGAAAAAAACACTAAAGATATGTTATAATTTTAAGATACAGGAGATGATAAGAAATGTATTTTAATATACTTACCAGACTTTTACTACTTTTAGTTCCAGCAGGACTTTTTATATATCTTGATAAATCACTATTAATTAGCAATAAAATACAAGTAAAGCTTAAGATAAAGACTTTTCTAGGCTTATATGCTTTTATAATGATAACATTAGCACTTAGTGCATTATTAGTTGCAACAATAGCATGGATTATAAGCCTATCCAGTGATTCTGAAACTGTAATTCAAACTATGTTAATAGGGACTCTTTTAGGGTTATTTTCAAATATACAGAAATTATTAAGAAGTAAATTAAGGCGTTAGAGGATGGGTTATTAATGTATAAATTAGTATGTATTGATATGGATGGAACACTATTAAACAGTAAAAGGAAAATATCAAATGCCAACAGAGATGCACTAAAAAAAGCTTATGATATGGGAGTACATATTGTAATAACAACAGGAAGAATATATATTAATGCAGCTTACTATTCTAATTTGGTTGGCATAGATTCTCCTGTTATTGCAGCAAATGGGGGAATCATAAAAGAGAAAAATGAATTCATTTATAAACGCACCATGTCAAGAGAGGATAATACTAAGATTCTTGAAATTTGTAATAAATACAAAGCTAATCCAAGATTTCATACATCTAAAGACACATATGATGGTAAAAGTTTTTTTGATTATATGAATTTAATATTTTTATATGAATTTGTTTAAAAATTAAATCAAAGGGGTATAAAGTTAAACTACATCATATTAAAAATGCTAAGCAATGGGTCGATGTGTTTAAGACTGAGGAAGAGGAAATCATTAAATGTGATATTATTGATAATGATATTGAAAAAATACAAAAAATAAAAGAAGAGTTAAAAAAAATCGAGTCTATTCAGGTGCTGGGGGCTGGGTTACATGGTGTAGAGATGACCCATAAGAGCGTTTCTAAAGGTTCTGCAGTGAAATATTTAGCACAGCGGTATAAGATAAAAAAAGAAGAAATAATTACAATTGGTGACAATGAAAATGACATTGAAATGATTGAATTTGGTGGACTTGGCGTTGCAATGGGAAATGCAATAGATATGCTTAAAGACAGAGCAGATTATATTGCAGCTACAAATGATGAAGATGGGGTAGCTAAAGTTATTAGCGAATTTATATTAAATAAAGTAAACTAAGATTTAATGATTAACCGGTGGGGTGTGATTTTGACCTTCATCGGTTATTATTTTATGTAAATATACATTCAAATAAATATACATTTGAATGTATATTTATTCATTAAAAAAATTACTATAAATAGATAGTAATTTGCCTAATACAAAGCGGTTTTTATTAAATATAGCTAATTATAAGGAGTTGTTGCATTATTTGAATTATAAAATATTTAATAAAACTTAAAAAAGGTATTGACTAATGAATTAAAATGCAATACAATGTATATAAATAAATTATTAATCTATTAATTCAGGGGGTAATATAAATGTTAAACACACAATTATTTCAATCGGAAAACGAATTGGTATGTTTTATTTCTGAATATATAATCAAACATGATGATACTATAGCAATTATAAAAAAAGAATTGAGAAAAGGCCTAATTAAGTCTTTACTAATAAATGAAGATTTTAATGTTTTTAAAGATAACTCTGATTCAGAAGAGAATGTACTATTTTTAATTAAAACGGGTGATAAGGAAGAAAAGAATTTGAGTCTTAAGGTGTGTAGTGCTCATAATCAAGAGACTAAAGCATTTAAGATGGTTGATATTGATAATATACTGCTTGTAGATGGTTTGATTACTGAGGATGAAGCTAAGAGTATCAATTACAATAAAGAAATCACGAAGATGAGAATGCAATAAATTTGCTTTGTTTTTTAGCAAAAGGGTTCTCTAATATACCAATTTAAATTGGTATATTAGAGAACCCTTTTGTTGTGTAGCTTGCTGTCATAAAAATTTTGGAGTGTGTATTTACTTTGAAATCATTTAATATCAACAACAGTATTTTTATTTACAATATTCCACCAAGTGTTACCAGGATTTAATGGTAATTTATTACCCGCTTCGTCTGTTAGAAGGGTTTGTGAAGTAGCATTTTTTTTACTCCAGTGCATTTTAACAAATTTGCCATTGCTAATAACATAACCATCACCACTACCTACAATTGCAATATCTAAATGAAGTCCATCCGTTTGTAGTTTAATGGAAGTGAATTGTATCACTATATTTTTAGTTGTTATAGGAAGGTTATCAACTTTATTAGTTGAAGACGTTCCATCCATGCTTTTGTAGTAAAGCCCATCCTTATAAGTGTAACTAGTGCTGTAATACCTATTTATTTTTAAGAGTACATCTGTAGATTCCGAAAGCTTATCGCTATCCCAATAGCTTTTATCGAATTTCAACTTTACAGTAGGAGACTTTACATAATCTTTTGTTTTAACAAGCGCTCTCAATTTATCAGTAGAAGTATAAAGGTTATGAGGAGCTTTTCTTTTATTATCTCGCACGTAAGTAGAAGCGTATGCCATTTCATCCATACTCATTAAGTTTTTATTTTTAATTTCATCAAGAGCCTCTGCACTGCCACCACAATGAGCAAAGGGAAGATTATATTCTTTAACAATATCTAAGAAATAAGGCCTTGCACTTCTAATTGGGCCAAGCTTTTTAGCATTGTTCTTTTGGAATAATGCAATGAATCTAGTTATGCCACCTTCAGCCACAGTTTCATAAACTATATCTGCGGCATTTAAACCCGACTGAGGTCTTGCAGATACTGAGTTTTCTACTATGGCAAGTAAAGCTATGTTATCTAATGATTCTTTTTCTACCTCTTCACCTGTATAGGGAGAGTAGTATTTTTGTGTGGGTTCCACAGGTGCAGGAATTTTTGTTTCAACAGTTTTTGACTTACTTTCAGTAACATTAGCTTCAGGTTTTTTGCTGCATCCAACAGCGATAAAACTAACTAAGATAATTATATGTAATAGTAGCTTAGATTTATTTTTCATATGGAACATCTCCTTAATAATACTATAGTTTACCAGTCATCTGTGCTTTCAACAGAGTCTTTAGTGCTACCTAGTATATAAGTTTGCAATTAGACTATGGTTGTCATCATTTTTAGTATTGCTTAACACGTTGCCCCCTTAAAAATGATATTTATTTGAGTTATCATTCTTCTCTTTTATTCTACATATCATTGAATAATCCTCTATAAAAAGCGAAATAGTATAAAATTCACATGCTATTGTAACAAAACAATTAGAACGGAATATTATAAGAGTGAAATATTGTTTTGGAGGTACTTATGTACGACAACCCTTGTAATAATTGCGAAAATCTTAGGAAATGTATGAGTAAGATGAATATGCCAATGCCAATGATGAATATGCCAATGATGAATATGCCAATGATGGATATGACTATGATGAATATGCCTATGCTTCAGGTAGAGGATAATAAAGATCTAAAAATGATGTA
Source organism: Clostridium sp. (assembly GCF_051278035.1). Classification (GTDB taxonomy): domain Bacteria; phylum Bacillota; class Clostridia; order Clostridiales; family Clostridiaceae; genus Clostridium_AD. The sequence goes on from NZ_JBNMNU010000066.1 coordinate 20,110, forward strand.
CCCAGAAATTTATATAAAACTTTATCCCATGGTATCGCATCATTGTGATATGATGGTGGCAAGGTATGGTACGATGTATTGTCCTGGCATGGACGAAATGGATCATATTAGTGAACAACTATGTGACAAATACGAAGAGAATTATAGGTATAACTATGAGGATGATGATTATGATAATGATAATGATAATGATTATAATAATGATTATGATAATTTAATGAGTGATAATGATATGAGACAAAGACGCCGCCGTAGACGTCGCCCTAGCAGAAGAAATACGGTCCAGGATTTGATCAAAGTTCTACTTATTGGAGAATTAATCGGAAGACGCGGTGGTTTACCATTATACAATTATGGTTATTGATAAATTGTAACTTCATGTAATTCAAAATGCATGTTAAATTCCTTCAGACGAATGGTTTGAGGGAATTTTAACTTGAAGATATTATTAAAAAGAGAAAAGTGGTGAAGATATGATTAAATTAAAAAAGTTTATATATGTAGTAATAGGATTAATATCATTTATTTTAGGAACTATAGGAATAATATTACCAATACTTCCGACTACACCCTTCTATCTTTTAGCATCCGTTTGTTTTGTTAGAGGATCAGAAAGATTTGATAAATGGTTTAAAGGGACAAAACTGTATAAAAAACATCTGGAGAATTTTGTGAATGAGAGGGCTATTACTTTAAAACAGAAAATCACGATACTAGCGGTTGCTGACTTTATGCTAATGTTCCCGCTAATTATTTTAGAGTCTGTTTATACAAAGCTATTTATGATAATTTTGATAGTGTACAAGTATTATTATTTTATGTATAAGATCAAGACAATTGTGCCAGATGCTAAATTAACAACTAGCTTGTAATTATCTATCAACAAAAGATTATAAATTAAAATATCATTTGCGGACGGAGGCATTAAAATTGAATTCAATATTAAAAGATATACAGGAAGCTGTAATTAAATATGCTAATATTATATCTCAGATTCTTCAAGTAGAAGTGGAAATAGTAGATTCTAATTTAACTAGAATAGCGGGCACTGGTATTTATAAAGATAAGATAGATGTAGATATATCAGAAGAGGGATATGTTTATAAAAAGGTAATAAAATCTGGCAAGTCACAAATTATATACGAACCGGGAAAAGACAAAATCTGTATACCTTGTCCTAAAAGAGGGTTATGTGCAGAAAAATTAGAGATGAGCACACCTATAAAATTGAATGAAGAGACTATTGGAGTCATTGGGCTCATATGCATTAGTGATAATCAAAAGGAACATCTACTTGCAAGTTTTGATGTATATATGATTTTTCTACAACAAATTTCCGAGTTTATAAGTAGCGCTGCCAATGAGAAAATAGAAATAATGAAAACACAGACCTTGCTACAACTGCTAAATTTCGTGGTCGATAAAACAGAGCAAGGTGTAATTATACTAAACAAGAAAAATTGTATTACTCATATAAATGAAAAGGGACTCAAAGAACTAAATTTATGTGGTGATTTTAGGGATCGCAAAGTACAAATTAAAATAAGCAGCGATAATGTATTTGATCTTCAAGAATATAAATTAACAGTTGATAAAGAG
>NZ_JBNMNU010000067.1:0-21575 GCF_051278035.1 Clostridium sp.
AGTAGATGTAAAACTACATGCAATCATGATAGATATATATAATAATTGTAAAAATGCTGCAGAAGAATTTGGATTTGGATATAATCTAGTAGCAGGAGCTAACATTGCTGGATTTGTTAAAGTTGCAGAAGCAATGCACGCGCAAGGTAATTATTAATAGTTAAGTAGATAATAAAAAAAGAATCCTCTAATGGGTTCTTTTTTTATTTTTTGTTTTTATTATGATAAAGATGGAATTTCAAAAAATACATTTATTTTACAAATTATTATATTATTTTTTAAATAAGGTTGAATAAATCAATCTATTATATTAAATTAGAGTATTATGTATTATAATAGTATGTATTATAAGGGAGTGATTTAGTGTCAAAAATAATTATTATTGGAGGCGGACCAGCAGGTATGATGGCAGCGGTTGCTGCTTCAGCAAAACATGATGTGGTCGTCATTGAAAAAAATGAAAAATTAGGGAGAAAACTTTATATAACAGGGAAGGGTAGATGCAATATTACAAATGCCAAGGATATTGGTAATTTTTTTGAGCATATACCTTGTAATCCTCATTTTTTATATAGTTCACTTTATTCCTTTACAAATGAAGATACAATGAATTTCTTTAGTGAACTCGGAGTACCTATTAAGGTCGAAAGAGGGGATAGAGTATTTCCGGAATCAGATAAGTCGTCGGATATCATAAAAGCTTTTAACGTAGAATTAAAAAAGAAAAATGTTAAAGTGATGTTAAACTCTAAAGTCAAAAAAATAAATTTAGATAATAATAAGATTGCTTCAGTTGAACTTGTTGATGGAGACAATATATATGGCGATTGCTTTATATTATGTACTGGTGGATTATCATACCCACAAACAGGTTCATCTGGTGAAGGGCTGAGCTATAGTAGGTTCTTAGGACATAGTATAATTAAACCTAAAGCTTCATTAGTACCAATTGAGATTGATGAAACTTGGATTCACGATTTACAAGGACTTTCACTAAAAAATGTAGAACTAAAAATTACAAACAGTAAAAATAAGAGTTTATATAGTGACTTTGGGGAAATGCTTTTTACTCATTATGGTGTTTCGGGGCCAATTGTTTTAAGTGCCAGCAGTTTTATTAAACAAGGAGAAAAATTCAAGGTGGTAATAAATTTGAAACCAGCATTAAGTGAAATGGAGCTTGATAAACGAGTTCAAAATGATTTTTTGAAATATGCAAACAAAGATTTTAAAAATTCATTAGATGATCTACTTCCTAGAAAACTGATTAGTACGATAATTAAATTATCTAATATTGATGAAAATAAAAAAGTAAATTCAATTACTAAAACAGAAAGAAAGATTCTAGTGAATTTACTTCAAAATTTATCCCTTAATGTCAAAGGTCTTCGTCCAATAGAAGAGGCAATAATAACTAGTGGAGGAGTAGACACTTTAGAAATAGATGCATCTACTATGAAATCAAAAATAATAGATAATCTTTATTTTGCAGGTGAAATGATAGATGTAGATGCATATACTGGTGGTTACAATCTTCAAATAGCATTATCTACAGGATATTTAGCTGGAAGTAATGTCGGAGCAGATTAATACCATTATATATTGGTTATATAGTTAGGGTTTAAACAAAGGAAGGGATGAAGAATTATGAGATTTTCTGTTGCCATAGATGGGCCTGCAGGTGCAGGCAAGAGTACAATAGCCAAAATAATAGGTGAAAAATTTAATCTTATGTATATTAACACAGGAGCAATGTATAGAGCAGTTACGCTTAAGGCTATGAATGCAAATATAACAGAAAATAATGTTTATGACTTAGTTAGAATGGTAGAATCACTAGAAATGCATTTTGAAAAAGAACGTTTGTTTGTAAGTAATGAAGATTTGACAGATATGATAAATATGCCTACTATAAGCAATAATGTTTCAAGATACGCGGCTGTTCCTGAAGTTAGAGAGATTCTTGTAAAGTTGCAACAAAATATAGCTAAAAAATTCGATGTGATCATGGATGGAAGAGATATTGGTACAGTAGTACTTAAAGATGCTACATTCAAATTCTACTTAACTGCTAGCAGTGAAGAGAGAGCAAAAAGAAGATATGATGAATTAATGGCTAAGGATATTGAAGTTGATTATAATTCCATTTTAGAGGGGATTATTAAAAGGGATTACAATGATAGCCACAGGGAATTTAGTCCGCTTACAAAAGCCAAGGATGCTATAGAAATTGATTCTTCTGCATTAAACATTAATGGAGTAGTTGATAAAATAATAGAATATATTAATTCAAACAATAAAAATAATTATTTTTATTGAGAGCCTTAATAAGGAGATGTCAGTATGAAAAGAATAACACTTGCAGATTCAGCTGGTTTTTGCTTTGGAGTTAAAAGAGCAGTAGATAGGGCTTTACATATTAAAGAAAACTGCGTTAATGAAATCTATACACTAGGTCCACTTATTCATAATAATGATGTTGTAGATTTTTTAAAAGAGAATTTGATTTTTCCAATAGAACTAAATAATATTTCTAGTTTAAAAGAAAATGATACTATAATTATTAGATCACACGGAGTATCTGAAGAAACATTAAACATTTTAAAGAAGAATAAACTTCATGTAATAGATGCAACATGTCCTTACGTAGCAAGTATTCACAAGAAGGTAAAAAAATATTATAATTTAGGATATAGTGTAATCATAGTAGGAGATGAAAATCACCCTGAAGTCATTGGTATTAACGGATGGTGTAACAATTCTGCCATAATTGTTAAAAGCGGTGGTGAACTCCACAATATATCTAATAAAGTATGTGTGGTATCTCAGACAACTGAAAGGCAAGGCACTTGGGAGGACGTATTAAGTGTGATCATAAAAAAAAGTAAGGAAATAGTTGCATTCAATACTATTTGCAGTGCAACAGAAGTGCGTCAAAAGTCTGCAGAAGAGCTTTCGGTAAAAGTTGATGCCATGCTTGTTATTGGTGGGTTTAATAGTTCCAATACTACAAAACTTTATGAAATATGCAAGAAAAATTGTAAAAATACAGTGCACGTAGAAAATATAAGAGGTATTCCAGATAAATTTATAAAAGATAAAAACATTAAAAGCATTGGGGTTACGGCTGGGGCTTCAACACCTGACTTTATTATTAAAGAAGCAATTTCTAAAATGAATGATAATATTTCTTAATGGGACTGTTACAAATACATATAGAACGTGTAGCATAAATTGAAATTATGCATACACGTTTTTTTTATATGATTAGGAGTTGCAAACTTTTTTTAAAATTATTGAATACTATACAAAATTAGGTGATACAATATAGTAGCACTATTGGGGGGAGTAGGAAAGGTATGGTGGGATTTTGATTTTCCTAAAGTATTCAATTTATTTAGAAGAATATTTCTAAATTCTAATAAATTTATTGTAATGCTATTGTAAAATTATTGTTAAAAAATTATAATGGTTAATAGATTTGAAATTTCAAATTAAGATTTGTTCAAAAATAAAATTTAATGGAGTAAATATGAATGGATAAGTCAATAAATCTAACTTTAAAAAACATTAGTGATTTCAGAAAAATAAATAAGTTTAATACTAACTTTAGCCTATCAAATAAAGATTTTTTTCAGGAGTATGATAGTAGTAATATTATACAAAAAATATTTTTAAGGAAAAATGTAAATCTTTTACTAGAAGAGAACAAGTATATAGGATATATATGGTTCGAGAGACATAATAAAGATTATAGTTCAATTAATTCAATAAATGTAATAGGGGATGATGATTTAGCTTATTATAAAACTTTAATTAGCTCTCTTATGGATAATAGTTTAATAACTTTCGAATCTGAAGATAATGAATTGAATATACAAATACTAAGTGGACTAGGTTTCAAAAGAGATAAGGGTTTTGTAGAACTAGAAAAACAGTGTTTAAAGCAATATAATATCATAGAGCCTTATAATATTACCTTTTCTGTAGTAGAAAAAGACAAAGATGAAAAGGAACGTTGCACATTACAAAATGATATATTCAAAAATAATGATAGGATTCCAATAAATATAGAAGATATATATTATGATGAAGCGCAGGAGTATTACTATGATAAGGGAGCAATATTTATAGAGCTTGATAATATACCAATCGGATATGGTCAAATTATAATTGAAGACAATATGGCTACATTGGTTAATTTTGGTATTATAGAAAAATTCAGAAAAGCGGGATATGGGAGGTTGCTTTTAAGCTATTTGATTAACATAGCTGTTCAAAATGACTTTTCTAAAGTTTCACTTAAAGTAGATTATAATAATGATAGTGCTCTAAAATTATATCGCTCACTAGGATTTAATATTAAAAGAACACTATATACTTGGCGAAAGACTAAAGTGATATAATATAAAAGGAGATAGATGGTGATTCATCTTTCTCCTTTTATATTATATGTGTCTATTTATTTGATTTTATATTGGTTAATAGCTATTTCTCAGCATCTAATATTTCCAATTAATAAAAATGACTTTAAAAAATCTTGTAAATTATATATAATAGAACTTAGCGATACTTTTTTTTATAAAGGAGAATGTACTAATGAATAAAATGCTTAAATATTATACAAAGACATGGGGTTGTCAAATGAATGAAGAGGACTCTGAAAAACTATCCGGTATGCTAAAACCTATGGGATATAAAAAATCTGTTGATAAGGAAGAGGCTGACATAATTATATTCAATACTTGTTGTGTTAGAGAGAATGCAGAGCAAAAGGTGGATGGTAACATAGGTGCTTTAAAGAGTATGAAACAGCAAAATCCAAACCTTATAATTGCGGTAACTGGGTGTATGATGCAACAAGAGGGTATGGCTAAACATATAATAACTAAATTTCCATTTGTAGATATTATAATAGGAACACATAATGCATATAAATTTCCAGAATACCTAAAAAGAATACAAGGCGGGGAACCTGCTATTATTGAAATTTGGGATAAAGAAGAAAATATTATAGAAGGAATTCCAATAGATAGGCAAAGTAAGATAAAAGGCTTTGTTACTATTATGTATGGATGTAATAATTTCTGCACTTATTGTATAGTACCTTATGTAAGAGGAAGAGAGAGAAGTAGAAATCCAGAGAATATAATAAGCGAAATAAAAGATATGGTGGAACATGGGTACAAAGAAATAACTGTACTTGGTCAAAATGTTAACTCGTACGGCAAGGGACTCGAACCTAACATAAACTTCGCGGAACTTCTTAGAAGAATAAATGAAATTGAGAATTTGGAGAGAGTAAGATTTATGACATCTCATCCTAAGGATTTATCGCAAGAAGTAATAGAAGTAATTGCAGAATCGGACAAAATATGTGAACAAGTTCATTTGCCAGCACAATCGGGTTCTAGTATTCTCCTAAAAAAAATGAATAGACATTATGATAGGCAACAATATTTGAAACTTGTTAAAAACATTAAAATTGCAATGCCAAATGTTGGATTAACTACAGATATTATCGTTGGATTTCCAGGAGAAACAGATGAGGATTTTGAAGACACCTTAAGTTTGATGGAAGAGGTAAAATTTGATTCTGCATATATGTATCTTTATTCTCAAAGAAAAGGAACTCCGGCTGATGAAATGCTAGATCAAATACCGGAGAAGCTTAAGCATGAAAGATTTGATAAATTAATGGAAGTTGTTAATAGAGCTTCTGCAGAAAAAAACAGACAATATGAAGGTAAAATTGTAGAAGTACTAGTTGAAGGCTATAGTAAAAATGATGAAAGTAAATTAACGGGAAGAACTAGAACTGGCAAATTAGTTAACTTTGAAGGTGATTACAGAGCCATTGGAAATTTGGTATCAGTTCAAATAACGAAGGCACATTCTTTTTCACTTATTGGTGAAGAAATATAAAAGTTATCTATTTTCAATCAAGACAAGGAGGCAATACAAGTGGCATTAACTCCAATGATGATACAATATTTTGAAATAAAAGATACATGCACGGATTGTATTTTGTTTTTTAGATTAGGTGATTTTTATGAAATGTTCTTTACAGATGCAGAGCTTGCGGCAAAAGAATTAGAGCTTGTGCTTACGGGCCGTGACTGTGGACTAGAAAAAAGAGCACCTATGTGTGGAATACCATATCATGCTGCCAATACCTATATAGGAAGATTAATAGAAAAAGGATATAAGGTGGCTATATGCGAACAAGTAGAAGATCCGGCACTAGCAAAGGGAATAGTTAAAAGAGCTATTATTAAAATAATTACTCCAGGAACTTACACTGATTCTAATTTTTTAGAAGAGAGTAAAAATAATTATATTATGAGTATTTACGTTGACAAAAAAACTAATTTTTGTGGTCTTTGTTTTTGCGATGTATCAACTGGTGAATTCAGTTGTACTGATACTAAACTCACTTTAGTTACCTTACTCGATGAAATTTCAAAGTTCAATCCAAAAGAAATTATAGTGTCAGAGGATGTGACAGAGGAGTTATTATTATCTCTAAAAGAAAAATTTAATGTGTCCTATTCATCTTACAAAAATGATTATTTTATTACCAAGGATTATACACTAATAAAAAATCAATTTCATAATTATTCAAAGAACATGCTTTCTGAGATATTACTTAACAGTATTTCAGGACTGCTCACGTATATTGTAGATACGCAAAAGAATTCATTGTCTCACATAGATACTATAGAATATTATGATATTTTAGATTATGTGTGCTTAGATGAAAATTCCAGAAGAAATTTAGAACTCACGGAAACCTTAAGAGATAAAACAAAGAAAGGTTCACTACTTTGGGTATTAGATAGAACCAATACTGCCATGGGAGCAAGAAGGCTTCGGAAATGGTTAGATCAACCTTTAATAAACAAACGTTCAATAGAAGAAAGATTAGAAGCTGTAGAGGAACTTAAAGATAATGCTTCCTTCCATGAAGATTTAAAAGATGTTCTTGTAGATATTTATGATGTAGAAAGGCTTGTAGGGAAAATTTCTTCGAAAAATGTTAATGCAAAGGAAATGATTTCTCTCAAAAATTCTATAGAGAAAATACCGAAGGTTAAATCAATTTTAGCACTACTAAATAGCAAATTAATGAGAAAAATATATGAAGGTTTAGACGACCTGCAAGATATATACAACATCTTAGACAATTCAATTATTGAAAGCCCAGCTATTTCTATTAAAGACGGAAATATTATTAAAGATGGATTTAATAGTGAAATAGATGAATTAAGGCTTGCTAAGACTCATGGCAAACAGTGGATTGCTACCCTAGAAAATGATGAAAAAACAGCAACTGGAATCAAATCTTTAAAAGTAGGATATAACAGAGTATTTGGTTATTATATTGAAATTACCAAATCAAATATTGCATCAATTCCTGAAGGACGGTATATAAGAAAACAAACGCTGTCTAATGCGGAGAGGTACATTACGCCTGAACTTAAGGACATGGAAGAAAAGATTTTAGGTGCGCAAGAAAAATTAGTTCAAATTGAATATGAAATATTTACTGGTATAAGAGAAGACATTGAAAAGCACATAGAAAGAATGAAAGCTACTGCAAAACAAATATCAGAAATAGATTGCTTAAGTTCCTTAAGTACAATTGCTCTTGAAAATAATTATAATAAGCCTAACATAAATACAAAAGGAACATTTAACATTAAAGGGGGAAGGCATCCTGTAGTTGAGAAAATGATGCCTACAAATACTTTCATTGAAAATGACACATATATGGATACTGTGGATAATCAATTATTATTAATAACAGGGCCTAATATGGCGGGTAAATCCACCTATATGCGTCAAGTTGCATTAATAACTATTATGGCTCAAATAGGAAGTTTTGTTCCAAGCGCTTCTGCAGATATATCTATATGTGATAAGATATTTACAAGAATAGGAGCATCAGATGATCTTGCTGCAGGCAAAAGTACATTTATGGTAGAGATGTGGGAAGTATCCAATATATTAGAAAATGCAACAAATAAAAGCCTCGTTTTACTTGATGAGGTAGGTAGAGGGACTAGCACTTACGATGGACTCAGTATTGCTTGGTCTGTAATTGAGTATATTTGTAAGAATTCTAATTTAAGAAGTAAGACCTTATTTGCTACCCATTATCATGAGTTAACAAAACTTGAAGGTATAATTAAAGGTGTAAAAAATTATTCTGTAGACGTTAAGAAAATTGATAATGAAATTGTATTTCTGAGAAAAATTGTACCTGGTGGAGCGGATCAATCATATGGAATAGAAGTTGCAAAACTGGCGGGGCTTCCAAAAGATGTAATTAACAGAGCGAATGAAATTCTAGAGGAACTAGAGACTTTCAATAACACTACAGAACTTGACTTAATGAGTAAGAAGCCTGTTAATAATACAAAGTCTGAAGTGGCTATAACTAGTGAAAATAGTATAGTGGAAGATGAAGCAACTCAGATTAGTTTTAAAGACATAGAAGTGAGTAATATGTTAAAGGAAATTAAAAAAATAGATGTACTTAACCTAACCCCTATGGACGGGTTCAATAAGCTATATGAGTTAGTTAAAAGAGCGAAGCTTCTATAAAAACATAAAAGGAGGAGGTTTTTCGTGAGAATTAATATGTTAGAAGTTGAAACTTCCAATAAAATTGCTGCAGGAGAGGTAGTAGAGCGCCCTTCTTCAGTTGTAAAAGAATTAGTAGAAAACAGCATAGATGCTGGTTCTAAAAATATTATAATAGAGATTTCTGAAGGTGGTCAAAAGAGCATAAAGGTAATTGACGACGGTGATGGAATACATTTAGATGATATTGAAAAAGCTTTTATGCCTCATGCTACTAGTAAAATAAAAAATGTTGAAGACATTTATAAAATACATACATTAGGGTTTAGAGGAGAAGCGCTTCCTAGTATAGCTTCAGTATCTAAAACTACACTAAACAGTAGAACAAGTGAAACCTCATTTGGTAAAGAGATATCACAAATATCAGGGGATATACTCTATGTTAAAGAAATAGGATGTAATGTTGGTACAACAATAGAAGTTGTGGATTTGTTTTTTAATGTGCCGGCAAGACAAAAGTTTTTAAAAACTCCTCAAAGAGAGGCAGCACTAATATCAGATATTATAAGTAGACTAGCGCTTGCTAATAATGAAATTTCTTTTAAACTATTGAATAATGATAAAAAGGTTTTGGCAACTTACAGCTCTACAAATAAATGTGATACTATTCGATATATTTATGGTAAAGAGGTTGTAGATAACATTACAAGTTTTGAAAATTATAACGATATAATGTCTGTGCATGGGTTTATTGGTAATGCAGAAATAAGCAGAGGAAGCAGGAATAGGCAAAGTATTTTTGTTAATAAAAGATATATTAAAAGTGCTTTAATTACTGCAGCAGTTGAAAATGCATTTAAATCATTTTTAACTGTTCACAAATTCCCTTTCTTTGTTATATTTTTAGACGTTTTTCCTGAGTATATAGATATAAATGTTCATCCACAAAAGACCGAAATTAAATTTCAGCAAGATAAATTAGTGTTCAAGCTAGTTTTTGATGCAGTACATTCTGCGATTGCTGATAGTTTAAGAGGCAATTTTAATATACCAGAAGAGAATAAGGAAAATGGTAGTGGAGAAGAAATCAGAAGAAAAACGATAAAAAGTGAAATTTATGATTTTAACAAAATAGTTATAGATGAAAAAGATAAAGAAGAACTAGAAAAGAGAGTTCAAATTCCCATAGATTTTAATTATAAAGAAGTAAAAAGTGATAGAGATGGATATAATGAAACTACTAATATATTACCAAATGACAATATAACTGAAAATGTCAAAGAGAGTTATGAGATTAACTATGATAAAGTAAGGTTAATAGATGAAAATCAGAGGTACTCAAAATTTCCAGAGCTTAGAATTATAGGTCAATTTAATAAAACCTATATCATAGGTGAAGCCTATGATGAGCTTTATCTAATTGACCAACATGCGGCGCATGAAAAAGTACTATTCGAGAAATATAAAAGTGATATCATAAACGCAGAGGTATTATCCCAAATATTACTTACGCCGCTAGTAATAGAACTTAGACATGAAGATTATGCGTATTATATTGAAAATGAGGAAGTTTTTCGCAATTCTGGGTTTGATATTATTGAATTTGGAGAAAATACAATAAGTATAAGGGAAGTTCCTATAATACTCGGCAAACCAGATATTAAATATCTCTTTAATGACATATTAGATAATCTGAAAAACATGGGTACAGGTGGAACTTTAGAAATTAAATATAATAAGATAGCATCACTTGCCTGTAAAGCAGCTGTGAAAGCAAATAATCAGTTATCTGAACTTGAAATGAGTAAGCTAATTAGTGATTTAAGATATATTGAGGAGCCTTTTACTTGTCCTCATGGAAGGCCTACAATAATAAAGATGACACTGAATGAACTAGAAAAAAAATTTAAAAGAATACAATAGAAAAAGGTGAGTATATGAAAGAGCTATTTATTTTAGCAGGCCCCACAGGTGTAGGCAAAACAGAAATTTCTATTAAACTTGCTGGTCGTCTAAATGGAGAAATTATATCGTCTGATTCTATGCAAATATATAAGTGTATGGATATTGGATCAGCTAAGATTTCAAAAGAGGAGATGTGTGGTATTACTCACCATCTAGTAGATATAATAGAGCCAAGTGTTGACTTTAGTGTGGCGGAGTTTAAAGAAAGAGCTGAAAGTGCGATTGAAGAGATGCAAGGCAGAAACAAGCTACCAATGCTAGTTGGTGGAACTGGATTTTACATAAATTCACTAATATATAATTATAGCTTTGCGGACACCAACAAAGATGAAGAATATAGAGAGTATCTTACAAGGCTTGCGAATTCAAAAGGTAATGAATATGTACATAGTTTACTTAGTGGCATTGACGAACAATCATACAATAAATTATACCCAAATGATTTAAAAAGAGTTATTAGAGCTTTAGAAGTATATAAAGTAAGTGGAAAACCCATGAGTGAATTTGCAAAGGAGCAAGACACCTTGGATATACCTTATAACGTACATTATTTTGTACTAAATATGGATCGACAAAAGTTATATAGTAGAATAAATAAGCGTGTTGATGTAATGATGGAAAATAACTTAGTAGATGAAGTTATAAAATTAAAAGAAATGGGATATAATTCAGATATGCAATCAATGAAGGGTATAGGATATAAAGAGATACTGTACTATTTAAATAATGAAATATCATTAGTTGAAGCTATAGAAATGATTAAAAAAGGTAGCAGAAATTATGCGAAAAGACAACTTACCTGGTTTAGAAAAGACCAAAGAGTAAATTGGATTAATAGTGATGATTTCAAAAACAATGATGAAATTGTAGAATATATTGTAGGACTATTATCTTCTATCAAAAGTTGTGAATTGCAATAATTTCATAAATTAGAAGGGTTTCTATGATATTTATAGAATATTCTTATAATAGGTCTTATGGAGGTGCATTATGAATAAATCTACTAACAATTTACAAGATATAATTTTAAATGGGGCAAGGAAAAATAAGATACCAATTATTTTATATTTGACAAATGGTTTTCAGTTAAAGGGTAATGTAACAGGATTTGATAGTTTTACAGTGGTATTAAACTGTGATGGAAAACAAATGATGATATACAAACATGCTATTTCTACCATAACTCCATTAAAACCAATAATATTTAATGAGATTTCAGAAGAAGGACCTTCACTTTTACAATCAGGAGTTTAAGTGCTACCTAAGTAGCATGTGGAGTTTTGTTGGAAGGATATAGACGGGAATTAACAATTTAATAGACTGTGTTTCATGTTCCCTCAGATTAAATTCAGAGGGGATTTTGTACTTCTAGAAAGTTTTTAAGTAGATAGGATGCAAGATGCTCAAGTAATCTTCCACTGCGCTTTAGCAGGTTGAATTGACAAAAAAAAAACATGTATTATACTGAAATTAGAAGGCTAAAAAAAATATCAGCTTTCTATAAGCGAAGAGAAAAGGGGTTAGATTATGATTAAAAGACTTGATGAGTTATTTGATTTTGCTATTAAAAAAGATAAAAAAACGTTAGCAGTAGCAGTGGCACAAGATAATATTGTACTGAAGGCAGTAGTAGAAGCAGTTAAACTGCAAATTGTTGATGCTATATTAGTTGGTGATGAGAAAAAAATTGTAGAAATTGCACTTAGTGAAAATTTATCCCTTCAAAATATTAGGATTATAAATGAAAAAGACATACTATCAGCAGTAACAAAGGCAGTAGAACTCGTGACAAATGGGGAAGCTCATTTTATTATGAAGGGAATGATTGGTACTTCTGATTTATTAAAGGCAGTCCTCAGTAAGGAGGCTGGATTAAGGGGACGAGGTCTTTTGTCACACGTAATGATTTATGATGTACCTGCTTACCATAAATTATTATTTTTAACTGATGGAGGAATGGTTACAAGCCCTGAACTTAAAGAAAAAATTGAGATAATTAATAATGCAGTGGCGGTGGCACATGCATTGCAAATAGGCATTCCAAAAGTTGCTCCAATTTGTGCAGTTGAAGTTGTAAATCCTTCAATGCAGGCAACATTAGACGCTGCAGTACTAACACAAATGAATAAAAGAGGACAAATAAAGGGGTGTTTAATAGACGGACCACTTGGATTCGATAATGCAATTTCAAAGGAAGCTGCTGAGCATAAGGGAATTATCAGCGATGTAGCTGGTGATAGTGATATATTGATTGTACCAAATATAGAGGCTGGAAACTTTTTAGGAAAATCTCTTACTTACTTTGCAAAAGCAGAAAGCGCAGGGATTATAGTAGGAGCAAAATGCCCAGTAGTATTGGTTTCAAGAGCCGATAGTGCTAAATCTAAATTGTATTCTATAGCTCTTGGAGCAGTGGTAGTATAAAGATTTTAGTTTTAATAAAGATTATATAGACGTAAAGGAACTCCTAATTATAGGAGTTCCTTTTACGTCTATTCAACAGTTATATAAACGGCGTCTTCTTCTCGAACTACTTTTATATATTCAACTTCAGGGTCTTCAGTTCCTTGAACGTATAATCCAGTGCTCTTTAATTTTTCAACATAATCTATAATCTCTTGGGTTATTCGCTCACCAGGGCAAAGTATTGGAATACCTGGTGGATATGCCATTAAAAATTCTCCGCTTATCATTCCAGCACTCCTTTTAATTTCTACAGCAGTATTTATACTGTTGAAAGCCTCACGAGGAATTTGAACTTGTTCTGGGATACTAGGGATATCAATAAAATCAGCTTTTTTTATGCCTTTTCCGTAGTAATCATTGCTGACTTCTCTTAGAGCATTAAGTAATTGTTCCATTCCTTCTTCTGTATCTCCATAAGAACCAACTGCTAGTATGTTATAAAGATCAGATAATTCCATTTGTATGTGATATTTGTTAGAGAGAATCATATCTAAGTCATAGCCAGTTATACCTAAATCTCTACAAGTTATTGTGATTTTAGTTGGATCAAAAGCGTAAGCGCCAAAACCATCTAAAACCTCTTCTCCAAAACAATAAAAACCGGGAATCTTATTTACTTCATTTCTTACATAATTACATAAATCTATAGTTTTTTCTAAAAGCTCTGCGCCTTCTAATGCAATTTGTCTTCTTGCACAATCTAGGGATGCCATTAATATATATGATGGTGACGTTGTGTGCATTAGGTTTATTAGCTGCTTAACTCTAGCAGGGTTAATACGCCTTGAATTAACATGAAGCATAGATCCTTGAGTTAATGCACCTATAATCTTATGAGTACTCTGACAACAGATATCTGCGCCTGCTTCCATTGCAGACATAGGCAATCCGCTATTAAAATTAAGATGAGGACCATGAGCTTCATCTACTATAAAAGGAATGTCATATTCATGAACCATATCTGAAATTTTCTTTATATCAGTGGAAACCCCATAATATGTAGGGTTAATTATAAGAACAGCTTTTGCATCAGGATTATTTTTTAAAGCTTCTTTAACTGTCTCTGGAGAAACTCCATGAGCAACACCTATTTTTTTATCTAATTCGGGTTGCATATAAACCGGAACAGCACCAGCAAGTATTATACCACCGGTTATAGATTTGTGAACATTCCTAGGAACAATTATTTTATCACCTGATACAACTACGGACATAATCATAGCTTGAATAGCCCCAGAAGTTCCATGAACGGAGAAGAATGATGCGTCGGCACCATATGCGTCTGCTGCTAATTCTTGAGCTTTTTTAATAGCGCCAGTTGGGTGGTGAAAGCTATCTACAAGTTTAAAAACTGTAACATCAATTTTAAAAGGGTTTTCCCCCATGAAATTTCTAAATTGTTCATCAGCGCCTATTCCTTTTTTATGCCCAGGTACATGAAAAGGCAAAGTTTTTCTGTCTACATACTCCATTAAAACATCAAATAATGGAGTTTCATTTTGATTTAATCTATACAATTTATACACCCCTTTCAAAAGAATTTATTTGTGAAATTTTTAAAAATATAATGGTGTAGTATGTTAGTATATTCTTTTTTTTAGATGTCTACTTTATATTTAAGCTACTAAGAGTATATTCATTCAACCAAATAATAATTATAGAGTATAAAATATGCAAATGCAATAATAATTTTGAATTTACAAATAATGCAAGTTAATTAGATGAAGAGAATGGGGTATAAGTAGAAATTTCTTTTATTTGTAATAGTTTGATAGTATAATATGATAGACTAAAGATAGAGTAGTGGGAATAGCAAGGGGGTTATGCACATTTATGACATATAAAGAGAAATATATGAGCTGGATTAATTCTAATTTAATTAATTTGGAATTAAAGAATGAACTTACGCAGTTAACGGATGAAAAAGAAATTGAAGATAGATTTTATAAGGATTTAGAGTTTGGTACCGGTGGACTAAGAGGTGTAATAGGTGCAGGGACAAACAGAATGAATATACATACCATAGGTAAGGCAACTCAAGGGCTAGCTGACTATTTGATTTCTCGATATAAGGAAGATATTTCAGTTTGCATAGCATATGATTCAAGAAATATGTCAAAGGAATTTGCAGAAGCTACTGCGGAAACTCTTTGTGGAAATGGGATAATTGTTAATTTATTTAAAGAATTATCACCAACACCAATTTTGTCTTATGCTGTCCGTGAGCTAAATAGTAAGGCAGGTATTGTAATTACAGCATCACATAATCCTAAACAGTATAATGGGTACAAGGTTTATGGTGAAGATGGCGGACAAGTTACAGATGTTGCTGCAAAAGCAATTATTGCCTGTGCAGAGGACATAGTGGATTTTTCTAAAGTAAAAACTATAGAGCTTTGTAAAGCAAAAAAAGTAGGAATGTTGAAAAATATTGGGGAAAATATTTATTTATCATATATGGACAAGGCAAAAAAATTAACGTTTAGAAAAGGCTTAGTTAAAGAATATGCTAAAGATTTAAAAGTAATTTACACTCCTATACATGGATCTGGGAATATACCTGTGAGAAGAGTATTACGTGAACTCGGATATGACAATGTATTTGTTGTAAAAGAACAAGAGCAGCCAAATGGTAACTTTCCCACAGCTCCATACCCTAATCCGGAAGACCCAAAGGTGTTTGCATTAGCTCTTGAAATGGCAAAGGACATTAACCCAGACATTATTTTTGGTACAGACCCAGACTGTGATAGAATTGGAGTAGTTGTCAAAGACAAAAAAGGGAAGTATAAGGTTCTTACGGGAAATCAGACTGGTGTTTTATTATGTGATTATATATTAAATTCATTGTGTGAGACGAAGGTACTTTCTAAAAATGCTGTAGTAATAAAAACCATTGTTACTACGGATATGGTTGAAGGGATCGCAAAAAAATATAATGCTCAAGTGCTAGATGTGCTTACCGGCTTTAAATATATTGGAGAAAAAATAAAGGAATTCGAACAGGAAGGTAAAAAAGAATTTGTATTTGGGTTTGAAGAAAGTTTTGGTTATTTAGCAGGAAATTTTGTAAGAGATAAAGATGCGGTTATAGCAGCAATGTTAATTTGTGAAATGACACTCTATTATAAAAATAAAGGAATGAGTTTATATGATGCATTGATGGATATTTATAAAGAGCATGGGTATTATAAAGAATCATTAGTTTCAATAGAACTAAAGGGAAAAGATGGTGCTGAAAAAACAGTTAATATATTAGAAGGATTAAGGAGCTCTCTTAAGGGACTAATAGGAGATAAAAAAATCATAAAAAAGATGGATTATAGAACTGGACTCGAAGAAGATTTAATAGAAAACAATAAAAAATCAATGGGACTTCCAAAATCAAATGTATTAAAGTATATTTTAGAAGATGGTTCTTGGTTTGTAGTTAGACCTTCCGGAACGGAACCAAAAATGAAAATTTATTTATCGGTCAAGGGAAATTCAATTAAAGATGCATCTAATAAAATAACTGCACTGAAAGAAAATGTCATGTCAATAGTAGATGAAGTTTGCATAAATTAAAAATTATTAATTGTTATTATATTTAGGACTAAAATGTTGTACGGTTTACAAATTATCCTAAGTATACTATTATTAGTAGGAGTATACTTAGAATAATTTGAACTAGTAGGAAGGGGTAAGAATGGATATTAAAACTTATTTTTCGGAGAAACTATCAGAAATTCTTTTTTTAGAAATAAAAAAGAATAGTAAAATTAATGATTATGTGATTTTGGAGGACATATATTTTCCTGTGCGAACTAATGAAGTAATTCAAAAGGTTAAGCAAAAGGAAGATTTTGAAAATATACCAGTTAATTTATTTATTGAAGGAATGTTCTATGTTTTAGGAGCGGATGAACACTTTAGATATAATAATCAGTATAAAGAAATTATAAATACTACTTCAAACTCAATAGGTTTTATCAAGGGTGTTATATTTAAGGAGATTAAAAAGGAAAATTATGAAGAAGCGTACATAATTTTAAAAGGACTATTAGCTATAGAAAGTAATAAAGACAATTATGAAAAAATATTCCTTGTAGTTGATAAACTAAGGTCCACTAATATTATGTTTAAAGATGAACAGTTAGGACTTGTAGAAAAGGCTAAAGAAATAGAACAGTATAGCACTCCGTATTTATATGAGTCTTTAGTTCATAATGATGAAAGTAAATTTGATTTAGCATTGATAGCTTTGAATAATTATTTTGCAAATGGCGGTGAACAATCGACAGATGTTATGCAACTTAAAAATACTTTGGAAACTATAACAAGTTATGATAGAGCAAAAGAGATGGTGCATAGTAAGCCTACTGATGCACTCAAAATTCTGATTCCACTAATGGACCAATTAGGAGATAAGCCAGACATATATTATAATTGTGCTATAGCTTATAGACACCTTCAAAATTATGAAAAAGCTATATACTATTTAAACGAAGCGGAAGCAATTGATACGGATTTAATTGAAGTAGTAAATGAATTTGGTATTAACTACGCCCTTCTTGAAAACTACGAGATGGCTATTAAGTACTTTAGAAGAGCTTTTCAGGTTACAAAGTCTATAGAAATATGTACAAATCTTGTTATGTGTTATATAAACACTAAAAACTTTGACGATGCAAGACTGCATTTAGACATAGCAAAAAAAATAGATTCAGAGGATGAAATAGTACTTAAGTTAGAAAATACACTGATAAATTGTAAAAAATAGAGTTGGAAGGTGTAAGGTTATGATAGATTTTCACAGCCATATAATTAATGGCGTTGATGATGGAGCAAAAACCTTGGACATGTCTCTTCAGATGTTAAGAAATGCAGAGAACGAAGGGGTAGAATATATTTGTGCTACTCCTCATTTTATAACTGAGGAATTTGAAATTAGTAGTGAAAAATATACTGAAAAACTAGATGAGCTAGTTTTAGCATCCAGGGAAGCAAATTTTAGTATAAAAATTTTATCAGGCCTAGAAATTTATATGCATCCAAGTTTACCAAAACTTTATAAAGAAAAAAAAATTTGGGGAATTAATGGGTCGGAGTATATACTAGTTGAACTTCCTATGGGTCAATTTCCTATGTATACAGAAGATATATTCTACGAATTAATGTTGCTCGGAGCCAAACCTATTTTAGCTCATCCAGAGAGAAATTACAAAATTATGAATAATCATGATTTGATTATAAACTTGATAAAACAAGGAGTTCTTATGCAAACAAATGTTGGAAGCTTACTTGGTGATTATGGTAAAGATGTAAAAAAAACTGCGCAAGAATTTGTAAAAAGCAATATGATACATATTTTGGGTAGCGATGGACATAATATTACGAGTAGAAAGACTAGACTAAAAGAAGGTTATGAAGTATTAAAGAAAAGTAATGAAGAACTCTACCATTGGATTTTACGAAATGAAAATAATATTATTAATAATGTTACTATGACGAATTTTTTAGAATTGAGCCTTAAAAAAAGTAAAGGGAAATTTCCACTTTTCAATATTTTCAAATAAGATTATATAATGATTCTATTCTATAATTATGATATTTGAGGGGAGAATAACTATGAGAGTTAAAAAAGCTATAATACCAGCAGCAGGACTTGGTACAAGATTTTTACCAGCTACAAAGTCTCAACCGAAAGAAATGCTACCAATTGTTGATAAACCAACAATACAATATATCATAGAAGAAGCAGTTGCCTCTGGAATTGAGGAAATATTAATAATTACAGGGAGAAATAAAAGAGCAATTGAAGACCATTTTGATAAGTCTATTGAACTTGAATTACAATTAGAACAAACTGGTAAGGACGAAGTTTTAAAAATGGTTAGAGATATATCTAATATGGTAAATATCTATTACATAAGGCAGAAAGAGCCTAAAGGCTTAGGTCATGCTATAAACTGTGCAAAAACATTTGTGGGTAATGAACCTTTTGCTGTAATGTTAGGTGATGATGTAGTTGATAGTGAAGTGCCTTGTCTGAAACAACTTATGGATTGTTACGATGAACATCAAACTTCAATTGTAGGAGTTCAAAAGGTTCCATTAAATCAAGTTTCAAAATACGGTATAATAAATGGAACACCTATATCAAATAGAGTTTATAAAGTTAATGATGTTATTGAAAAGCCTAAGGAAAGCGAAGCACCATCAAATATAGCTATTTTAGGGAGATATATCATAACGCCTAAAATATTTGATATTTTAGAAAATACAAAGCCGGGTAATGGTGGAGAAATCCAACTTACAGATGCTCTGAAGACACTAATATCAGAAGAAGATATGTATGCTTATAACTTTGAAGGTAGAAGATATGATGTAGGAGACAAAGAAGGATTCCTAGAAGCTACTGTGGAATATGCACTTAAAAGGGATGATTTGAAAGAAACTTTTATGAATTACCTTTTAACCATAAAGGATAACGATAAATTTAAAGAAATTTATAATAAATGCAATAAAGATAAAGCATAGAATTGCTACGATAGATACAAAGGCTTAACAATTATATAATTGTTAAGCCTTTTAAAATTATACAAATATAAAGATTTAGGATATAATAATATATGCTGATATATAGGATGGAAAAATATTTTAAAATCTAAGTTGCTATATATTGACTATTATTAGAAATGGGGTGGGTGAATGAATTTTTATCGAAATATATTATTTTTATTAACATGTGTTTATATTATGTTATTGCCTTTAATTCCAAAAGAAATAAAGTTCAAAGGAGTAGCATGTACTGATTTAATTTTAGCATTAATAATTTTTGTATATTTAATTAATTTAGTAGTGTCTAAGGGTGTCAGAGAGAATTTCATTAGTGGTATTATAGATTTCTTCAACCAAAAAATGAGTATTTTTATGATGATATTGCTTGCTATAATGCTAGCATCTACTGGTTATGCACTAGACAAAAAATTAGCTTTAACAGAAAGTGCAAGGTTTATAACTTATATATTCATATATTTTATTATAAAATATGAGCTTAATAATAAGAAGAAAATAAACATCTTGATTAAATGTTACATAGTTACTTCTTTTATTTTATGCTTTATAGGGATTGTCCAGTATTTTACAGGGTTTGCATTGGAGGGACAATTTTTAACAATATATGAAACTGGTGAAAGCATAAAGATAGCGGCTACACTTTATAACCCTAATGCTTACGGTGCTTATTTAATATTAATAATTTTTCCTGTAATTATGTTAGGTGTTTATGAAAAAAATAAAAACAAGAAAATAATGTACATATTACTTTCATTATTAATACTTACTAATATACTTATGACAAATTCTAGAAATGCAGAATTAGGTTTTGGACTTGGATTATTAGTACTTACGGTAATTTATAGCTATAAGTTAATTTTTGCTCTTGGTGGCTTTGGGGTGATAATTTGCTTTATTCCTTCCGTTTTTCAAAGAATCAAAAGTATTCCTAATATGTCTAAAAATGTAATAAGAATTAAGCTTTGGAAAACAGCTTTAATGATGATAAAGGAACATCCAATTCTAGGTGTTGGTAATGGAAATTACGTTACCAGATATAATGAATAGATATTTAAGTATAAGGATCTTAGATATTATTCATATCGGAATTTTCCAAGTCACAATTCGTATTTAAAAGTACAAAGTGAGCTTGGTATAATTGGAATAGTTTCTTTTTTAGGAGTAGTAATAACGTCGCTATTTAGAATTAGAAAATTATATAGTACAACTGAAGATAAGTTTCATAGGGCATTTTATATGGGTGTAATGGCAAGTATGATTGCTTTCTTATTTATGAATATATTCGACAATTTATTTTTCGTTCCTAAGGCAACAACTTATTTTTGGTTTCTATTAGCTACTGCAGAGGCATTATTAAACCAACGGAATGTGTTTTAAAAAATATTAGTGGTATATTCACTAGTATGCTTATGGAACAGCCGTGTGCCAAGCGATATGTACGGTTTGATGAGAAAAGAAGGAGGCTAATCAAATAATGATTAGCCTCCTTCTTGATTTAATATATTGACAATACCTTTAAAGATGTTGGTTTTAACGCTTCATCATCTAAAGCTGTTGGTTTTAACGCTTCAACATCTTTTGTTATTGACTCTGAAACTGCCTCGCCAAGTAAAACCTCTGTACTATCAAAACTTAATTTATTTTTCATAACATTCGTTAAATTTGGAGTAAGTGCACTCTTTTCATCAACCAAAACTATAGGATTATTGCCTAGCGCTGCAAGCGCTGATCCTGCAAGAGCATCTACTAGATTCTTATTTGTGCCTTTCGCAATGTAAACCTTACTATAGTCTTGTGTAAAAAAATCAAGTATTTCTGCATTTGTTTCGTACCTGTTATTTCCTGCTAACCTTGTAGCATCTGCCACAACATCATTACTTAGAACTCCCGGACCTCCAACTGCATAAATTGTTTTGCCTGAAGTATAGGTTGCTACTTTTGGTGATAACTTGTTACCTAAAACAAGTAGTATTGGCATTTTATTAACAGCTGCT
>NZ_JBNMNU010000068.1:0-21561 GCF_051278035.1 Clostridium sp.
TTGATTATAATTCTTTCAACATTTCTCTCATCAATTCCAAAGGTAACTGCTTTTAAATTTAATATTATGAAAAAAATTGAGAAGTTAAGAGGAGATACTAGAGATATTAAGTTTAGCACAAATGATGATGGTTTAAATAAAAATTTAAATAGTAGTGTATTAAAATCAAATGATAGTGCAGATCAGATAGAAAAGTTAGTAACAATAGATGAGGCTAAAAAAGAGGTTCCCTTTAAACTTTTGGTGCCTACGTATATACCTGATGGGTATAAGTTAAAAACAGTTAAACTTGTAAAAGCTATGGGTGATTCTTTTAGTGTTAAGCAAATTTATACAAACAGTACAGGGAAAATAATTCGAATTAATCAAAACACTATATCTGAAAATGGAGCAGAAACAATTTCTATGAGTTCAAACCTCTGGACTGAGGATATAATTATCGATAACTTAAAAATAAATTTTGCTACTGATGATAAAAACTTTAAAACGATGCTTTGGTTTGATAACAATACAAAGAATGAAGTACTTATGCCATATGATTTTACAGATATTCAAATGAAAAAAATAATTGGATTATTAAAATAAAGCCCATTTTAGGGCTTTATTTTAATTTATACCTATGTTTAAGAGAGTGTTTATATAGATAAGAACAGGATGTTTTCTGTTTTATTATTCTGTATTTTATTAAGAGTATCTATTGGAGTAAGTGCTGCAACTAACAAACCAACAGTACCAGTTCCTTTGTTTTATAATAATTTAAAGGAATGTAGCCTTTTGAGGGCGAAATATTATGATAAAATCTATTTTGAGCTTTGCTACTTTAATAATTTGGACTACCTTACCTAAATGGATTGGCCATTATTAAGTTCTGCTAATATACTTTGTAGTGCATTAATAAAGTTTTCGTCATTATTCATGGATATAATAGTATTAATACAGAGGAGGCTACAAATTGAAATGAAATATTAAGTATGATCATTATATTCGCGATTATTGCAACAATCACAGCATGTGATAAAGGTGTGGAAGGGAACAAAGACATCATCAAATCCCCAGAAGAAAAGAGTGAACCTGATGTAACCGTGGTTAAAATTTACAAGTATGAGAATATGGAGATTTCTAATTGGATGGATGAGGATACAGTGATCGCTGTAAAAGATAATGAATCACTAGATAAATTAAGCCTGTTAGAACTGTCTGATTCATATCCTAGAAGAAGCAAGATTGTCCAAGGATAAGAAACACCTGATATATAGTGAATATAGATTAGGTGATCCAGCTTATTATGTAATGAACATGGATACCTTAGATACATTTGGTATAACGGGAGATCGTATTGGAGGATCCATGAGTGTCAAATGGGCTGGTGATGGGACAGTTATTGGTGGAGTTTATAGTGGTGATTCCTATTTAGATAGTGTGACAAATAAAATAACTGTGATAGATGGCTTAAAGGGTGATCGCGTGTATATTGTAGATAAAATAAAAGATAATGTTTATTACAATACAAATGTTGATAAGACATTAATGCTATTGAACATGGCAACAAAGGAAAAGATAAGTCTAGGGCTAAATCACGTGAATAATGTTTTCCCCTCACCGGACTTAAATCAAATATTGGTTACACAGATAAATGATTCAAAAAAAACATTAATTCTATGTGATATTGATGGAGGAAACAAAAAAATCATTGCAGAAGGTGCAGGGTTGAGCGGCGTCTCATGGTCACCGGATCAGCGAAGAATTGCTTACAACCTGAAATTGGATGCAAACGGGACAATGGTTAGTGCTCTATATATTTATAATATAGTAACTGGTAAGGTCACTCAAATTGAGGTTGTTCACGATAATTTGACTACTTACTGGAGCCCGTCAGGAGAAAAACTGATGTATACCGAATTTGATGGAACACAATTTAACAGTAGTATTGTTTCTTTAAAATTTACATTACAATAGGATATGCAATAAAGGTTATCATAGATAAAACAACAAATAAAATAAATAATGTTCTCTTGTTTTTCATTTATGGACCTCCTCTAACAAGTTGTGACGCTTTATAAAACAAGGCGACTTAATGAAAACTGTAGATTATGCTGATTTAGTATGTTTTAGCGATATAACTGTAATCATAAACATTGATAAAGATATATTTGCAATTACGATAGACTGAGGAATAATCTCAACAAAAAATCCGATTCCATACCATTGACCAGTAAGTAAAAGCCAAAAGGAGTGTATAAAATTATTTGTAGCTCCTGTAGAATTCAGATATTCCTTTGATATAGTAGTAAGCAACGTAATAAGCCAAAATACCAAACAACACTTCATAATTCCACGATTCCTAATTTTTATTGCAACCATTAAAACTAAAATCCAAACGGTTATATAAGAGAATGTGACAATCACATTTTTTATTGTTGCTGAATCTCCCGCCTTGAACTCGTTAAAATTTAAAAAGAAACATATAGTAACAGTTAAAATAGCTAAAATAATTGTAGCAATAGATAAAATAATTGATAACGTTCGTTTATTTTCCATTATTAATCACCTCATATAAATAAAGTCTGTTTCACCTTTTATAACAATCTTAACTTAAATCTATAAAAATTATATCATATTTCCACATCACTATATTCCTTAAATCCTAAATATGCATAGCATATTCAAGAAAATACTCTAAATATAGCGACAAAGAATGAGAGAAATCCAACTAAAATATAAAATATTGCTACTTTTTTATTCTTAATATTGTAATATACGTTAAGTAGCTTAATATATTAGTGTGATTTCATATGAAAATATTTACTATTATGGGAAAATACTAATGTAGAAATATGTATAATGTGTTATAGTTTCTATAGAGTTAGGTCGAAGTCGTAATAAATTATGGGATATAAAGGGGGTGGTATAAGTATGAAGTCACTACTGTATAAGTATCCAATTAAATCGTCTATAGTAATAACTATAATTACTTTCATTATGTCAATATATTTAATAAACCAAGCAGGATTATACTATGGGTTATTAATACAAATGCCTGCAATCGTTGCAGCAAGTCATATTCTCGATAAAGGGCGAAACATTACTATCCTAAAGAGACTAATAGTTGCTATATTTATAATGCTTATTTATTCGATTGCCTTATTATACGTATTCTCTATTATAAGACACAGTAATTGAAGCCGAATAATCACTTAAAAACACCGTATTATTCAATTAAATTTACGGTGTTTTACTTTAATAAAAGGATGGTGGGACAATGTAACTTTAATCATATGGGGACCTTCCGCCAGACTTCTAAGCATGGATACAGAACTCCAGGACTATGTGAAGAAAGTACCCTGAGGACGTACTAAGACCACAACATAAATGTCGTGGTCTTAGTACGTCCTCAGTTTATATTAAAATTTAGTTATTTTTGGCGCATCTGAGAAAGAATATAATGTTGCTTGTCCTTCTTCTACATAGAAGACTTCAAAAATAGGGTTATCTGGAGAGTTATGCATTTTTGCTAAAGCTGGCATAACTTCAAACGCTTTAGCTTTTGCATCCATGCTTGAATCAAAGACTGCCTTACCTTGTAATCTTAGCCATTGTCCTTTATCAGACATAGTACAAACTTCAAAATACGGATTAATAGTTAACTGATTATAAACATCCTTTTGGTTACTAGTGCAAAAGTATATTTTGCCTTTATGTTCCATAGCAAATCCGAATGGGCGTATTCTAGGTTTATCACCCTCAACTGTTGCAAGATAGAATATTTTAGCATCTGTAATAAATTTCAATATTTCATTCATTATTTTTACCTCACTTTATCAATTTTTTTATGAATTTAACCAATACATCTCTTTCTTATTATACATTAATAACCATGTTAAATATAACAGATTTGCTTAATTAGTTTATAAAGATAATAATTTTTTAATTACTATATATTATCATACTATTTATTGTATATTATGATAATATATAGTTAAATAGATATTAATAATAAATTCTTGGGGGGCGAGGGTTATTATGGGCACAAATGTTAGCAAAACTGCGTGGAATAGTTTTGTAAAAGATAATATTATTATCCCATCAGTAAATCATCATGTGGCAGAATCTTGGAAAAGATGCAAAGAACTTGGTGTGGATTATAATGATGGCATTGGGAAAAATGTTAGTGGAGAATTACTAAAAAATACAATTTATGAAAATGAAGAACTTATTAAAATCGCACGTCCGATTATGGAAAATCTACATACCATAGTCAAAGGTTCTGGTTTTATTATAGTACTTTCTGATAGGGACGGATGCATAATTGAAGTTTTTGGAGATAAAACTATAGAAGACAGTGCGGATACAATTAATTTTAATTTGGGATGCATTTGGACTGAAGAAGCTGTGGGTACAAATGCCATAGGCACCGCTATGTTTATTGATAAACCTCTCCAAATAATTGGTGAAGAGCATTATTGTATGCCACACCACAAATGGACATGTTCTGCTACAACAATACATGATGAAAAAGGAAATATCATTGGTTGTCTTAATATGTCTGGGAAGAAAGAAGCAGCACACCCTCATACACTGGGGATAGTTGTTGCTGCAGTATATACCATAGAAAAGCAGAGAGAGCTATTAAGATCTTATGAACTTATAAATACTACTTTTGATGGTACATCAGACGGTATAATAATCATTGATATAAATTACAATATAAGCAAGTTTAACAATAGTGCTACTGAAATTTTAGCAATAGAGCCAAGCGATTTATATAAAATTAATATTAAAAAAATGCTTAAAGATGTGGATATTGAATTCCAGGCATTAGCTATTAAAGAGATGAAGAGTTATCTTGATTTCAACTTTTATATAGGTAATAAGACAATAAGATGCAGCGTTAATATGATACCTAGAATGCTCGGAAACAAAGTAATAGGTGTAGCAATTACTTTTAGAAAAATAGAATATTTACATAAAACAATAAATAAAGTTACAGGAAATAAGGCGTTATATACCTTTGATTCAATTGTAACCCAAAATAATAAAATGCTAGATGTTATAGAAGTGGCAAAAAAGATGGCTAAAACGAAATGTTCAATTCTTATTGAAGGGGAAAGTGGAACTGGAAAAGAACTATTTGCACAAGCTACTCATAACTACAGTAGTTTTTCAGAAGGCCCTTTTGTGGCAATAAACTGTGCTTCCTTGCCGAAAGAACTATTAGAAAGCGAACTGTTTGGTTATGAAAAAGGAGCATTTACTGGAGCATCTAAAGAAGGAAACCCTGGGAAATTTGAATTAGCACAGGGTGGAACAATTTTTCTTGATGAAATTGGAGAACTACCATTAGAAGTTCAATCTAAACTTTTGAGAGTACTTGATAATTATAAAGTAAGAAGAATAGGTGGGAAAAGTGAAATAAAATTAAACATAAGGGTGCTGGCCGCAACAAACAGAAATTTATTTGAAGAGGTTAAAAATAAGAATTTCAGACAGGATCTATATTATAGGTTGAATGTTCTTAAGATAGATATCCTTCCATTAAGAGAGAGAAGAGAAGATATTGAACTAATTGCAAATTATTTTCTTTCAAAATTAAAAAAATATCAAAACAAAAATGGTGCCGATAAATTTAGCCCTAAATTTATTAATTACCTTTATGAATATAATTGGAATGGAAATGTACGAGAACTTCAGAATATTATAGAAAGAGCATATTATTTATGTGATGAAAGTATAATAACTGAGAAATATCTATACGGAAATATAATAAAACAAGATGCAATGAATCTTGAAGTTGTTTCATTAGAGAATGCTGAAAGAGGAAATATAATAAAGATGATAATTGAATGTAGTGGAAACGTAGTTGAGGCGGGAGGAAAATTAAACTTAAGTAAATCCACAATTTATAGGAAAATAAAAAAACATAACATAAATTTGGATTTAATTTTTTAATTTTCCCAAAAGTGGTAAAAAGAAATTATTACAGACCCATAAATGGGAAAAACAAAACTACTGTAGATTTCGCAGCGGGAATATGTTTCAATTTTGGGAATAATCAGATTATTACATTGAGACTCACATTATTAATAAGACTTATATTAGGCTTAAATGCACAATATGAGTCTTTTTTTTCGTTAAATCGGCGTTTAAAAGACATTTTTTAAATTTTTGAATTGGCATAGCAATTGCTTAGTATATAAATATACAAATAGTTAAAATAAAGGGGAGGTAATGTTTTGGATAATTCAAAAGTAAATACTCTAGAATTGTATAAAACCATGTTGAAAATAAGAAAATTTGAAACTACAGCTAAGAACCATTTTGCGGAGGGTGAAATACCGGGATTTGTTCACCTTTATATCGGAGAAGAGGCGATTGCAACAGGTGTATGTTCAAATTTAAACGATGATGATTTTATTACAAGTACGCATAGAGGTCATGGACATATTGTGGCTAAAGGCGGAGATATAAATTTCATGATGGCTGAACTTTTCGGAAAAGCTACCGGATATGGAAAAGGTAAAGGTGGTTCCATGCATATTGCTGATGCAACAAAAGGAATATTAGGTGCTAATGGTATAGTTGGTGCAGGACATAATATATCCGTAGGCGCAGCTTTTAGTGCTCAGTATAGAGGAACAAAACAGGTTTGTGTATGTTTCTTTGGGGACGCTTCCACAAATCAGGGAACATTCCATGAGTCTTTAAACTTGGCTAGTACATGGAAGCTTCCAGTAGTATTCGTATGTGAAAATAATTTATATGGTATATCTGTTAGTCAATCTAGACATCAGGCAATAAAAGATATATCGGTTAGAGCTGTTTCATATAACATGCCGGGGGTTACCATAGATGGAAACGATGTCTTTGCTGTAAGTGAGGCTGCAAAAGATGGTATTAAAAGAGCTAGAAATGGTGAAGGCCCTACACTTATAGAGTGTAAAACCTATCGACAAAGAGGACATTTTGAAGGTGATCCAGGAACTTATAAACCAGTTGCAGAACAAGAAGCGTGGCTTAAAAAAGATCCTATCCCTAGAATGGAAAAATATCTTTTAGAAAACAACATAATAAATGAGGAAGAACTTAAATCTATTCAGTTAGATATGGACAAGGAACTTGAAGATGCAGTGAAATTTGCTAATGATAGTCCATATCCATCATCAGAATCTATAGGAGAAGATGTTTATTCCGATATAAAAGAGGAGGTACGAGTAAGATGAATATGACGTTCTTAGAAGCATTAAAGGAAGCTATGAGAAGAGAAATGAAAAAAAATGAAAATGTATATATTTTGGGAGAAGATGTAGGCCCATTTGGGGGATGTTTTGGTGTTACTGCAGGTCTCTTTGATGAATTCGGAGAAAAAAGAGTAAGAGATACTCCTATATCTGAAGGGGCAATTGTTGGATGTGCTGTAGGTTCTGCAGCTACCGGTCTAAGACCAATAGCAGAGCTTATGTTTAGTGATTTTTCCACTGTTGCAATGGATATGATAGTAAATCAAGCAGCAAAAATGAGATATATGGTTGGAGGAAAAATATCTCTTCCACTTGTAATAAGAATGCCTCTTGGAGCAGGAGTTTCTGCCTCAGCTCAACATTCTCAGTCCTTAGAGGCTTGGTTTACGCATGTTCCAGGCCTTAAAGTTGTATACCCTACAACTCCCGAGGATGCATTAGGACTACTTATGACTTCGGTTGAAGACGATAATCCAGTGATTTTTCTAGAACATAAAATTTTATATGGAATTAAGGGTGAAATACCTGATGATATTAAGCCTATACCTTTAGGTGTAGCTAGAATTCACAGAAAAGGTACAGATGTAACAGTTATTGCTACAGGCAAAATGGTCCATGAAGCTATTTCTGCAGCAGAAAAATTATCTGCTGAAGGAGTTTCTGTAGAAGTATTAGATCCTAGAACTTTATATCCTCTTGATAAAAAGGCAATATTTGAATCAGTAGGAAAAACACATAAAGTACTTGTGGTAACTGAAGAAAATAAAAGAGGAGGCTACGGTGGAGAGATTTCAGCTATGATAGGCGAAGAATGTTTTGACAGTCTTGATGCTCCGGTAGTTAGAATAGGGGCTCTTAATACACCTATACCATTTGCAAAATGTCTTGAAAACTTAGTGGTACCAAATTTCGAGGATATTGTTAATGGGATAAAATCACTTTTGTAATACTTTAAAGGAGGGGATTTCCCTCCTTTAAAAAATTAAAGATGGTTTTTTAAAAATTACAATGAATGGGAGGATTATCTATGGCGCATATTGTAGTAATGCCAAAGCTTGGCTTAACAATGACAGAAGGAACTATCGTAAAATGGATGAAAAGTGAAGGTG
This sequence comes from Clostridium sp., assembly GCF_051278035.1. GTDB lineage: Bacteria > Bacillota > Clostridia > Clostridiales > Clostridiaceae > Clostridium_AD. Next base: position 8,345 of record NZ_JBNMNU010000068.1, read on the forward strand.
AAGAAGTACAGGCAGGCGAGGGGCTATTTGAGGTGGCCACTGATAAACTTGTAAATGAAGTTGAAGCAAATAAAAGTGGCGTTCTTAGGAAAATTATTATTCCTGAGGGAGATATTGTTGAATGTTTAAAGCAGATAGCTATAATTGCTGATTTAGATGAAGATATATCAAGTATACTTAAAGAAACCGGTGCAAGTGGAGAAGTTGATACCCCTGTGCAAGTAGATCCAAAGGTTAAGCAAATAATAGTTAATGAGGAATCGAAAACTAGAGTAAAGGCAGCTCCAGTTGCTAAAAAACTTGCAACCGAAAGTGGAATTAATCTTCAATTAGTAACAGGTACAGGGCATGGGGGAAGAATAGTTTTAAAAGATGTGGAAGATTATATTGAAAATGAAAAAAATAACACTAAGGTTTCTCCAGTAGCTGCTAAATTAGCACAGGAGTTAAATGTTAATGTTTCTGAAATAAATAAAGATGGACGGGTAATGAAAGAAGATGTACTTGCCTTTGAAAGTAAGGGCACAGACATTACAATTGAGGAAAAGAGAGTTAAGATGACTCCTATGAGAAAGGTTATCGCATCAAGAATGCATGAGAGTTGGATTGTTTCACCTGCAGTTACTTATGATATAAAAGTGGACACTACCAACTTAAAGAGGGTTAAGGATAGCCTAAAAGATGTGTGCAAACTAACATATACTGATTTACTTGTAAAAATAATGTCTACTGCATTATTAGAGTTTCCACTTGTTAATTGTTCTGTTGATAAGGAAGAATTTATAATTAAAAACTATATTAATATTGGAGTTGCTGTGGCAGTAGAGGGTGGACTTGTAGTTCCGGTAATAAAAAATGTACAATCCAAAGGGTTAAGTGAAATTTCAGAGTCAGTTAAAGATTTAGCTTCAAAGGCTAAAGCAGGAAAACTTATAGAGGAGGAGATGAGCGGAGGAACATTCACAATTACTAATTTGGGAATGTATGGTATTCAGAGCTTTTCCCCAATTATAAATCAGCCTGAAGTTGCAATACTTGGAGTAAACACAATAGAAGATACTCCTGTAGTTATAAATGGAGAAATTGTAATAAAACCTTTGATGAATTTATCACTTACAGCAGATCATAGGGCTATAGATGGAGCGATGGCAGCTAAGTTTTTATCAAAAGTTAAAAAGTTAATTGAAAAACCTGAAATACTTATACTATAAGGAAGGTGACTGTTATGAAGGTAGTTGTTTTAGGTGGAGGTCCTGGAGGATATGTAGCTGCAATAAGAGCAGCACAATTAGGTGGGGACGTAACCCTTATTGAAAAATCAAAGATTGGAGGCACTTGCTTAAATGTAGGATGCATACCTACTAAAGTACTGCTGCAATCAGCAAAATTGCTACATGAAATAAAAGAAAGCGATAAATTTGGAATAGAAGTAAAGGGAAATGTTGAAGTAAACTGGGGTAAAGTACAAAGTAGAAAAAAAACTGTGGTAAACACTCTAGTTTCAGGCGTAAAAGGCTTGTTATCAGTAAATAAAGTTAAGGTAATAAATGGACTTGGAAGATTTGAATCAAAAAATGTTATATCTGTAATCAGTGATGATGGGAAAATCGAGAAAGTAGAATTTGACAATGTCATTATCGCTTCAGGTTCTCTTCCGTTTTTACCCCCTATAGAAGGCAAAGAGCTTGAGGGGGTAATGGATAGCACGGATGCCTTAAGTCTTACAAATATACCTAAGAGTATGGTGATTATTGGTGGAGGGGTAATCGGTGTAGAATTTGCTAGTGTGTACAGTGCCTTTGGGTGCAAAGTCCATATAGTAGAAATGCTTCCATTTATATTACCCCCTATAGATAGGGAACTTGGAGAAATGGTTAAGGCTAATTTAATAAGTGAAGGTATAGAAATATACAATGACTGCAAGGTAACTAAAATTGAAAAAGTAAATGAAAATTTGAATGTAGCATTTTCAAAAGGAACTGAAAAGTTAAATATTGAAGCGGAAAAGGTGCTTGTAGCTGTAGGAAGACGTGCAAATATAAAAAATATTGATTTGGATAAATCGGGAGTGAATATAGAAAAAGGTTGTATTGTTGTAAATGATAATATGGAAACAAATGTAGCTTCAATATATGCAATAGGAGATTGTACCGGGAAAAACATGTTGGCTCATGTAGCTTCGGAACAAGGCATCGTTGCAGCTGAGAGGATAATGGGTAAAAACTCTAAAATGGATTATAAGACTGTACCAGCTTGTGTGTATATAAGACCAGAACTTGCATCTGTGGGACTCACGGAAGAACAAGTAAAAACTAGTGGAATTCCTTATAGGGTTGGAAAATTCCCTTTAGCAGCAAATGGAAAGGCACTTATAATGGGTGAAACCAGTGGTGTTATAAAGATTATCGCTGATGTGAAATATGATGAAATTTTAGGGGTTCATATATTAGGACCTGGGGCTACGGATATTATTACTGAAGGTGCTCTTGCACTAAGGTTAGAATGCACACTTGAAGAGCTCATAACTACAATACATGCACATCCAACTGTAGGGGAAGCAATGAGGGAAGCTGTTCTTGCAGTAAATAAACAGGCAATCCATATTCCCAATAAGTAACTAATTTGGTGTTGAAAAAGTAGCTTAAAATAGCATTACTATTTGTTTTTAAGCTGCTTTTATTATAATATTGAGAGGAAGGTAGGATATATGAAATATGTTGAAAATAATTCTACGAATCCAAGATATAACTTAGCGTTAGAAGAATATGCTTTCAAAAATTTTGATATGAAAGACGATTACGTAATTTTATGGAGAAATGAACCATCAATAATTATAGGTAAAAATCAATGCACATTAGAAGAAATAAACAGTCAGTATGTTAGTGAAAATAACATTCATGTTATAAGGAGAATAACGGGTGGTGGTGCTGTATATCATGACCTTGGTAATTTGAATTTTTCTTTTATAACAAAGGCAGACAAAATGGAAAAAATAGATTTTAAAAAATATACATATCCAGTAATTAATGCCTTAGGAAAACTCGGAATTGAATGTGAGCTCTCAGGAAGAAACGACTTAACACTAGATGGAAAGAAATTTTCAGGAATTGCTCAAAGTATTATAAAAGGAAGGTTATTAAATCATGGCACACTATTATTTAATTCTCATTTAGAAACTCTAAGTAAAGCACTAATTGTAAAAAAGGAAAAAATAGAATCTAAGGGCATAAAATCTGTAAGAAGTAGAGTGACAAACATAAATGACTATCTAAAATCAGATATAGACGTTTTAGAGTTTAGAGATCTTATTTTAAAATATCTATATGAGTATGAAAAGAGTCCAGTTATAAAATATGAATTAACTAAAGAAGACAAAGATGGAATAGATAACTTGATGCAAAATAAATATAGTACTTGGGAATGGAATTTCGGTGAATCTCCAAAGTTTAATTATAAAAACAGTAAAAAGTTTGATGCTGGAATTTTGGACGTTAGAATTAACGTAGAAGATGGATTAATAAAAAACTGTAAAATGTATGGGGATTTCTTTGGAACTTGCGATGTTAAAAATTTTGAAGTACTTTTAGTAGGTTTAAAATACGAAGAAAATGCTATTAATAATGTAATAAAGGATATAGACATAACAAGTTATTTTGGGAAGATATCAAAAGATGATTTATTAAATATACTTTTTAATTAGGAATTGATGAAAAACTTTTAGTTAATCAAAATGAAAAAGCTTATTTAATAGAGAAATAGAAAATTTAGGATACTCTATACACATTAGTAAATGGCTACCCGGCGTATGGAGTAATAACAAAATAGTGATTTAAAGAATTCTGTGGTAATATGTAGTTTGATTATGTGTATTATAATAACAAATATTTATCTTAATAAGATTTTAACTGTATTATTAACATGATCAAATTTTATATAGTAGAGGCGTAATAATGAAAAAAGGATACTGGTTTATAATTCTATCTGCATTTCTTTTTAGTACTATGGAAATAGTACTAAAAATGGTTTCAAATGATTTTAATCCTATACAGATAAGTTTCATAAGGTTTTTTGTAGGGGCAATACTTTTATTACCACTTGCTATAAAGAAATTGAAGAGTAAAAAAACTTCATTAACTAAAGATGATATTTTGTTTTTTGCACTTACAGGATTTATTTGTGTGGTGGTTAGTATGACATTTTACCAACTTGCTATTTTATACTGTAAGGCATCTTTAATAGCTATACTTTTTAGTTGCAACCCTGTATTTGTAGTTACTTTTGCCCATTTTTTAATTGGTGAAAAATTATATAAACACACGATTATCTCAATGGTACTTAGTATAATTGGAATGATATGTATATTAAATCCTTTTAGCATGGAAATTAGTTTAAAAGGGACAATATTCATTATTATATCCGCGATAACTTTTGCTTTATATAGTGTAATAAGTAATAAGAAAATTGAGAAATTTGGAGGCGTAGTAATAAACTGCTTTACGTTTTTAATTGGCAGCCTTGAAATATTAGTAATTATTCTTATTACAAAATTAGATTTTGTATCAAGCTTTATTTCTGGTATTGGATTAAATGAATTCTCAAATATTCCGATTTTTAAGGGTATAACAATAGAAAATATACCGATGCTAGCTTATATTAGTATTTGTGTTACTGGGCTTGGGTATACTTTTTATATTTTAGCAATGGAGGAAACTTCTGCTTCGACTGCATCAATTGTATTCTTCATTAAACCAGCATTAGCGCCAATTTTAGCTTTAATAATTTTAAAAGAGGTTATTGCTTTGAATACGACAATAGGTATTGTTTTTATTATTATAGGTTCTCTTATTAATTTTATATCTACGAGTAAGTTAGCCAGTGGAAATACCATTTCAATCAAAAATTATTGCAACAGCTGACGCATATGACGCTATGATTAGTGAAAGAAGCTATCGTAGTATTCATCTAGATAGTACCTAGCGTCACCACGCTGGAGTTGGTACTTCTAAAAATAAAATAAGGATTAAAGTAAAAAAAATCTCTGTTTATGGAAGATTTTTTTTTATAGATTTGTTATAATAATAGTCAATTAAAGTAAGTTAAGAGTAAGTTTTTTATATGACATTGGAAGTAGCAAGAAATGCTTATATAGTAGGCATTTACATGTACTTCGCCTAGAGATTCTAATTGTAATTAGTTTTTGTGCTTTGTAAATAAGAAGGATAAATATGAGGAAATTATCTAAACTTAGAGTAGATAACTATTTCAAAACAAGGATATTTTTATGGGGGTGCTATTATGAATTTTGAAAAATCCTGTGGAGCCGTGATTTATAGAAAAAATGATGATAATTTAGAGTTTCTTACTATTAGTCATAAAAGTGATGGCCATTGGGGATTTCCAAAAGGCCACGTTGAAAAAGGTGAAAACGAGGAAGAAACAGCAGTAAGGGAAATCTATGAAGAAACGGGGTTACTAGTTGATCTAATTGATGGATTTAGAGTAACAGTTGAGTATTCACCGAAAGAAGGGGTAAGGAAAGAGGTTATATTCTTTTTAGCTAAAGTGCAAGAGCAGTCAGTACATATTCAAGAAGAAGAGGTAAAGGATTATAAGTGGGCTAGCTTTCAACATACAAAACAAATATTATCTTATGAAAGTAGCAAGACTATTTTGGAACAAGCTTACGAGTTTATTCTTTTCTAAAAAAGGAGAGTAGAGAATAGTAATTGGAATAATAGCTTTTAGTGTTATTGGATTACGTATACAATGTAATTTTAATGAAAGTGGGGGTATATATTATGAAAGTTAAAGATAAGATTGAGAAATTAAGAATATTAATGAAGGAAAACAAAATAACTGCTTACATAATTCCTAGTTTTGATCCACATCAAAGTGAATATGTAGCAGAGCACTGGAAATGTAGACAATGGATATCAGGTTTTACAGGTTCAGCAGGTACTGTAGTTATTACATTAGAGGACGCTGGCTTATGGACAGATGGTAGATACTACATTCAAGCTCAGACGCAACTTGAGGATTCTGGAATTAGATTATTTAGGATGGTAGATCCCGGCGTACCCTCGTGTACTGAATGGTTAAAATCTGTTCTTAAAGAAGGAAGTATAGTTGGTTTTGATGGAAGTGTTTTTTCAGTAAATATGGTTAAAAATATGGAGAAAGCATTTAAACCAAAAGGAATAACATTAAAAATGGACCATGATTTAATTAATGAATTGTGGGAAGACAGACCAGAGATACCTAAAGGCTCAATTTTTGTACATGACGTAAAATATGCAGGAAAGTCTAGAGTAGAAAAGCTGAATGTGTTAAGAGAAGAAATGAGAAATAAAGGTGCAAACTATCACTTATTAACGTCCTTGGATGACATTGCATGGCTTTTAAATATAAGAGGCTCTGATGTACCAAATAATCCTGTTGCAATAGCCAACGTTATAGTAGCGCAAGACAAATGTTATTTATTTGTTGATTCTTCAAAGGTTCCTCATGATATTAAATTAGAACTAGAAGCTCAAGATGTTATATTAAAAGATTATAATAAAATACAAGAATTTTTAAAAGAGCTTACAATAAGAGATTCAATTATTTTTGATGTTAATAAAACAAATGCTGCCTTATATAACGCTATTAACATTGATACCACAAAAATTGAATATCCGAGTATTACTACTAAATTAAAAGCTATTAAAAATGAAACTGAAATAGCAAATTTAAAATGTTGTGAAATAAATGATGGAGTAGCTATGGTCAAATTTATAAAATGGCTAAAAACCTCTGTGGATAAAGAAGAAATTACAGAGATTTCTGCAGAAGAAAAATTAGAAGGCATCAGAAAGAAGCAAGAGCTATTTGTTGGTCCTAGTTTTGACACTATAGCAGGATATAAGGATCATGCTGCCATGATGCATTATAAAGCAAATAAAGCAACTCAATATACTCTAAAAAGCGAAGGAGTTTTCTTAGTTGATTCAGGTGGACAATATTATAATGGAACAACAGATATTACAAGAACTATAGTTCTTGGAAAACTTACTGACGAAGAAAAAACGGATTTTACTTTGGTGTTAAAAGGCTTCATTGCATTAAGCTCAGCTAAATTCTTGCATGGAGCAACGGGTTCTAATTTAGATATATTAGCAAGGCAACCTATTTGGCAACATGGTTTGGATTATAAGTGCGGAACAGGCCATGGAGTAGGATTTTTCTTGAATATTCATGAAGGACCTCAGGGTATTAGAAAAGAAACTGATAATATAAAATTAGAAAAGGGCATGGTTATTACTAATGAACCCGGAATATACAAAGAAGGAAGGCATGGCGTTAGAACTGAAAATATGATACTTGTAGTTGAAGATGAAAAAACAGAGTTTGGACAATTTATGAAGTTTGAAGCAATTACTTATTGCCCTATTGATTTAGATGGAATCAATGAAAAGATGCTATCTGAAAGCGAAATACATTGGTTAAACAACTATCATAAAGCTGTATACACAAAACTTGCTCCTTGTTTAGATAAAGAAGAGAGGAAATGGTTACAACATGAGACTAGAGGGATTTAGCGGTGATAAAAGGCTGAATAATTACCCAGGTAATGTCATGTATTCCAGTGTAGATCTAATGGAAAAATTATGATTATATATTTATTCTGTAAAATCATTAACAATGGAGGTAATCAATGGAAGATAAAAATATAAATTTTGGTTGTTCACTAGATTGTTTTGGAAATTGTTCTATGGTAGCAACAGTGAAAAATGACAAGATTATAAAAATAGAAGGTAATAAGCATCATCCTTTAACTAAGGGAGTAATTTGCGAAAAGGGGAGAAAACATCTGGAAAGAGTATATCATCCTGATAGAATATTAAGCCCTAAAAGGAAAGTTAATGGAAAATGGGTGGACATAAGTTATGAGGAAGCTTTAGATGAGATTTCTAGCAAACTCCTTTCTTATAAAAAAGAATACGGCTCCGAATCTGTACTCTTGTTCTCTAGTGGTGGTTATAGTGGGCTTAGTAAGTCTGTAGATGAAATGTTTTTTAATTACTATGGGGGAGTAACAAAAGCTATAGGTAGTCTATGCTTAGGTGCTGGTAGAGAAGCACAAAAAATCGACTTTGGCTCTAATAAGGAGCATGATCCTAAAGATATACAAAAATCTAAGACTATTTTTATATGGGGTAGAAATCCCGCAGATACAAACATTCACTTGATGAAATATTTAAAAGAGGCAAAGGATAGAGGGTCAGATATTTATGTTATTGATCCAATAAAAACAAATACTGCTAAGGTAGCTTCAAAATATATTAGATTGAATCCAGGGACGGATGGTGTCTTAGCTTTTGGTATAGCGAACTACCTTATTGAGAATAACTTGATTGATAAAGACTTCATAGTGGGAAATGTTAAAGGATACGCGGATTATAAGGAGTATGTAAAGAAATTTAACTTAGATTATGCGCAGGAGATTTCAGGAGTAGATAAAGAGAATATTATTAAACTAGCAAAGGCTTACGCCCTAAATACACCTTCTTCAATTTATATTGGCTATGGACTTCAAAGATATAGAAATGGTGGGAACAATGTGAGAGCCATAGATTCTTTAGGCGCCATCACAGGCAATATAGGTAAAAGTGGAGGAGGAGTTAATTACTATCATAAAACTATTAGTAAGTATGTAGTTAGCCATGTAGATAAAAGTGAACAGCTCAAAGTGAAAAAGAGAAATTATATTGTAGGTCAATTTGCTGATTTTATATTAAGCACTAATAATCCCCCAGTGAAGTGTATGTTTATAAACAAAGGAAATCCGCTGGTTCAAGTAGGAGATATAAACAAAACTCTTGAAGCTTTTAAGAAAATTGATTTTATTGTAGCTATTGATTTGTTCATGACAGATTCAGTAAGGTCTGCAGACCTTGTGCTACCAGCTACTAGCATCCTCGAGGAAGAGGATTTTATTTATACAGGAATGTATTCGCCTTATCTTAGTTATTCGGAGAAGGTTATTGAACCTGTAAACAACATCATTGGTGAGTATGAGTTTTTTAGAAGCCTTGCTAGAAAAATGGAGCTAAAAGAGTACCCAGATATTGATAAGGAAACCTTTTTTAGAAATGCCTTAAGACCTCTTATGGATAAGGCTAATGTGACCTATGAATACTTAAAGGAGAATTACTTTGCCCTAGGGGGGGAAGAAATACCTTGGAAAGATGGAAAGTTTGATACACCATCGGGCAAATATGAACTTTACTCTGAAACTGCTAAAAATCAAGGATTAAGTCCGGTGCCAGAATATATACCTATAAAGGAAAGGGATGAAAACTATTCACTAAGGTTATTATCGCCTCATCCGAAAAATTCACTTAATTCTCAGCACTTTGCCTTTGAAGATGGAAAACCAATAGCTTATATAAATGAAAACACATTAAATCAACAGGGCTTTGAAAATAACCAATTAGTAAAAGTAAAGTCAAAGTACGGTGAAATCGAAGCATATCTACTTATAAGCGATATTGTAGGGGAAAACATAATTATGATCTATGAAGGTATGTGGCATAAAAGTGGTTCTGTAAATATGCTAACAACTGATGAAGTAAGTGATATAGGGGATCAATCCGCATACTATGAGAGTTTTTGTAGATTAGAAACAAGGCTATAGGGATTTATTAAATACGAAAGAAGTTGACAGATGTAGGAGAAAATAGTATTATAAAAAACAATATAGAGAAAATTCACACAATTAAATGATTAAATTTAGAATTCTATATTTATTAAAAATAACGGAGGGATAAGAATGACTTTAATGAATAAAGAACAATATATTGCGAGCTTAAGGATGCTTAAATTAAACGTATACATGTTTGGTAAGAAAATTCAGAATCCAGTAGATAATCCAATTATCATTCCTTCAATGAATGCAGTTGCAGCTACTTATGAGTTGGCCCTTAATCATCCAGAATTTGAGGATCTTATGACAGCAACATAACATTTAACAGGAGAAAAAATAAACAGATTTAATCATATATTTCAAAACACAGATGACTTAGTAAAAAAAGTTAAGAGACAAAGATTGCTTGGTCAACATACTGCTTGTTGCTTTCAACGTTGTGTTGGGCAAGATGGTTTGAATTCTGTGTATAGTACAACATATGAAATTGACAAGAAGTATTCGACCAATTATCATCAAAGATTAGTAAATTTTTTAAAGTATGTCCAAAAGGATGATTTGATTGTTGATGGTGCAATGACTGACCCGAAAGGAGACAGGGGACGTTCACCTAGTAAACAGACAGATCCTGATCTTTACCTTAGAGTGGTGGAAAGAAGACCAGATGGGATAGTAGTAAGAGGTTGTAAAGCTCATCAGACGGGGATAGTGAATTCACACGAAGTACTTGTTATGCCGACAATTGCTATGGATCCTGAAGATAAGGATTATGCCGTAAGTTTTTCAGTGCCAACAGATACTAAGGGCATAGTTATTATATATGGAAGGCAGTCCTGCGATACCAGAAAGCTTGAAGGTAGTGAGATGGATGTAGGAAATAGTGAATTTGGAGGGCATGAAGGCCTGGTAGTATTTGATGATGTGTTTGTTCCAAACGATAGGATTTTCTTGAATGGTGAAACGGAATTTGTAGGAATGATGGTGGAGCGCTTTGCAGGACACCACAGACCAAGTTACGCTTGTAAGGTAGGTGTTGGTGATGTGCTTATAGGATCCGCAGCATTAGCGGCAGATTACAATGGAGCTGCAAAAGCGTCCCACATAAAGGATAAATTAGTAGAAATGACTCATCTTAACGAAACTATGTATGCCTGCGCTCTTGCTTGTTCTTTTGAGGGCCAAGCAACTCAATCTGGGGCATATTTGATAGATCTTTTGATAGCAAATGTTTGTAAGCAGAATGTAACACGGTTCCCATATGAGATTGCACGTTTAGCAGAAGATATAGCAGGTGGAATGATGGTTACGATGCCTTCTGAGGAAGATTTCAGGAGCGATGAAGTTGGTCATTACGTTAAGAAATATTTAAAGGGTGTGGACAATGTACCTACAGAAGATAGAATGCGTATAATGAGACTTATTGAGAACCTGACGTTAGGATCAGGTGCGGTAGGATACCGTACAGAATCCATGCATGGGGCAGGTTCGCCACAAGCTCAGCGAATTATGATCGCTCGTCTTGGTAATTTTGAACATAAGAAAAAATTGGCTAAGAGAATAGCAAAAATTAAAATTAATAAATAGCGTAGTGTCATCAACCTATAGCCATCAACATAAGGATTGAAATATAATCCTTATGTTGATGGCTAATTTTAATGTCCTTTAATATTAATGCTAGTAAAGTACCTCTTCATTTTGGGTAAAAGAAATATAAATTAACAATCTTATGAAAACAAAAGGATATCTCTGAATTTGCAAGCATATAAACGTTTTCACTACTTTAAGGCCTCAAATTATACTTTTCTTATAAGTGAAAAAATGTTACTATACCTCGGTGAGACAAAATCGTCACAGTGAGACAAAATAGTCACACTGAGTGGCATTTTTGTAAGTTATAATCATATAAACCATTTTTAAAAAGTAAAACATGCTTATAGCTAATGAAAAATATGATCAATGGGGGTAAAATAATGACTCAATTATCTGCAAAAAAAGGAGTTAAGAATGTTCCTAAATCCACTGTAAACAAAGGACTACTAATATTTTTATTGTTATTCTTTATAGGGGCTGCACTTATCTTGATACCTAGCATAAATCACAACGTATCAACTGGTGTTTCAGCAATTAATGCTGAAAGTAGCACAGTGAATCAAGCTGCCCTACAAAATAGTACAATTTTTGATACATTAAAATATGAGCGTTCTATTCATATTTTAGCAATGCTACTTGTTGGGTTTGGTTTCCTTATGGTTTTCATAAGAAATCACGGATATACTTCAATTACTGCAACATTTCTTTCAGTAAGTATAGCTATTCCAATGTATATGATTATAAAAAGTTTTGGTGGAGAAGAATTTGCTATGTCAACTATAAGTATTGATACACTTTTATTTGCAGAATTTGCTGCTGCAAGTTTGCTTATAGCAATTGGTGCTCCTCTAGGACGTTTAAAAATGGATCAATATATTATAATGGGATTATTATTCGTGCCAGCTTATATATTTAATGAATGGCTTATACTTGAAAGCGGTATATTTAAAGGATTTGTTGATACTGGCGGTTCAGTTGTTATACATGCTTTTGGTGCATATTTTGGACTCGGAGTTGTAGCAAATACCTTTTCTAAATTTAAAGATGACGCTGCTTGTGAAAATAATCCAAGCTCTAACCAACTTTGTCTAATTGGAAGTATGGTATTATGGCTTTTCTGGCCATCATTTACAAGTGCAATAGTAGCTCCAGAGAGAGTTGTCTTAACTGCAATAAACACAATTTTTGCCCTATGCGGTGCAACACTCGCAACATACATATTTTCAAAGATAATTAGAGGTAAACTAGAGATAGAAGATATAGCAAATGCAGCCCTTGCTGGTGGAGTGGCAATTGGTTCTACTTGTGATATAACAACACCTGGATATGCTATGCTTATAGGAATTGCCGCTGGAGCACTTAGTGTAGTTGGCTACAGCATTATTGCACCTAAGGTACAAAAACTTATAAAGGGAACTGACACCTGTGGGATTAACAATTTACATGGAATGCCTGGAATCCTTGGAGGTGTAGTAGCAATAGCTATAACTGGAAATGCTGGAATTCAGCTACTTGGAATAGTTGTTACTGTAGTTGTAGCTTTTATATTTGGAAAACTTACCGGCGCAGTTATCGCATTGCTTGGTAAAAAAGAAATTCCATATAGTGATGCAGATGAGTTTTTCATTGAGGGATAAAATAACATTTTCATGCCTGTGACATAACAGATGATATTAAAATAGAGGTCATGGGACAGCTGTAAACCTTAGTTGAATTTATTAGAGTATGTATATAAATTAAGAGTGGATTCTATCCCAGATTTAGGGGAGGAATCCACTCTTAGTTTTTTTAATCACTTATTAATTATGTCAACCATTTTTGAAAATGTCCTAAATAAGTGAAACATTAGCACCAGCAAGTTGCTGGTGCTTTATTTTTTAAAAAGCGTGATTTGGGGTGAATTTAATAGACCTAGTTCATGCTATACTTTTTTTAAAGAAGC
>NZ_JBNMNU010000069.1:0-21470 GCF_051278035.1 Clostridium sp.
ATCACACTAATCTACAGAAAAGTTTAGCATTATATATTTATGATGATTCTGCATACAAAAGAGCAGGATTAATTGGTTATGGTTCAGACATTTACATTGATGGTATCGCAAAAGATACTCAGTATTGCGCTAGTATCGTAAACAAAATATAGTATTTAGGGCGGTTTTATCGCCCTATTTTATATTTAAATGAGGTGAAACATGAAAATAAGTGAAGTTACAACAGAAACCGCAAGCGAATATTTAAGGTTGGACTTTGAAGAACCTTTATTGCCTATAATGTTAATTGGCGCAAAATCTTATATTAAGGCTTATACCGGAATTAAAGAAGATGTAGACTTAGACAGTAAAGAAGACCTAACACTAGCTTATTTAGCGCTTGTAAGTGATATGTACGACAATAGGAGCGCCACAGTAGAAAAAGACAAAGTAAATAAAATTGTAGATACAATATTAAACATGTATTGTGTTAATTTACTTTAAAGTAGGTGAGTAAATGCAAAATATAACATCTAAACTCAATTGTAAAGTTGAATTGTGGGGACTAGTACCTTTTGAAAATGAACTAGGCGAATGGGATACAGAAAAAAGGATAATTAAGCCTATTGTATACTGTAACATATCACCTAGTAGTGCTTCACAATCGAATAATAGTGGAGTTACAGAAATAATTACACATAACTATAAAATAACATGTAGGGTAAAGTCTATATTGATTCCTAAAGTAGATATGTTTTTTAAATTTAAGGGGCTGAAATATGAATTTAAATACTGGAATCCTGACTTTAAGAATAATGAATTTTTAGAAATATTTTGCGAGTTGGTGATTGAATAATGGCTAATATGGGATTCAATACGCATGAACTTGAAGAATTTGAAAAAGATTTATTAAGTATTGCATCAACTAAATTACCTAGAGAATCTAAAAAGTTTTTAAAGAAAAGTGCAACTAAACTTACAAAAGTTAATAAAAATACTTTTAAAAGTAGCGGAGCGGCGGCAGGAAGTGGAGCAACTGAATATGAAATGTTGAAAAGGTTTAAAGCTGGGAAAGTCTATAAATATAATGGTGATTTAAGCTGTAGAGCGTATTCAGGGCATCCATTAACGCATTTACTCGATTTGGGATTTATCCATAAAGGCGGCAGAGGTAAAAAAGGTGTAAAAAGCAGTAAAACTGGTGACGAAACATGGGTTGAAGGTTATCATTTTATGGACAAATCAAAAGATAGTTTTGATGATAGACATTATACAGATACCCAAAACTTTATAAATGATATGCTTAAAAAAAATGGGTTGTAATGCTATACTAATTGTAAAATATTAGTAAGGTGGGTTAAAATATGATGATAAAGTTTGGAAATAAATATAAAATAAGTTTATTCATATGTCTATTGGTATTGTCTTTAAATATTGTAGGTTGTGCTGACAAAAAAATAGAAAAATTGCCCAAAACTCAAATAACTGAAACTGTAAAATCAATAGTACCGACAATTATATTTCCAAAGTTAACAATAAAAAAAGATACTGACATTACATGGTCAATAATTGGAGAAGCTATAAACAAAGATACAGTAAAACATACCTATACAGCTACAATAACATTTTATGATAGTGAAAATAATATCTTGACAACAGGCGATGCTAGTTTGATAGATATAGGATCTGGAGAAACAAAAACATTTACAGATGATACAGATGTAGACATAAGCAAAGCAACATATAAAATACAAATTAATACAATAGGCGAATAACACTCTTAAGGGTGTTATTTTTATGCTTAAAAGAGGTGATTAATATTGTAACACTTATTGATATTTACAAAGCGATAATAAGTAAAATAACAGTAGCTTTAACAGATACAGAATTTAGTACAACTAAGTTTAGTAGTACAAGTATAGTCGAGGGTATAACTAGACCATCCCTATACTTAGACTTTCAAAATAACAAAACAAATAAATTTAACTACTACATCAAAGAGCGCAAATTATATGTTGAGCTTTTTTATTTTGCTACAATCCGAGACAATGCAAAGATAGAGCTTTTAAAAATTCATGATATATTGGAAAATGCTTTTCTTGAAGAGTTGCAAGTATTAGAAACCTTTTATTTCCCAGTTAGTGAAGTAAAATTTGATGTAAATAAAACAGATGGTTATTTGACATGTAGTTTTGAATTGTACAGTTTAGAGGAAATCGAAATGTTGGACTTAAGCGAATATATGGAAACATTAGAAGTTAACGCAAAAATAAATTAAAAGTGAGGTAATTATATGACTATTGAACAGCCAAACATTGATATTAGCTTTATACAAAGCGCTTATTCTTTTGTTGAAAGAAGTGCAAGGGGTAATGTGGCCCTAATAATTAAAGATGATACAGATGAAACGTTTATACAAAAGGATTACAAAACTATTACAGAATTAACAGCAGATGCAGCGCTATATACTGCGGAAAATTTGCAATATATAAAAGATACTATGCAAGGTGGACCATTCAAAACTACTGTATTTAGAATTGCAACCACAGAAGGATTTGAGAGTGCATTAACATTAATTGAGGGTGCTTTAACTACCGGATGGGTAGGATTCGCGGATGGACTACCGACAGATTATGCAACTTTAGCAACGTGGACTAAACAAATGGCTGCAAATAAAAAAACGTTCATGAGTGCAGTGTTTGCGCCTACAACACCACCTGCGAGTACAAATGTAGTTGAATTAGGAAATACAATGGTCAACTTTATGGATGCAAGAGGTGAAGTTAGTGGCGATGTGTTTATTCCTTCATTGCTTGGATATTTAGCAGGTGCAAATGTAGACAAAGGAACAACTTATTTGACTATGGGCAATCTAACAAGTGTAACAGTTCCAGAAGATGTTGATGCAGAGTTAAAGCTAGGTAAAATGGTGTTAATAAACGAAGATGATGCAGTTAAAATATCATTAGGAATTAATACGTTGACAGAAGTTACAGAGGACCTAACAGAAGATTTTAAGTTTATTGAAACAATAGAAGTTAATAACTTGATGCTAGACGATATTAGAACAGAATTTAAGAAGTGGATTGGAAAATATAAAAATATCTATGATAATCAAGTTATTTTCTTAAGTGCAATAAATAACTACTTTAAAACTTTAGAGGATGCTAATATATTGGATTCTAATTATGAGAATTTAGCGGAAGTTGATGTTGATGCACAAAGGGCGGTATGGGTTGCGGTTAATCCACTGGCGGTAGATTGGACAGATGCAAAAGTAAAAAGCCAAGCGTTTAAAAGACAATTATTCTTAAAAGCTAATGTAAAAGAGTTACAAAGTATTACAGATCTTAATTTTATTATTTCATTAGCTTAAAATAAATATAAAAGGGGTGATAATATGAGCGATATAACAAATAAGATATTAAATGGTAATAGTGGCCAAGCGTGGCTAGAAGGTTCCGCTATATTTAGTTTATCTAAAATAGAAGTTAAAATAACTGGAGATTTCAGTGAAATAAATCAATGCGGAGATATGGGAACGAGTTATAGCTACAATGGCTGGAAAGGTTCAGGCACAGTTTCCGTCAATAAAACAGAGAGTATGGGTATAACGCAAGTTTCCGCTGGTTTCAAAAGCGGCATAATACCGATTATAAAAATTATTACTAAGCTAGAAAATAAATCTAGTGGAAAATCTGAAAGGGCTGCAGTATATGGATTTTTTAGTGAATTTGATTTAATAAACTTTGAAGCCAAAGCTGATGCTAAAGAAGAAATACCTTTCACAGTAACGAATTATGAAGTAATAGAAACTATATAAACGAGGGGCCTTATGGCTCCTTTATTAATTAAAAGAAAGGGTGTAATTATGGGAAAAAAATTAACATTAGCAGATTTTGCAAAGAAAGCCACCGATAAATATAACAATAGAAAAATGACGATTGAAGTTGAAATAGAGGGTATGGGCGGAACGGTTACGTTTACTAGGCCTAGCCAAAATGATTTATTGGTTTATATGTCTAAAAACACAAAAGCGATAAAATCTGAAATTGGTGATAACGGAAAATCAAGGGTTGCTGAGATGGATTTTGTTTTAATGACGGATGCAGCGGTTACTTTAGTTTATAATTCATGTGCATTTTTGCATGATGCAGAATTTCAAAAGTCGCTTGGTGTAGTTGATCCTTATGATATTGTATTAAAAGTATTTAGTACAGACAAATTAATGGAAATTGCTAATCAAATTTCCGATGAATTTAATAATAACGATGAGGTAATCGAAAATATAAAAAACTAATACGGGGTGATAAGAACGAAGGTGGCGAATTATACTGGATTTCTTATTATCTCGAAAAAGGTTTTAAGCTTGAATATTTACTAAATTTAAGTGAAGAAAATAAAATATTTTATATTCAATCTTTAATATTCCAAATCGAATTGAAAAACAAGGAATACGAAAAGAAATGAGGTGAATAAATGAGTAGAACAATTAGCACGATATTGAGTATGCAAGATAAGATGTCTCCCAAATTAGTAACGGTAAGCGGTCGTGTAGCTGGTATGAGTACAGAAATGCAAAGAGCTAGTAGACATAGCGTAAATATGGCCAATAAGTTTGGTAAAAATATGATGGGCATGGCTGACAAGATAGTTAAAACTACTGTAAAATTTGCAGCGCTGGGGGCATTAATTGGTGCTGGAATTGTATTAAAAGTTGGCATAGAAGGATTAAAAGAATTAGATGAAGCAGCCGCAAAAGTAAAAAGTATCGCTGGTGCTAACTTAGAAAAGACTGCAATTAAAGCGGGTCTCTTACAAGCATCTAATACTACAGGAGTAAATACTACAGAGTTAGCTGATACACAATATAATGCTATTTCCAGCGGTGTTTCTACTAAAGATTCCCTAGCCGCATCAGTTAGTTCGTCAAAATTAGCAAAAGCAGGTTTTACGGATTCTAATAGTGCTTTAAAAATTCTAACAAGCACAATGAATGTATATGGTTTAAAAGGCCAAGAGGCAATGAATATTATTTCTGATAAATTGCTAATGACACAAAATCTAGGGGTAACCACAGTAGCAGAGTTAGGCGAGAGTATGGGAAGTTTAACACCTATAGCTAACAGTGCCGGGTTAAGCATAGATGAGTTACTAAGTGGTATGGTAGGTCTTACTAAAAATGGATTAAAAACAGATGAAGCAACAGTGAGTTTAAAAGGCATTATGACTTCTATAATTAAACCAACCTCAGACAGCGCCAAAATGGCCCAAAAGTTGGGTATAGACTTTAGCGTAGCAGGTTTAAAATCCAAAGGATTCGCTGGGTTTATGGAAGATGTTAAAAAGAAAACTGGCGGAAGTACTGAAAAAATGGCTGGGTTGTTTGGGAATGTAAGAGCGTTAAGTGGTGCGTTAGTATTAACTGGCGGTGGTTTGAAAGATACAGAAAATGCATTAGACAAAATGAAGGATTCCACTGGAGCAACCGACAAAGCATTTGAAATTATGGAAAATACTATGGGCGCAAAAATGGAGAAGCTAAAAAATAGGTTCAAAAATACTGCAACCTCTATAGTAGATACGCAAAGTGGTATGATGGGCAAAATAGCGGATAAAATGATTACATGGCTGAATGATAATGAGGGGAATATACAAAAATGGGTAGATGATACTGGCAAGGCTATTGTTAAAGTTTATGATGGATTCAAGAAAATAATTGATTTTGTTATAGAACATAAAACAGTTATCGAAGATTTTGGAGTAGCCTTTCTAAGTTTTTATGCTGCTATAAAAGTTACAATTGCATTGAGCACAGCAATGAACGGACTAAAGATTGCAGTCGCATTAACGGATGGAGTTTTTAAAATGACTACTTTTGGTAAAATCGTTTTAGGGCTCACTGCGGTAATTGCTGCAGTTATATTAGCAAAAAGACATTGGACCGAAATCAAAAAAGTGTTTGAAGACAATAAAACGGTGATAGGAGCAACAGCGCTTGTATTAAGCGTAATATTAGGTCCTGCTCTAGTAGCAATAGGGGCAAAAGCAACGTTAGCTGGGGCTAAAATTACTGTTAACTTTATTGGTGGGTTAATAAAATCTAGTGCGGCAATGATAGCAAATGCGGCAGTAATGACAGGAACGATGGTTTTAGCTATTACAAGTTTTATAGGCAAATTAGCTTTAAGTTCGGCAGCAATCGTCGGGCAAACCTTGTTACTAGTAGCGCAAAAGGTAGGTTTAATAAGTTCAGCAACCGCCTTAGATATTGCAATTGTAGCGCAAGCAGCATATAACGCAATATTATTAGCTAATCCAATAATTTTAATAATTGCAGGGTTAGTGGCACTAGGGATAGCAATCTATGAAGTAGTAAAACATTGGAAAGGTATATGCACATGGATAGGTAAAGCATGGGATTGGCTAACAAAATGGAACGGTACGAAAGCAGAAGATAAAGATACAACAGTAACTACAAAATATGTAAACGGAAGAGAAAAACAATATGTGCCTAATATACCAAAACACGCAACTGGCACAAACTATTCAAGCGCTGGGTTAGCCTTAATCCACGAAAAAGGTGGAGAAATTAGGAAATTATCAAGTGGCGAAACGATTATTCCGGCCGATAAATCAAAGCAATTAATAGACAAAGCTGGAAATGGCGACGTTAAAGTGTATGTAACCATACAGGGTAATGTTATGGGTAATGAAGAGTATGCAGATTATGTAGGTAATCATATCGGTTCTAAAATTAAATTAGCATTAGGAAACATGTAAGAGTGGTTATATAGCCACTCTATTTTATTTAAAAGGTGGTGGCTACAATAGCAGATATATTTTTTACAGATTTAGAGCGAAAAGCAATTCATCAATTACCAATTTTACCAGCGGTTATGCCACAGTTAAACGAATCGGCTGAAAACGAAGAATTTAGAAGTTTCAATAATGGTACTTATAATCTGTTAGGGAATGTAGGCCTTACTACATTTAATATAAGTAGTTTTTTACCAGAATATGCTGGTAAATATAGTTTTGCTAAAAGTAAAATGGATCCTTATCTTTTAATAAATATGTGGCGAAGTGCAATGAAATATAAAACGCCTTTAAGATGTATAATGCAACGAAGCAAAACAAGCAGCAGCCCAGAAATATTAAACTGGACCGTTACGGTGGAAAATTTAACCTGGAACGAGAATAAAACACACGATGTTGAGTATCAAGTAAGTTTTAAAAAGTACAAGGTGATAGAATGATTTATACAATGCGTGCTAGACAAAGTGGCAAATGGGTAGACATACTAACCAAAAGCAATAGTATAGCATGGGGAAGTGATAAAGACACACTAGCGGTAGATTTAAGCTTTAACAGTTTGACGGAGTTAACAGAAGGCACAATCTTAGAATTATTAATAGACTCAAGAGCAACCTTTATGGGTTCAGTTATTGAAAAAAATAAAACTAAAAATCAATTCAGTTACATATGCCAAGATTTTGCAAGAGTCATAGGGAAAAATGAAACTATTATACAATTTAATAAAATATCAGGCGATGCAGCTATAAAACAATTATGTGCTAAGTTTGGTGTAAAAGTAGATTGTGTTGTAATATCTACATTAATAAGTAAGATTTATAAAGATTTTACTTTAGCGGATATTATAGCGGATATTTTAGAACAGGCAGAACTGGAGAAAGGTTTAAAATATATAAAGGAAATGCGTGGTGATACACTTTATATACGCAAATTAATCGACTTGAAGATATATCCTTTGTTTATTTTGTCTAAAGATTTAGAAGTAAATTCTTCAATTGAAGAAATGAAAAACAAAATATTAGTTGTGTCCAGTGACGAAGACAATAATAGAATTTTAGCAAATGTAAGCGATCCAAAAAATATCAATACTTACGGAAGTTTTCAGGAAGTTTTGACCGTTGAAGCTAAAGATATTAGCAAAGCAAAAAATATAGCTAGTAATAGACTTAAAGAAGCCAACAGAGTGTTTAAAAGTACTAGTCTTAGCATTGCAGTTATTAGCAATTGCGAAGAAATAAAGGCTAATAGATTAATAAGTTTGAAAGTTGATAGCATGGGTTTGAATGGTTGGTATAGTATTAAAAGTTGTTCAAATATACTAGAAAATGGACTATGTAAATCCAATATTGTAATAGAGTGGTAGGTGAAATATGGGATACGATGTAGAAATGGCAATGGAACTAAAAAATAGAACAAATGTAAAAAGAACAGGAAACTTAAAAGGTGAAGTTTTATCCTTAGATCCTTTCAAAGTTGGAATTTTAAATAATACAGTATTTTTGCAAAAGGGAAATTGTAGCATATGTAGTAGTTTAAAAGAAAATTATACTAAAAATGCAACACTAGAAATTGACAGTTACACAGTAGGAGCAACCGCAACAGATAGTAGGGGCGATAGTATAAGCAGTATAAACGTACCTCTTAAAAGCGACTACAACGCAGTTATAACCTACAAAGATGTATTGAAAAAAGGTGATGATGTGCTAGTTATAAGCGATGCCTTAGGACAATATTTTTTTATAGTCGATAAAATCGAGGTGATATAAATGGCTAATAATATTTTACCATTTTTAGAAAATGAAGTAATTAATAATTATAGTGAGATTGTTGCAGATACAACTTCAAATGCAACTAGAGGGAAAAGCTTTAATTTTGATTTTGTAGCTGGTGATTTTGTTGTTGAAGATGGAAAAGTTGAGGAATTGACAGGAATTGAAGCTTTAAAAGTATATATAATAAAATTAATAAAAACTGAAAAATTCAAATTTAAAATATATGCTACTGGTGAAATTGATGAATATGGAATAACTCTAATGGATCTAATCCATTCAAATTATCCATATTTTTTTATTAAGTCAGAAATTCAAAGAGAAATTACAGAAGAGCTCTTAAAAAATACTGAAATATTAGGTGTAAAAGATTTTGTATTTACAAGAGAAAAAAGAACTCTTATAGTAGCGTTTACAGTAAATAGTATTTATGGTCCAGTAGAAAGTGAGGTGATATTCTAATGTCTGATACAAAAGAAGTTATACAAGCAAGGCTATTAGCTGAAATTGATGATACTTATGATAAAACAGAAGGTAGTTTTGTATATGATGTTGAAAAGCCAGTTGCAGTAGAACTAGAAAAATCTTATATAGCACAAGATTTAATAACTAATAGAGGTTTTGCAGATACAGCAACAGGAACATATTTAGAAAGAAAAGTAGGAGCTTATGGGTTATATAGAAAAATAGCAACAAATGCAACTACTACAGTAACCATTACTGGCACCACAGGAGCATTAATTACAATAGGTGATAAAGTAGCAACGGACCTAGTTGATTTTACCTTTACAGAGGATAAAACTATAGGAGAAACAGGAATAGAAACAGTTAATGTAATTTGCGATATTGCAGGAACTATAGGAAATGTACCAGTAGGTGCTATTAAATATTTTCCAGTAACTTTAGCTGGTTTAGTTAGTGTTACAAATGCTATTGCAATTACAAATGGATATATAGCAGAAACGGATAACGAATTGCGACAAAGATATTATGTAAAGGTACAAAATCCTGGAACAAGTGGAAATGTAGCAGCTTATATTGCGTGGTGTTTAAGTGTCACTGGTGTTGGTGGTGCTAAAATAACCCCTTTATGGAATGGAAACGGAACAGTTAAAGCAACTATAATTAATGGTAATAAAAGAGCTGCAGATGCTCAATTAATAACAGATATTGAAACATATATAGAAACAGTTAGACCGATAGGGGCTATAGTAACGGTTATTAGTGCCACAGAAAAGCCTATTAATATCATAGTAACATTAACTATAGATACAGATAATTATGTATTAGCAGATATTCAAACTTCAATAGAAACTATTTTAATAGATTATTTTAAAACTTTAGCTTTTACAGAAACTTATGTATCTTATGCAAAAATAGGAAATCTAATATTTGATGTTGCTGGAGTGTTAGATTATAGCGGTTTAACGGTCAATAGTGGAACAGCTAATATAACAACAGGCACCGAAGAAATAGCGGTCTTAGGTGGTGTTACACTTGGATAAAAATATCTTGTTAGGGTATATGCCAAAATATTATGCTACTAGCAAAGTTATAGAAAACTTAAATAATGCAAATGCAAAAGAATTAACAACTTTTAATACTAATTTAGATATAGTTTTAAATCAATTCTTTGTTTCTACAGCAGATTTTACGCTTGAAAGGTGGGAAAAAGAATTTGCAGTAGAAGTAAATAATAATCTTGATATAGAATTTAGACGTACAAGAATTAAAGCCAAAATGAGAGGTCAGGGAACAGTTACAGTATCATTAATTAAAAATGTAGCTGAAAGTTTTAGCAATGGATCCGTTGATGTGATTGAAGATGATATAAATTATCAATTTACTATTAAATTTGTAAGTACTTTAGGTATTCCACCTAATATGAGTGATTTACAAAAGGCCATAGAAGATATTAAACCAGCTCATTTAAAAGCTTTATATTCATTCACTTATAATACAAACAATGATTTAAGTACAATGACTAATGATATGTTAAATGGTTATACACACGATCAATTAAGAACACAGATATTTTAAGGAAGTGAGGTTATTATATGGCAAATTCTACAACAAATTATAATTTAAAAAAGCCATTAGGAAATGAAAACTATAATGTAGAAGATCAAAATGGAAACATGGATATTTTAGATGCACAGATTAAAATAGTTGATAATAAAGCATCAAATGTAACAGTACCAGTTACAAAAGTAAATAATAAAATAGGTGATGTAGTTTTAAATGCAGCTGATGTTGGAGCAGTTTCCACTGGTGATTTTACGTCACACTTGGCAAATAATTCGACGTATAGTACTTATAAATTAAATGTTGATGCCAATGGAATATTTACAGAAATACAATATAAAAGGCAAGATTCAACTTTGATATTAAAATCTATTTTAAGTGGTGGTATAAGTTCCTTATACACTACAAGAACTGAAACGGAATACTTAGCCGATGGAATTACTGTAAAAGCCACTAGAGTTTATAATATAACTTATATGGATGATAAAATTACGAGCGAGGTGTTGCAATAATGAATGATATGTTATTCCAACATGGTATAGGTACAAATGGGATTGAGAATTCCTATGATGATGGTTCTGATGGAATATTGAATACAATAGAAAATACTACTTTTGAATCATCATTAAATGGTGGAGCTATAGTTAAAAAATATCAAAGTATATTAATTAATATTGGTCATATAGTTACAGTATCAAATCCATGTCAAGGACTGATTTTATATTCACAAGGGGATGTAATTATTGACGGTAAAATAGATATGACTGCTAAAGGTGGTTATTGTAATAATGGCAGTATAACGCCCTTACCCATAGTTGCAAAAGACATAAACGGGTTAGATATTTTTAAAAAGTATAATCAAATAACTACTATACTTCAAAATATAAAAGGTGGTAATGGTGGTAATGGTGGCGA
Organism: Clostridium sp.; assembly: GCF_051278035.1. Lineage (GTDB taxonomy): Bacteria > Bacillota > Clostridia > Clostridiales > Clostridiaceae > Clostridium_AD. The sequence continues at coordinate 11,505 of NZ_JBNMNU010000069.1, forward strand.
TGGTGGTATTGGTAGATATACCACTTCTTATCCTACTGGTTATGCAGGAGCAGGTTCAATTGGTGGTGCATGTAGAACTAATCTAGGAGGTTTTGGAGGAGGCGGTGGAGGCGGTGGATTTTATCCTTATCCTGAAGGTGGAGGAGGCAGAGGCGGAGCAGGTGGTGGCATTCTCTATCCTGAGTTAGGTGGTGGAAGGTCTATAGTTGCAACTTGCTCTATATTCCATTCAAATTATTATGGTACTGCTTCCGCTAATGGTAGCAATGGTGCTGGTGGTGGTGGTGGACGAGCTGGACATTCTTCTATGAGCTCTCACACTAGTGATAGTAATGGCGCAGGAAGCGGAGGAACAGGTGGAAACTATTCAACAGTATTATCATCACAAATAGGAGATTTTACTGGTGGGTTTTTAGCAATAATAGCTAGAGGAAATATCATAATAAATGGAGAAATATCTGCAAATGGGGGTAATGGAGGTAATGGAGGCAACGGACATGATAACTATTCTGGCGGAGGTGGCGGAGGCGGTGGAGCGGGTGGCGGTGTAATCATGTTTCTTCATAAAGGTTCTTATCAAAACAATGGTACAGTTTCAGTTAATGGAGGTCTAGGTGGTTCAGGTGGAGTAAGAGTTGGAAGTTCTAATAGTACTAACGGTCTTGCAGGAACTTCAGGTTCATTAGGAACTATACACAATCAACAATTATAAGGGAGGTTAATTTTATGAAAGCTGTTTATATATATAATCCAAACTCATTAAAAGAAATTAGTTTAATTGAAAGAGCCAAAGAAGAGATGAAAATTTATGTAGAAGAAATTGAAGTTGTTGGCTTTGAAGTAGCTAAAACTAGATTTAATATTAGAGCCACTCCAGCTATAATATTCATTAGAGATGATTTACAGGGTATTAATTTACTTGATGAAGTAAATGGTAAATTGAGAATCGTTGGAGAATTATGTAAGGTATTACAAGAAGAAGAATTAAACATCCATCAAATGGATACTAACAGGATTGATAATTTAATTAATATAGAAGTAGCTAAAGGGCAAAACGAATTGATGGATGATATGATTATAAGGGGGGTGATTTAATATGTCTCCATTTATAGAAGCTTTAAAAAGACAATTTAAATTAGATAAAATTAAAATAGAAAAACTTGAGAGGTTAAAGAATGAAAAAAAAATTACAGAAGAAGAATACAATGAAATAATATTACAACCATAGGAATGCATTACAATAGGAAAATATTCTGATATAAAGATTAGAAAATCTCTAATCTTTATATTTATGCTATATTATGGTACTATTAAGTCGGAATCGTAAGATAAGACGGCGTAACAATAGTACTTTTAAAGGTATTTAATTAGGTATGATGAATCGTATGCTTGGATGACAAAAAAAGAAAGACATTGATTATAGTGTATTATACACTAACATAGTTATATTAATTTTCATGAAACCAAGGAATTTAATAAATTTAGAAAATCGAGAAAAACTTTCCCACAGTTTCGTTTATAGGAATCTCTGAAAATATAATATAAGTAGATGTAGTAGAATCTAAAGATGAAACGGAGTCAACAAACTCTTCGATTTCTGAGATAGATTCAACACTTAGTTTTAAGAGGATACAAGAATGACCAGCTATTCTATAGCAGAAAACTACACGCGGATGATTATAAATAAATTTTTTAAACTTTTCAAATTCACTATTTTTAAGATCGATTTGGATGATACATTGTATAGATAAACCCAAAGCTCCCTCATTTATTTTTATAGTATAACCTTCGATTATTCCCCTATCTTCCAATTTTCTTATTCTTTCTGTCACAGAAGGAGGAGATAGGTTTACTCTTTTAGATAATTCTCTAATAGATAAACGACTGTCTGATTGAAGTTCCATTAGGATTTTAATGTCTGTATTGTCTATTTTCATATGATAGGATTTACCTCTCTTTTCATTATATTTGAAATGTATTTGCTTTAAAAACAGTATCAAGTGGTAATGTAAATTCACATTTTATCTATTATAATATAATAAGTGTCAGTTATCAACTCAGAACTATTTTTTATTTAATATATATATGAAAGGATGCTTAAAATGAAAGATGTCAAAAGTTATGTAATTTTAAACAATGGAGTAAAAATGCCTTGGCTTGGATTTGGTACTTATAAGGCTGAAAATGGAGATACGGTTATTGAAGCAGTAAAAGAGGCACTAAGAATTGGGTATCGTCATATAGATACAGCCTCTTTTTATGGTAATGAAGTAGGAGTTGGCATTGCAATAAAAGAAAGTGGAGTGCTAAGGGAAGAAATATTTTTAGTAAGTAAGATTTGGAATTCAGATCAGGGCTATGAGAAAACTCTCCAAGCTTTTAAAACTTCTATTAAAAAACTCGGAACAGATTATCTTGATTTATATTTAATTCATTGGCCACAATCGTTAAATAAAGAAACTTGGAAGGCTCTAGAAAAGCTCTATAAAGAAGGTCATATAAGAGCTATAGGGGTGAGCAATTTTACAAGTAAGCATCTAAAAGATTTGCTAGAAGATGCTGAAATTATACCGGCGGTAAATCAAGTGGAATTTCATCCTCAGCTTGTTCAAAAGGAATTAATGGAATTCTGCAAAATACACAATATTCAGCTAGAAGCTTGGTCACCATTAATGAGGGGGAAGGTTTTTCAGATTCCACTTTTTCAATGTCTTTCAAAAAAATATAAAAAAACAATCTCTCAAATTGTACTAAGATGGGACTTGCAGATGGGAGTTGTTACTATTCCTAAATCAACCACTTTAACAAGGATAAAAGAAAATGTAGACATATTTGATTTTGAAATAAGTAAAGAAGATATGAATAAAATTGAGCAATTAAATAAGGAACTGAGGATAGGAATGAATCCGGATGAAGTTTATGCATATCCTGAGATAGTCAAAGGATAATATAGACAATGAAAATGAAAATGAAGTATAAAAATTAAAGACTGTAGTATTAATTGAAAGAGTCTTTGATTTTTGCGAAGATGTAATGTAGTTAGGTCGTAGTTTTCATATTAGACGTCACAAACAATAAAAGTTTGTGGCGTTTTTACTTGTGACGGCTTAGGAAAATATGGCGTCATAAGAGGTTAGAAAACTAGCCTCTTTTTTATATCTAAAAATACTAACATTAAATAAAAAATGAGGTGAAGATGATGAAAGAAAAACCGAATATAATTGAAACGGGAGTAGTTGAAGTTGAAGTTACAGCAAATTGGGGAACTGGAGAAGCAATTCAAATGAATAATGATGCTGATCAAATAAAGAAAGTTTAAAGTATAGTAAAAATGCAAACTAAAAAAGACTACCTAAAATAGTAGTCTTTTTTGAATTAGTAGAAACTGTATTTATATTGACCTCCACCTTGGACAATAAGATACCATCTACCACTTCCTTGCACTGTAATGTTCACTGGGGTTTGTGTATAATTCCCACCAAAATATGTGTACCTTTGACCTGATGTATATTTTCGATAATTATTACTATCTACGAGAAACACATCTGCGGTATGTTGCAACTCTACTTTAACAGATAAACTACCATTACTATCAGCATATGGGATTTGAGCCATAAGTAATCACCTCCTTCCATTGATAGTATTCTACAAAAATATGTAAAAACCTTTAAATATATACATAAAAACAGAGGAGGAGCACTATGTAAAACTAATTAAATAATCACATTAGGGCACTCGAAAGGGTGTCTTTTTCATGCGAAAATATAAAGAGAAAGAAGGTATAAATATGGACAAAGGAAATTCAATTAAAACAGTAATAGCGGTAATGGGGACATGTCTAACATGGTTATTCGGTGTGTGGGATACTGCGATAATAGTATTAATTGCATTTATGGTTTTAGATTACATAACAGGATTAATAAAAGCATATGTAAATAAAGAGATCTCATCCGACATAGGTCTGAAAGGTATCGCAAGAAAGAGTTTAATACTTATAGTTATTATTGTTGCAGTTTTGTTAGATAGATTATTAAACGCAGGTACATGGTTATTTAGAACCCTAATATGTTACTTTTACATTGCGAATGAGGGTATAAGCTTATTGGAAAATTGTGCTCAGTTGGGGTTACCCATCCCAGATAGATTAAGAGATGCGTTGGTCCAGTTACAGGCGGGCAATAAAAAAGGTGTAAAGGAGGATAAATAATAATGAGTAAAGATGCAATAAGAGGTGGCCATAATTATCAATCTACTGGAGCTCATGCTCTACTGGATGAAGTTACAGAGGATAGACTAGTAAAAGATGCTACAATTAAATATTTGAAATTAGCCGAAGATGAAACTGTGGATGCAACTCCTGGCAATTGTACACAATCTGTGGATTTGAAATTTGGAACAGACACTGCCAATAATGCTAAAGCAGACTTATATGTCCCAGAACATTTTAATAAAGCTTATGATAAATATGTAGGAGCAATAGGATCAGAGATATGGATTAATCCAGGTAATGCAAAATCCATAGAGGTTGGTACAAGGATATTGAATAATTTAGAGGCACTTGGCTTTAAAAATAGAGGTCTGAAAAACGGAATGACACAACATAGGTTACACGATATAAGGCAATCACATATGGCAGCAGTATTAGTTGAAACATGTTTTGTTGAAGCTACAGAGGATGTAAGGATATATAAATTGGTAGGAGCAGACAGAGTAGGGAAAGCAATAGCGGAGGGAATTGTAGGACATGCAATTAATATTGGAGCACCAGTTACTACAATAGAGACAGTTACTCTTATCGCAGTACCAAAAACTCGAGTTAATAACTCTATAGCACAATTACAAGCTGAGTTAAATAAACAAGGTGCTCATCTACTCGTGGATGGATTTTTTGGTCCTAAAACTTTAGCAGTATGCCCACTCTTAAGATTTGGAGCACAAGGCAATATCACTAAATGGCTACAAAAACGTTTAGCTTTTAAACTTAAACTTCAAGATGGAGATTTTGGCCCATTAACTAAAGGAGCAGTTAAAAACTATCAAGTAGCTCTTCGACTTTCAAGTGATGGAGTTGTGGGAAAAAATACTTGGGCGGCTCTATTGAGATAATAAAAGTTTAAGGAGGAATTATTGATGTTAGATAAATTGTTTGAATTTAGATTTATAATTATGGTAGTATTGGCAGTGATACTTTATGCTGCACTTGAGTGGCAGAAATTTAAAACAATCTCATTTGCTCTTATGCTGCAAGCAAAATCCAAAGCAAAGGATTTGATTTTAAAAAGTGGTAAAAAACAAGAGGATTGGGTGGTAAAAAAAGCCTATCAATATTTACCTAGAAAAATTACAATATTTATAAATGAACAACGGATGAGAAAAATAATACACTACTTATATATAAAGGCTAAAGACTTGGCAGATGATGGAGAAATGAATAATAGTATAGAATAATTGAAAAGACCTGAGGCTGGAGAATCTAGTTTCAGGTCTTTTTTGTTTTTTGGAGTAACTTGTCTATTTTAGTAAAATGTTATAAGATAAATACAGACATTTAAATAATATAATGGTGGAGGAAATAATATGGTAAATATAGATTGGAATAATTTGAACCAGGAAGATAAGAAATCACTCGAGAAAATAGGGATAGAAATAATAGATCCAGATAGAAGATATTGGTTTATAAGAACACAAGGGGGAGATTATTATGAAGATTTCAGAAATGAAGGATTTGTAGGAATTGAGTGGGATGAAGTTAGTGACTTAGAACTAATAAATGAGAAAAAAGAAGATGAGCTGAAATTACAAATTATAAAATACTACCCTGATACTGAAAGACCAGGTCATCCAGTAAATCAAATTTTAAGATTTGCGCATAAAATCAGAAAAGGTGACATTGTTTTAATTCCTAGCAAGGATTCCCATTGGATATCCATTGGTGAATTTACCGAAGAAAACATATATATTTATGAAGAAGAGGAAGAAGATTTTGAAAAAATTATCGAAAGCATAGATGAAGATTCAAAAAAAAGTATGCTTAAAAAAAGAAGAAAAGTTAAGTGGATTAAAGATGTAAAGGAAAAAGAATTCGACGCATATTTCCATAAAATAATTTATTCACATGGACCAGTTGTAGATGCTAATCCATATGAAATGTTTATTGACAGAGTGTTAAGTCCCTTACATATAAAAGGAAATAAAGCGTATGTAACATATAGAGTTAAAAAAAGAAGTGAAATTGCAGGTATAGATATAAGTGGATTCGTATATAAAAGTATTGAAATTTTAGAAGAATTTGGGTGTGGATGATCAAAGCGAGATATACAGTCTAAGATTAATGTGCAATCTCATGGAGATATACAATTAATTGGAGATGTAGCAAAAATATTTATGATTACATTTGCTACAATCTCTATAATAGGTGGTGAATTCTCTTTATTAGGTTATAAATATAAAACACCTGGATTATCTAAAATGTTATTAGAATGGATTGAAACTATAAACAAAATAAAGAGAGAGAATAAGCAATTGGCAGATGCAATTAGTACTGCTTCTACTAATCTTAATTTAAGGGCACCAGAGTTGAATAATGATGAAGTTGCTACGGAAGATAATGAAACAACTAGTGACAATGATGGTATAGAGACTGAAGAAGAGAATTAAATAAGCAAGCACTTAGTGCTTGCTTATATATTTGCTATATGGAGAATCAGTTTTAACATATACTAATAAAATAATGGTAGAAGTTAAAATAAATAAAAAATCTTTTAAATAAAATTTTTCAAATACTATTGTATGTTTCAAAGGAGGAATTAAACCAATGGTAAAATACTGAGCAATAAATATGAGTGAAAACACAAGTAAGTAAGATGAAGATATACTTATAAAATGTAATGTTGAATATATTGATTTTCTCATATTTTACACCTCCCTTTTAATATTATAATACAACAATATGATATATATTACAATAAGTTAAAATAATATTTCATGTTAATTATTACCATAGGTATATTCTTATATACAACAAAAGTCAATTTTATGTTATTTGTATATAGTGGATAAGCATTTATAAACATGAAAAATGGTTGAAATATTTAAGGGATGCCTCGGGGTTTTCTTATTTTATTAAGCAGGAAATTAAGGATAAATATAGAATAATATGTTGTTAGTGCACTATAGAGTTTACCTTAGCGTTACTAATAGTTATTTATACTAAATAAAGGAGAGTTTTTTGTGAATAGTGAGATAAAAGTGAAAAGATTAACGCCTCAGACAAAAAGGAGAATTTTTAATCTGTTATTTAGAAGGGTACCTCTAATTCCTGCTATGGAAATATATGATTTGTTAGAGGAGGCAAGACTTTCAAGAGGTTCTTTGGATGGCAAAATTAATGAAGCATATGAATCACTTAAAAGTACATCTGAATTGATACATGAATTGGAATTAGATTTACAAGAAAGGACTAATAAAGTTTCCTTGCTAAGGGCTGAATACGAGAAATATTCAAGGCTTGCTGAAATAGAGGAAGAAAAAGCTATGCCAATAATTAACCAAATAGAACTTTCTTTAGGAAAAGGTAAAAACAGGGATGTGATTATAAACATCATTATCAGTTTTGTAGTTGGAGGAATTATATTTATATTAGGAATTTGGTTAGGACCAAAGTTAACAAATTTGTTTGGCATTAAATCATAATAATAAAAAGTTTAGCAAAATCAAGAACATGCTAATGCTTTTAATGAGGTTATGGTATGTTTTTTTAAAAATCGTATGGGCGAGCTGTTGGTTTATTTTACCCCTTCCAATTTCATTAAAATGCTATATAATAAAGGGAACATATGTTTTGGAGGGGATAACTTGAAAGTTATAGCAAAGCCCATAGAAGTAGTGGTCTGGACCGATATCAGAGGTAATATACATCCTGTAAGATTTAAGATCACCAACGAGGACGAAAGCAATTTTGTAGTTAAAATAGATAAAGTTATTTGTGTAGATAAAGAAAAGCTAGCAGGCAACAATATGCTTGTGTATAAGTGCCAGAGTGTAATTAATGGATTGGATAAGCTCTATGAAATTAAATATGAGTTAAGCAGCTGTAGGTGGATATTATTTAAAATTTGAGGTTTAAACATATTACTATCTAAAATAAAAATGCTGCACTCAGGGGGATCCCAGTGCAGTATTTTTATTATAAGCTCTTTAGTTAACAAAACAAAAATTAAGGATAACTAAATTATAGACTATTTTAAAATTTTTATTCACTGCATACATTAAAATAAAGGAATATAAATATAGAATGCGTTTGTAGGTAGATTGGTGAATAATATGAGAATTAGACGACGCAACTATTGAAATTGAAAACACGAACAATGGTCTTTGAAAATTGAATAATACGGTATTGAAAAATCAAAATATTTACCACGTTTTACAAATAATAAATAATTATACATGTAAAAATATGCTATAATTACTATTAGTTAAGACGACATCGTAATTTATGATGGATTAAGTAGTTTTTTTTATTGGTGATAATATATAAACAATGGAAAATGAAAGAACTAACTATTAGACATCTTCAGAAATATATAAAAACACTAATATACCTTTTATACATATGTTGTACCATAAAATTCCATTAATTATAAGACTTATAATTAATATTGAACTAAGTTAATAATTTAAGGAGATAAATAATTATGAAAGAAAAACTACATTCTATATTATTAGTTATTACGATAATAACATTGCTTATTATTAGATACATAGCATATAAAAATATATCTAATAATTTGCCTGTAACAGCAATCACAGATATTGCAATGATAGCACTAATAATACTTGCTACATTCAAAAAACGAAGCAATAAATAGTAAATTATTGAACTGCAAAAGGATAGAAACGCGGCTAAAATATTAGCAAGAAGAAACTGCTTCCATTTTCTTCTATGGGGTTTGGACAGTCGCCTAAAAAAAGGTAATAAAGCAGAGACATGGCTAGAATGACCTGTTTGATTAAGATTTAAATGAGAATAATTGAGTAGGAATGTTTATTGTGAAGTTTGGTTTTTACATTTATTAGTTGCAGGTACGACCCCATTGTAAAATATGGAAGCGTATGCGGACAGATTTTACTTGCTACTCATACTGACCCTGATGACTAGGTGGTTGGACTTCTGGGTGTATTTGTTAGTGCTTCTCAATGGATAAGTGTTGTAATTGGAAGTATTGTTGGAACATATATAAAGAAAAGAACCCTTAGCCATAATAAATAAGTCGTAATTTTCATATAAGACGTCACAAATAATAAAAATTTGTGGCATTTTTACTTGTGACGACTTAGGAAAACATGCGGATATAAAGATTAATATATCTCTAATCTTTATATTTATGCTATATTATGGTACTATAAAGTCGAAATCGTAAAATATGATGTATTATACATTTGCTAATCATAAAAATAATTAATACACAGTATCTTTGAGGGATGTAATCATGCCTAAGAGGATTTATTCCGTGAAAAAGCGTAAACTTAACGAAACAATACCCAAGAATACGTATTTGATGAAATGAAGGTTTTCATAGGATTTATGTAAAAAGTTCATTTCAAAACAATGGTATAAGTATATAAGATAAATGAAGTCAATTGCTGCAATAAATTGAACTCTTAAAAATGAAGGGAGAAATTTATCATATGAAAAATATTGAATTTGATGAAATGATGCAAAATAGTGAAATAAAGCATGGTGTGAAGGAACTAGAATTTAAAGATTGGAAAAATTTTAGGGATCTCATAGATAAATATTTTTTGGAGTTTAATCATTATATTTGGAGAGGACAAAGAAATGAAAAATGGAAACTTGAAACAACACTATCAAGGCTGTATACAGAGGTTAAAAATGATAATCATATAACAGCTAGTGAATTTTGTAGTGGGCATTTGAAGAGATTTAAATTATCGACTAGAGGAAAA
>NZ_JBNMNU010000070.1:0-21016 GCF_051278035.1 Clostridium sp.
ATAGTATAATAAACTATAAAATTATTATGTTTGTTTATAATGGGGGAAATGTTATGAGTTTAGATGAACTAAGACTGGATATCTCAAAACAAGGTAAAAAAGGTATATATTTTAATTGCCATGTGGTATACCCAACAGTACCTGATAAAATGGTAATGGTTTTGGCGGTTATCTTCGGAGCGCATTTACTGCCTTATGGATGGTTATATAAATCTAAGGCATATTCCGTTATGTCTGTGCTAATATCTTTTTCTATTCTTATTATCGGAATTAATTTTAATGAAGTTGTTGTCTCAATAGTTATGATAATATATTTTCTCTATGGTTGATGGGTGAACTTAAATTTTTAAATGTAAAATTACTTAAATAGAAGTTTAAAGTACAAGTCAGAAACGCAGGTTATCGCAAGTAAATAATCTTCCATTAGGAAGTTTATATTTTGCATTAGGAAGTTTATATTTTGCATTTGGAATTCTTATATGGAAAATTATAATTTAGGGGGCCGTATACATGGTAAGTCATGCAGGTACAACTTATTTAGAAACAGAGAGATTAATATTAAGAAGATTTATAGAATCAGATGCTGAAGATATGTTCAATAATTGGGCATCCGATTCAGAAGTTACTAAGTTTCTTACTTGGCCAAATCACGGCAGTGTTGAAGTAAGTCGTGAAATAATCAATACTTGGATAAATTCTTATAAAGACATAGAAAATTATCAATGGGCTATTGAACTAAAAGAAAGTAAAAGTGTGATTGGAAGTGCTAGCTTAATGGATATTGATAATCATAATGAACACTGTGAGATTGGGTACTGCTTAGGGCAAAGCTTTTGGAATAAAGGGATTATGACAGAAGCATTTTTTAAAATTATTGATTTTGCCTTTTGTGACGTAGGTTTTCAACGAATAACAGGACGTCATGAAGTAGTTAATACTGCGTCAGGACGTGTTATGGAAAAGTGTGGTCTAGAATATGAGGGAATTTTAAGAAAAATCCTTAAGAATAGCAAGGGTATTTTAGTGGACTGCAAATATTATTCAATATTAAAGGATGGGTATAAATTACTGGTATAAATCTGCATAAATAATTTAATGAGGAGTAGTTGTATGACCGAACGTGGATTCAATAAATTGTATTGGGGATTTTTATTTACAATGTTCAGTTTCAGAATTCAAGGATTTGATATTTTACCAGATGTGGTGGGTTATTTATTCTTTGCGGCTGCCTTTAGGAGTCTTGTTGCAAATAGCAATTACTTTAGTATAGCTGAAAAATATAATGTTCCCTTGATAATATTATCCGTATTTTCCATATACCTAGGGCCTGTCCAAAGTGGAGGTATTAATTTAGGTTTATTAGGGATATTTAGTATACCTATAGCAATTGCTTCCTTTGTGCTTAATTTATTAGTTGTATACAATTTATTTATGGGAATTAAGGACATGGCAGAGAAACAACATGAATATGATTTAGTAAGAGAATCTGACGAAAAATGGAATCAATATAAGTTGTTACAGATTGCAACATTATGCGCTTTTATAATTATTTTTATACCTCTAATGGGCGTACTTTATATTATTGGGATTTTTGTAGTAACAATCATATTGTTGATAAGAATATTAGGATTTATAAAAAGATGTAATGAGATTTTAAGCACATTTAAATGATTGTTACACTTCCGTCAACCTTTGCTGGCGGATTTTTTATATGGAATTTTGTGGATTTATGGGCTATAATCTATATAGGTTAGCAGTTATATTATAAATTGATTTGCAAAAACAGAATAATATTTGGGAGGATTGTATATGAAACCATTAAAAGCAAAGACTCTTGTGCTAGTTTTGTCATTTATTTTAGTATTATTAACTGGTTGTGAACCACCTAAGGCTAAGAAACCTGTAATCTATCTATATCCAACTTCAGAGCAGACAGTTAGCGTTAAATTAAAATATAAAGGTAAGCTTACATGCACTTACCCAGAATATAAAGATGGCTGGAATGTAAAAGCTAAACCTGATGGCACATTAACTAATCTATCTGACAACAGAGAATACTCATATTTATATTGGGAAGGAATTTCAGATAATAAGTGGGATATGTCGAAGGGTTTTGTAGTTAAAGGAAATGAAACAGAGAAATTTCTTCAACAAAAACTTGAATATTTGGGGTTAACACCAAAAGAGTATAATGAATTTATTGTATATTGGCTTCCTGTTATGAAAGATAATAAGTATAACCTTATAACCTTTGCTGGAGAAGATTATGAAAATATAGCGCAGCTTAAGATAACTCCAAAACCAGACTCTATATTAAGGGTAATGATGATATTTAAGCCTTTAAACAAATCTATAGAGTTAGAAGATCAACAGTTAAAACCATTCGTAAGAAAGGGCTTTACAGTTGTTGAATGGGGTGGAACTGAATTGAAGTGATTATGAAAGTTTTAAAATTGTGAAGATTATTTAGATAAGGTGGTTAGAATTTTGAAAAAGCAACTAGACAAAATGAATAGCGAAGAATTAGGAAGGCTTTTCCCCATTATTATAAGTGAGCACAATCCAATATGGCATGCATTATATTTGTCTGAAAAAACGAACCTTGAGCAAACAATCGGTTTGAAAAATATTATAAGAATAAATCATTTTGGAAGTACCGCTGTATGTAACTTGCGTGCTAAACCTACCATTGATATTTTATTAGAAATACAAAATAATATGGATACAGATCAAATAATTTCTTTACTCAAAGGCATTGGTTACAATTATAGTCCTCAGCCTACCAATCCTGCTCCACACATGATGTTTATGAAAGGTTATACTCAAAGCGGATTTAGTGGTCAAGCATATCACATTCATGTGCGTTATAGTGGTGATTGGGATGAACTATATTTTCGTGATTATTTGATATTATATCCTGAAATTGCAGAAAAATATGGAGAATTAAAATTACAATTAAAAGAACAATATGAGTTTGACAGAGATGGATATACAAATGCAAAATCTTATTTTATTAAAAATATTACCGATCAAGCAAGAATAGAATTAGGAACCAGATATTAATTTTAAAAAGTATTTAAATAATAGTTTTGAGGAGTGGTTATTAATGGATTTAACATGGAATTTAGATACACTTTATACCTCCTTTAATTCTGATAAGTTTAAAGGTGATATAAAACTACTAGATTATCATATATCAAATTTAAATAAATGGGCTTCAAGAAATCTTATAGATATAAACAGAGCTTCTTCTAAAATTGAAGAGTTTTTAAAGCTTTATAATGAATATAAAAGCTTATGTTCTTGTTTATCTTGTTACGCGTATTTAATTCTAAGTTCTGATAGCACCAGTATAGAGGCTATGAATGCCTTAGATGATATTGATTATAAAGACGCATCAATTATAGATACTTTTGTGAAGTTTAACAAATGGCTTAATTCTTTAAATAATATAGATGAGCTAATAGACACTTCCACTTATCTTAAAGAACACCGTTTTTATCTTAAAGAACTGCTTTTGCAATCAAAATATTTATTAAGCGATGAAGCAGAAATAATAATTGCTGAAATGCGTATTACCGGCTCTAAATCTTGGGAAAGACTTTATATGGAACTAACATCTACGGTACTAACGGATATAACTATTAAAGGTGAATCAAAAAAAATGTTTCTTTCAGAGCTCAGAAATATGGCATATGAAAAAGATGCGTGTTTAAGAAAATCAGCTTATTATGCAGAGGAAGAAGGCTGTAAAAGCATATCGGATGCATCAGCAGCATGTTTAAATGGAATTAGCGGAGAAGCCCTTAATATTTATAGTAGGAAAGGATATGAATCACCTTTGGATAAGGTCCTTATGGTATCAAGAATGGATCATGAAACTTTAAATGCTATGCTCTCAGCTATAAAAGAGAGCCTGCCAATGTTCCATAAATATTATCATAAAAAGGCACAAATTCTAGGACATGAAGCTAACCTTCCCTTTTATGATGTTTTTGCTCCTGTGGTTGATGTTAATACAAAAATATCCTATTTAGATGCCAGAAATTTAATTGTATCCAGCTTTAAAACTTTCAGTGAAGAACTTGCTGATTTTGCAAAGAAGGCCTTCGATGATAACTGGATTGATGCTGAGCCAAGAGAGGGTAAAGGTAGTTACGGACTAGCTGTTGATATTTTCCCAATACAAGAAAGCAGAATCATGACTAATTTCACTGGAAACTTTTGTGATGTTGGTGTGCTTGCTCATGAAATCGGACATGCTTATCATAGCTACTGTCTTAGAAATGAAAAAATGCTAAATACAGATTATCCTAACCCTATTGCAGAAACAGCTTCAATATTCTGTGAGACCATAATAAACAATGAGTTAATTAATATTGTACCAATAAATGAAGGTTTATCAATTTTAGAAAAAAGTATTTCAGATGTAGGATATTATATTGTTGATTTCTATGGTAGGTATAATTTTGAAATGAAATTGTATGAAAGAAGGAAATTAGGTCCACTATCTGTTGAAGAGCTAAATGAATTAATGGTAAGTTGTATGATAGAAGCTTATGGTGATAGTATTGATTCTAAAACCATTCATCCATATATGTGGATGAATAAAGCTGGATATTATATGGCTGGCAATGAATTTTTGAATTTCCCGTATTCATTTGGAGTTTTATTTTCTAAAGGACTTTATGCAGAGTATGTAAAAACAGGAGAAGCTTTTGTATCACAATACACTGATTTTTTAAGTGCTACGAGTAAAAATAATATTGTTGATATTGCTAAGATAATTGATATAGATGTTCACTCAATAGAGTTTTGGAGAAATGGCTTAAATCTTGTTAAAAAGGACATAGAAGAGTTTATCAACAGAGAATAAAATTTGCAGGAGGAATTTATGAAGAATAGATCTTTAACTTTCGATGGTGATTATGAATTAATTTCATTATCAGAACATCATCTTCAACAACTATATAATTGGAACACAGAAGAAAAACATTTTGAGAAATATACTTGTCGTCCTTTGAAAGTGCAGAAATCATTTGATGAGTATTCTTATAAAATATTAAAGTCTATCTCTGACGAAAAACAGAAAATATACGTACTAATCAAAAATGGAGTTTACAATAAACCGTTAGGCAAAATAACATTATTTGATTTTAATCCAAGAAATCATAGTGCTGAATTTGGATATTATATGCCAAGTTACAATAGGGAACAAGGACTTGGAATTATTATGTTAACTCAGTTCATAGAAAAATCATTTACAGATGATAAATCTAATCTAAATAAGATTTATGCAACAACATCTCCAAGTAATATACCTTCAATCAAGCTTTTAGAAAAGTTTGATTTTAAATTGGATGGAAGATTAAGAGAACATTATTGGATTGATGGAAATAAATTCGATCAACTTAACTATTCTATGCTTAAAAGTGAATGGAATGACTAAAAATTATAATATGAGGAGTTTATATGAGAATTATTGATGATATTACAAACTTTATTTTTGTTGAAGATATTCCAGAACAAGCAGATATTATTTTCATTCCAGGAGGCTCTTATGCTGAAATTGCAGAAAATGCAGCTTTGCTTTGTAATAAAAATTTCTCGAATATAATCCTTCCATCTGGAAAATACAGTGTCAAACGCGGATATTTTCCTGGTTCACTGTCAAAAGCGGCTAAATATAATAAAAAGTATAATACAGAATGGGAATTTTTAAAGGATGTACTTATTCAGAACGGGGTTGACGAAACTGCAATTTTGAAAGAAGATAGCGCTGAATACACATATCAGAACGCTATTAATTCAAAAGAAGTCACAGATAAACATAATCTCACTATTAAAAAAGCTATCATTTGCTGTAAATCATATCATGCTAGACGTTGCTTAATGTACTATAATTTATGCTACCCGAATACTGAATTTATTATTTGTCCCACTGAAACAGAAGGTATTAACAAAGATAACTGGTTTAAATTTGATAGCGGTAATGATAAAGTAATGGGGGAACTTATGAGGTGTGGTAGCCAGTTTAAAGGTTTGATTAAGTTATTTAAGAACGATATAAATTAAAATATTGCTATATGTAGCATCAATGGAGGTATAATATGAGTAATTCAGTTGGATTTCAAGTAGTAGAGGATATAAATAAAATCATTGAATTTCTATCCAAACGAGATATAAGTGAACTATCATCCAACGCCTTAGTTAAAAACTTCGGAATTACACAAGTTGATATGATAATAATTTTAGGGAACAGTATTCCCTATATAGCTGAAATCGGAGCAAGAGCTTATAAAAATGGTTTATCTAAAGATATAATGATAGTAGGTGGAATAGGCCATTCTACCAAATATTTAATCCGAAATGTATTAGAAAATAATAAATATAAAAATATTGAAGTAAATGATAAATCTGAAGCGGATATATTAAGGCGAATTATTGTAGCAGGAGAAAATATTCAGCAAGATAAAATTATCACAGAAAGTAAATCTACTAATTGTGGTGAGAATGCCTCTAAAGCATTGAATATACTTAAGGAAAAACATAAAGTCCCGAAATCTATAATATTAATTCAGGACCCGACTATGCAATTAAGAAGTCATGCTTCTTTTTTAAAAGAGTGGCAAGAAGAAAATACATTAATTATAAGTTATTCTCCATTTATACCACAACTAAAGATATCTGAGAATGGTTATGAGTATATAAACAGAGAGATAGGTGGCTTATGGACTAAAGATAGATTTATTGATCTAATAATGGGTGAAATTCCAAGGTTAAATGATGTTGAAAATGGCTACGGCCCAAAAGGAAAAGGCGTTATATCACATGTGGATATTCCAGAAGAAGTTCTTTGTTCTTATAAAAGATTGTTATCCAATTATGATGAATATAATGAAATTAAAAATAGAAAGTAAATAAGACTTTATAAATATAAGGGAGCTGTTGTACAAATGAAAAATTTAGTTAGGACTCATAAATTTTTAGTTTCTTTTGCTGTACTTAGCATTTTAGCTGTTGGTTGTAGTAGCAAACAACCTACAAATGAAAAAACAACTAATAACAATAAAAGTTCTGAAATTATAACAAGCAAGGATAAAGTTGAAAATGATACAGGTTCTAAAATTAACTCTGGTTTACTAATAGGATTATCAAAAGATAATGAAATAAATGATACTCCTATGAAAAAAATACCAAATGATTACAGAACATTATGGATATATGAAGACAATGAAAAAATAACTTATGAAAAGAAAAATGAGATAATTGTACCCTACAAAGATAGCTTTTACAAGATTGAAAATAACAAATTTATTATGTCAGATCCAATTAGTCATTCTGAAAATCAACCAGAAGATATTTTTAGTAATTATAGTTCATATTGTAATTTTTCAAATATAGTTTCACATCCAGCTGATAAATCTATGAGTGATTTATTTACACCTGCTACTTTCAAGAAAAAATATCTTAACGCTCAGGAAGGGTCTATGGGAAACGCTTATAAATTGAAAACACAACAGCTTTATTATGTAGGAAATAACTATGCATCTATTAGGACTACTTATTATGATACAGGTGGAGGAACTTATAAGAGTTCATATGATGATTTTAAAATATATGAAATAGGTGATTTATCTAATTTAGATGGGCTGGATAATACTAAACCACTTTTTAACTTGTTAGATAAAAGCGAGCAGCTAAAACTTAAAGGATATTCCCAAAAATACGATAAAAATATTAGTTTAGATGGGTACATCAAGGTAGATCAACTTATAGATACTAAAAATCTCCACTTATTTAGAAGTGAAGGAAAATGGCAAGTCTCTATTCCACTCTTCAGAATATACCGACATAATGGGAATGGTTCTAATGGGAAAACTGTAAAAGAATATATTAACACTGATATTAATCTTCCAACTAAAATAACATCCTATGATAGTTTATGTATTGACTGGAACGAGATAAAGCAAAAAATACCTCAAGCTAAAGACGCAGTATCATCTCCTAAGGATGATATTTTAGCAGTTTTAACTCCTACTAAACTACTTGTTTTTACAAATCCTAAACTTGGAATTGATAAACCATCATTAAGTATTGATGTGGATGAAAATGAAAGTATAATCCTTAATCAATGGGCTACAGGTGAATATGTTGATAAATGGACTAAACTTATAAGTAATTATTAATTACTGACTATGCCGATTTATTAAATAAGGGGATGAAGTATTGAGTGAAGGAAAAGTAATAGAAACAACTAAAAACATAAATACAGTAGATACCATATGTAATGATTTATCGAATCTAGGTATTAAAAGTGGAGATAATATATTAGTACATTCTTCTATGTCAAGTATTGGTTGGGTTTGCGGCGCTGCTCAAGCAGTGATAATGGCTCTTCAGCAGGTTATTAGTCCAAGTGGTACTTTAATAATGCCTAGTCATAGTGGCGAAATTTCCGATCCTGTTGAATGGGGGAATCCACCTGTTCCTAAGGAATGGATACAACTTATATATGAAAATATGCCAGCGTTCGATGTGAATCTTACTCAAAGCAGGGGAATGGGAAACATTGCTGAATTATTTAGAACCTTGCCTAAGGTATACAGATCCAATCATCCGCAAGTATCATTTGTAGCCTGGGGTAAGTTAGCAAATAATATTATTAGTAATCATAAGCTAACACCTCAATTTGGAATGGAATCCCCTTTAGGTAAAATGTATAATCTAAATACAAAAGTACTTATGTTAGGTGTTGGCTATGATTCATGTACAAGCTTTCATCTTGCAGAGGCATTAAATGATAAAATGCCCTTAAAAACAATGGGTGCCGCTATAATAGAAAACAATAAAAGAATTTGGAAGTGGTTTGAGGACTTCGATTATAATTCTGATGAAGATTTCGAAAAATTAGGAAATGCATTTGAAGAGACTAATAATGTGGTATTAGGTAAAATAGGTAGTGCGGAGTGCAAGTTATTTAAAATGAAAATAGGAGTTGATTTTGCGAAAAAGTGGATACAAAATAATAGATTTGTTTAAAACTTAAATTTTTATAGTAGGAAAAGAGGTAAAACAAATGGATAAGCGAAATATATATGTTATAGGTGATAGTGTTTCAATACACTATGGTCCATATCTTAAGACCAATATTAAAGATAAATTTGAGTATGATAGAAAAAGGGGTATAGAACAAGCAATTACAGATTTGGACAGTCCAATTGGAGCTAATGCAGGTGATAGTGTTATGGTCATGGATTATTTAGCTAAGGAATATTCGCGTAATACAAAATATGATATATTGCTAATCAATTGCGGATTACATGATGTTCGACGTGACAGAGCGTTAAATAAAGTTCAGGTTGAATTGAATGATTACAAAATGAATTTAAGAAAGATAATTGATTTGTCAAATCTTATGGCGAATAAGACCATATGGATTGGATTAACACCAGTTATAGATGAAATTCATAATGCTAGAACAGAAGGCGTTTTAAGATATAGTAAAGATGTATATGCCTATGATATTGCTGCAAAAGAAATAATGGGTAACTATAATATCCCGTGCATAGATATGTATAACTTCACTAGAAATTTAGGTAGAGATATTTATTTAGATCATGTTCATTTCAAAGGGAAAATTAGAGAATTACAAGCAGCGTTTATTGCCGGTTATTTAAACAGAATTTAGAAAATAAAATTATGGAGGGTTATAATGAAAATTACTGATTTAACACACACAATTTATTCGGATATGCCAGTTTTTCCAGGAACTGAACAACCAATTTTTATAAAGGCAAACACTTTGGAAAAGGATGGTTTTCAAGAGGCGAAAATCACTATGTTCTCACATACAGGAACGCATATAGATTCACCTGCACATATGCTCAGCAGTGGTCCTTATTTAGATGATTTAGATATAGAACAGTTTATTGGAAATGCTACTATACTAGATTTTTCAAATATAAAAACAAAGTTTATAGATGTTGATAGTTTAAAGCCCTATGAGGAAAAAATAAAAAATGTTGAGTTTATTATAATAAAAACAGGTTGGAGCAAATATTGGGGTGAGAAAAGGTATTTTGAGAGTTTCCCTGCCTTAAGTGAGGAATCGGCAAAATGGTTGTCACAATTTAATTTAAAGGGTATTGGTATTGACGCAATTTCAATTGATGATATGGATTCAACCACATTTGCAGTTCATAAAATATTAATGCCAAAGAACATCATAATTATTGAGAACCTAACAAATTTAGATTCCATTAGTAGTGAAAATTTTATTTTAAGTATACTTCCACTTAAAAATAAAGAAGCTGATGGATCACCAGTAAGGGCTATTTCTATAGAAAATATATAACAAGAATATATTTATTATTTTATTTAATAGGTATAATTAAAAGTTAGGGGCTCACTTAATGAAAAATGATTTAACTGAAGGAAATATTTTAAAAAAACTTATAATGTTAGCCCTGCCTATTATGGGAACATCACTTATGCAATCTGCTTATAGTATGATAGATATGATATGGGTTGGTACATTAGGATCTAGGGCTGTTACAGCAGTAGGTGCTGCAGGATTTTTTACTTGGTTTGCTTTCGCATTTATTACAATTCCTCAAATAGGTGCAGCGGTTGGAGTAGCACAATCTGTAGGAAGAAAAGATAGAATAGAAACCAAAAACTATATAAGACATTCAATACAAATGAACATAGTCTTAGCTATTTTATATGGAGCAACACTTATAATTTTCAGAAAAGATCTTTTGGGTTTTTTTAACATTAAAGTTGATGTTATTGTTAGTATGGCATCTCATTATCTTGCAATAGTCTCGGCAGGAATGATATTTTTCTTTTTACCACCTGTACTTACAGCAATATTTAATGGACATGGTGACAGTCGGACACCTTTTAGAATAAATATACTGGGGCTTATTATTAATATAATGCTTGATCCTCTTTTAATATTAGGAATTGGACCATTTCCCAAAATGGGGGTTCCTGGAGCGGCTGTTGCAACAATCTTTGCACAGTTTGTTGTGACGATTATATTTATTTATGTCATAACAAAGAAAACGGACTATTTTGCACAAATAAATTTTCTGCAAAAACCTGATTGGAATCATATGAAAAAAATCATAAGGTTTGGGCTGCCTGTTGCAATGCAAAGTGGAGTATTTACATTAATTGCAATGATAATAGCTAGAATACTATCGCGGTGGGGATCAACTCCAATTGCGGTGCAAAGCGTTGGGTCACAAATCGAATCAATAACGTGGATGACAGCTGGTGGTTTCGAAACTGCCCTAAGTGCCTTTGTAGGGCAAAATTTTGGAGCGAAAAAGTGGGATAGAATTTATAAGGGGTATTTTATAGCATTAGGTATTGTTGCAGTTTTTGGAACAATCACAACCTGCCTTCTATTATTTTTCCCAGGACCTATTTTCTCTATTTTTATTTCTGAGAAAGATGTAATAAAGGATGGCATAGTTTATTTGAGAATACTTGGAGTTTCTCAGATTTTCATGTGCATAGAAATGACAACTTCAGGAGCCTTTAACGGCCTGGGAAGAACAATGCCTCCTTCAATAGTTGGCATTGTTCTAAATGCTATGAGAATTCCGGGAGCACTTTTATTGTCAGCTTTTCTTGGACTTAGTGGGGTATGGTGGAGCATCAGCATTAGTAGTATTCTAAAAGGGTCAATACTAACATCTTGGTTTATCATATTTCTGAGAAAGCATCCTCAAATAAGAGGAAGTAAGCCTCAATGAGGGGGCCCAATAATTGAAAATTTGCAAATGAAAAGCACAGGTATAAATATATCCTGTTCTTTTACTGCTATATATAGTCTATTAGCTAGACATTAGTTATGTTGAAATTTTAAGATCAATGGGTATATTTTTTAATTCTTTCTTAAGCATTATACCAGTAACAATAGCTGAAGATAAATCAGCGATGGGGAATGAGATCCAAATGCCCATGATGCCCATAAATCTTGGCAATATTAAAACTAAGGGTATAAAGAATAAAACCTGCCTTGATAAAGATAAAATAAGTGCGGGTAAAGCTTTCCCAATTGATTGAAATACTGTTGAGCCAACCATTTGCAAGCCAATAAGTGGTAACATTGCAACTGCTATTCGTAACACAACTGAGCCGGTTTGCGTTAACTGGGGATCGTCATTAAAAATTTTCATAATTAATTCTGGTATTGATTGAGAAACTATAAAACCCATAGATGCTAAAGTTGTAGTTGTTATTAAAGCTAATTTAATTACTTCTTTTATTCTACCACTATTTTTGGCACCATAATTAAATCCAACTATAGGTTGTAACCCCTGGGCTATACCAAACAGTGGCATATATAACATCATTGTTATTCGATTAATAATCCCTAGTATTGATATTTGCAAGTCTACCGAGGCGCCACCATAAATTTTTAAAGAGTTATTTAGTATGATAGCAACAATGCTTCCTGCTACCTGCCTTGAAAAAGGTGCTAGGCCCATAGAAACAATTTCTTTTATTATGCTTATTTTGGGCTTTATATGATGAAGTTTAACTTTAAGTAAGGTCTTTCCACTATATAAGTAAATAATCAAATAAGTAAAAGAGGCAAATTGAGAAATAATTGTTGCTAGTGCTGCACCTTTTATACCCAAATCTAAAACTTTTATAAATATTGGATCTAGTAATATATTTATACCTGCACCAAGTAACATAGAAATCATTGCTACTTTAGCATTCCCTTCTGCCCTTACTAAATTATTGCTTGATACTGTAAAAGAAAAGAAAACACTGCCAATGAATATAATCGAAATATAATCTTTTGCATAGGGTAATAATGTGTTTGTAGCACCAAATACCTTTAGTATTGGCTCTGTAAATGCTAATCCAAATGTTACAAAAAATATGCTTAGTACTGATATAGCTAAAAATGAGTTGCCCGCTACATGCTCAGCTTTTTCAATATTATTTTCCCCGAGGTTTCTTGAAATTACTGAAGCTGAACCGATTCCTATCATTTGAGCAAAAGCCATTATTAACATTTGAATAGGAAAAGCAATAGCGAGTCCACCAATGGCATCGAGCGATACCCATTGCCCTACAAATATTGTATCAATTATGTTATAAAGAGCAGTTACTAGCATTCCTATAGTGGCAGGTAGTGATAGTTTTAATAGTAGCTTACTTATTTTTTCTGTACCGAGTTGGCTATTGTTTTTACTCATAGTAATCACATCCTATTTATAGTTAGTTTTAGAAAATTTTGAAGTGTTAAGTTATTTACACTTTCCTTTAATAGCTAAACAAGCATTAGAGCTCATGCGTTCAAGTAGTGTAAGTGCTTGAGTTTTTTCTTCTTCAGTAAACCCCGTTGTAAGGGTATTTCTCCAATTTGTTAAAATATCCATAATGTCTGGTCTAATGTTTATGGCTTTATTAGTTAGAGATAAGCGGTAAGCTCGTTTATCAGTGTCGTCAATAATTCTTATTAGGTAACCTTCTTGTTCTAGTTTTTTTACTGCTCTTGCGGTTGTCGCTTTGTCTACATTAAGATTAAAAGATAATTGCTCTTGAGTTATACTATCATTATGAAATAGTGGTAATAAAAACATATAGTGTTGACCAGTACCGATATTGCATTTTTTAAATTGCTCAGACATATTTATTTGACCATACCTATAAAGAATAGAAATCCATTTACCTACAGAATAATTATTGATATTCATTCAAATTCCTCCTTAATTGAATTAGTTGCTATAACAACTTATTCGATTATAATATAAAAAGGTTGCGTTAGCAACCTTTTTCACTATTGTCATAATATTAAAAAAATAATAATTATTAGTTGAAAATAGATATCGATATGTTTATAATATAAATATGAATTAATATTTAATGGTAACAGCCATTTATATTATACGGAAAATTGGAGGTATTGTTATGAGTATAAAAATTAAAATTTTTTCCGACTATATATGACCATTCTGCTATGTCGGCAAAGGTGTTGTCGATCAACTTGAAAAAGAATATGACCTTGAAATTGAATGGTCAGGACTAGAAATACATCCAGAAACTCCAGGTAAAGGTGTAACTCTTAGCGAAAAATTTAGTAAACCAAATTTAGAAAATATGCTAAGGACCCTTAATAACTCGGGCTCCCTATATGGAATTCACTTTGGAACATTAGAACACATGCCTAATTCTCATAATGCATTAGAGGCTGCAGAATTTGCTAGAGCTCATGGTAAGGGAAAAGAGTATCACTCTGCGCTAATGGATGCTTACTTTAGGGATTTAAAAGATATTGGAAGCTTAGAAGTGTTAGGGGACTTAGGTAATATACTTGGTCTAAATAAAGATGAACTTATTACCGACGTTACGGATAGAGCCTATGAAACTATCTTAAATAAAAGTTCCAATGATGCTCACAGCATGGAAATTAATAGCACTCCTACTTTTGTTATAAATAACAAATACTCTATAGTTGGTGCACAACCTATAGATGAATTTAGGAAGATATTAGACACATTAAAATAATTAAAAAGCTTTGCATTTTATAATGGACCCTATAAGGTAGACAGTTAAAAAAAGAGCCATATTTGACTCAAAACTAGCTGACTCTACTTTGTAGGGTCAGTTAGTTTTGAGTCAAATAGATACTTTAAAATTTGCAATAGTATTATAATAGTCATTAATAAGCATTCCGATGATAATGTCAATTTATGAATTTCACTATAAATTTAAGGGAGATGTTACAAATGGAACTAAACGAAATCATGGATGAACTGAAGTCTCTTGGTAAAGAAAGTATCAAAAAAAAATACATGAGCAATGGTGCGCAAGAGCCTATTTTTGGCGTAACCATAAGCGCTATGAAGCCGATTTTCAACAAAGTAAAGTATAACCAGTCTTTGGCAAATCAGCTTTATGCAACAGGAAATTATGATGCTATGTATTTAGCTGGCATGATAGCTGAGCCAAATAAAATGGTCGAAGAAGACTTTAACAGATGGATTGATGGTGCTTATTTTTATATGATTTCAGAGTTCATTGTAGCGGTAACTCTTGCAGAAACAGATATTGCCTTTTCCGTTGCCGACCGCTGGATTGATAGCGGAAAAGAATTAAAAATGTCGGCTGGCTGGAGTTGCTATGAGTGGCTACTAGGCACACGTAAAGACAGTGAATTTGACAAGGATAAACTTTTGACAATGCTTAATAGGGTGCGTATCGCGATACACACCCAGCCAAACCGCGTTAAATTTGCTATGAACAATTTTATTATGGCAGTTGGGATTTCTTATTTGCCGCTTCATGAAGAAGCAACTAAAATTGCTCAAGAGGTAGGAAAGGTAGATGTCTTTATGGGCAAAAAACTCTGTCAGACGAATGTTGCAATAGAATATATTCAAAATGGAGTGGATAAAGGAAGAATAGGATTTAAACGTAAACACGTAAGATGTTAATGAGACAAATAGGAGGAAATATGAATTGTAAGTATAAAATAAAGCAAATAACAAGTCTATATGATAGTTGCGACAAATGTGGTTTACCAAAAATCACTTGTATCTGTAATAGTGCACATAAAATCAGTACTAGCGCAAGAATTTGGATTCTATCAACTGAAAGAGAGCTTTACAGACCTTCTAACACTGCAAGGTTATTAAAGCTTGTTAATCCAGATTCTACTGAGATTTTTCTTTGGGAAAGAACAAAAAATCCAGAGAGATTAATTGAGAACTTAAATAATGAAATATATGATTCTTATTTGGTATTTCCAGCAGAAGATGAATCGCAGTGTAGCAAAGTTGAATATAAAAATACAGGTAAAATTCCTGCATTTGTTTTAATAGATGGTACTTGGAAAGAAGCACGTAAAATACTTAGGAAAAGTGATTATCTAAATAAGTTACCTAGGATTTCATTACAACCAAATTTTAAGTCTCGTTATGATTTACGAAGAGGGGCTGCTGAAGGAGATTTATGTACAATCGAAGCCGCAGTTGAATTATTAAAAATAAATAAAGAGATTGGAAATTCAAAAGTTATTGATGAATTTTATAATCTATTTTTAAAGAGCTACAAAGCTGGAGCAAGTGGTCATAAATTAAAGGAATAACTGGCTTCTGCAAATCATATAAGGAGGAAATATAACTATGAATTATGGTGACTACGCTAAAACTTGGGATACTGAGATAAGAAAACGCGTGTCATTAATAAAAAAATCACATCAAAAGCCAGGAACTTTTAATCTAAAAATGATTAAAAACTCCTGGCTTTTTAAAAATAAAACTTAGTATATACTGAGAGTTATAAGTAACGTCGACATAAATTATAATCGCTTTAATACCCTAATTATGTTTAGGTCGTTTAACTTATAGTAAATTAATTTAAAAGATTGAAACTTTTATGTTTTGAAGGATATTAAACATATTTGTAGAATAATGGTATTATAGGAAGCAAAATTGCATATTCTCAATATGTCTATAATGGGAGTGCGACACGTTGCTAATTTAAATGATTAGCCTTTAACCGTAAGGTTGAGAGAACTGATAACTTGAAAAGTCAAATGATAGGGTAACGCCTTAAAGGGCTTTCTCTGATACTCCGAATAGCGAAGCTATAAGTAAGTTAAGTTTTGTTATAAGCTCGGTGAAGTCGGCTGAGGTCACCCCCTAACATATTAGCTGAGGAAATGCGAACTAGAGGTAGTCGAGGGTGATATAGGCCGGGAGTCTGTAAAATATCCATGGTAAGAATGTCCGAAGGTGGACTGACGAAACTCTGAATGTACGGGTCTAAATATAGATACACCAGAAATGATGTAGTTACCAAAGTTGTAGTGTGTGTGTGGTTTAGTAAAAATTCGCGTTATGAAAAACCATATACTATTAAAGGTAGTATCAAGCACACAGGCTCATAAGGGTTACCTAAAGATATATGTAAAGATAAAGTTATCGGAACGTGGGAAGCTGATAACATGGAGGACTTACTTCTTTTGAAGTGGTAGCAAGGAAAGGCTTAAGTTATAACTTGCTTTTATATCAGTGAAAGTAGTGGCATAGTACTGTAGAAATTTATGAAAATAAATGGAGGGATAGCCACAAGTCAGTGTTAAGAAAATATAAAATTATATGATATTCATTAGGTTCGATTAAGACTAAAAGAAGCCAAATTCATTTGAAATGAGGCTGACTAATGACGACAAGTGAAGAACCATTATTAAAGAAGCAAAAACTAAGAAATAACGAATATTATGATAGTCAAGAAATACAAGATATACTTTATAGAAAGAGCAAAGAAAATTATGTTTTTAAGGATTTGATTTCTGAAATAATCACTGAAAGAAATATACTTTTAGCTTATAGAAATATCAAAAATAATAAGGGCAGTAAAACGGCAGGAGTTAACGAAACTAATATAAAACATATAGAAAACTATCAAATATCTGAATGGGTAGAGTATATACAAGGAAGATTCAAAAATTATGTTCCTATGCCAGTGAGAAGAGTTGAAATACCAAAACCTGACGGTGGAATCAGACCTCTAGGGATACCTACTATAGAAGATCGGATGGTGCAGCAATGTATTAAGCAGATACTAGAACCAATTGTAGAAGCAAAATTTTATCATGGGAATTATGGATTTAGGTGTGATAGAAGTGCTGAAAATGCTATCGCAAAAGTAAATAGCCTGGTTAATATAAATAAACTTCACTATGCTGTAGATATTGATATTAAAGGCTTTTTCGATAATGTTAACCATGGGAAACTTTTAAAACAGATGTGGACTTTGGGAATAAAAGATAAAGCATTAATTAGTATAATATCAAAAATGTTAAAAGCAGAGATCGAAGGAATTGGAATTCCCGAGAAGGGAACCCCTCAAGGTGGAATTTTATCTCCGATATTATCCAATATAGTGTTAAATGAACTAGATTGGTGGATAGATAGTCAATGGAGAGGTGTGAAAACAAAAGGAAGCTCAAACTATTGTAGCAAAATAAAAGCATTGAAGAAAAGTAGATTAAAAGAAATGTACATAGTTCGTTATGCTGATGACTTTAAGATTTTAACAAAAGATGCTAAATCCTCACAAAAAATATTTATTGCGGTAAGCAAATGGCTAAAAGAAAGACTTGGATTAGATATAAATAAAGAAAAATCGAAAGTAATAAATTTAAGAAAGAATTATTCGAATTTTCTAGGCTTTAAAATTAAGGCTGTGAAAAAACGAAAAAGCTATGTAATAAATAGTAGGATATCTGATAAAGCCAAGAAGAAGATAACCCAAAAATACAGAAATCAAATTGATAAAATTAAAAATAAACCGAAGGTATATAATGTGGACAAACTGAATTCAATGATACTAGGGTGGCATAATTATTATAGAATAGCTACCCATGTAAATCTTGATTTTAGTGAAATAAATTTCTTAGTTAGAAAAAGGCTATTTAATCGAACAAGAAGTATACGAAGTGATAAGATATACCCAAATAAAACCTATGAAAGAATTTATGGGAGATATAACTTTAAAGTAACAAGTATATGTAAAACAACTATATTCCCTATAGCTGGAATAAAATTAAAGTTAGCCAGTTATATGAAAAATATAGCAAGCAGATATACTATTGAAGGAAGGTACTATCTTCATAAAGACTTGGAAGCAGAGTACAAGGAAGCTATTAAATTTCTCGTAAATAATCCTGTTAAAAAAGATAGCATAGAGAAAAATGATAACAGAATATCCCTCTATGTAGGTCAAAAGGGATTATGCCATATTAGTAAAGTAAAATTAGATTTAAATAATATGGTAACAAGAAATAAGCTCCCAAAATACAAAGGTGGAACAGATAAATACCACAATCTTATATTGGTAAATCAAGAAATGAGTTATATTATTGATGAAGAAGTGGTAGAAAAAATAACCCAATTAAAGCAAGGGATAAAGTTGGATGAAAAAGCCTTTATAAAAATTAATGCACTTCGTAAACTTGTTGGAAATCTTGTGATTTTAAATATAAATAATTAACATTGGTGGAGCGCCGTATGAGGTGAAAGTCTCACGTACGGTGTGGGAGAGGGGAAAAGAAAGAGATAACATCAAATTCTTACCTATTCTTATAGTCGAAAAATATGTAAATCTTATAGGTGTAGGGCATATAAGCGATCGCTCTCAGACGTCTAGATCACGAGATGAAATGTACTTTCTCTCTACTTAAAATTATATAGGTAAGACTTGATTGAGAACCATGCAATTGAAATGATTGGGGGAAATAATATATGGCTACTAACAAAAAAGCTTCTGAGTGGGAAGAAGCAAAAAAGAAATGTAAGCTTAATGCTGAAATATTAATGATGGCAAAAGAAATGGATTTAAACCCTAGAAGCTTGATTAAAATATTACAAATAAAAGTGAACAATGGAAAGCACCGGTAAGTGTTTGGATTCAAGATATGTATGAAGAAAGACAAGCTAAATCAAAAAAGATCGCTAAAAGAACAGAAAATGAATAAAAAAATATAAATATTTATATGAATTTATAAGGAACCTTGAATTTAAAATTCAACTGTAAGAATTACTAAGAAATTAAATAAATTAGGCAGGTTGTGTCTATGATGGGAAGTTCAAAAACAAAGTTATAGGGAAATGAGTATATGAAGCCCTATTCATAGTTCGAAATAAAGAATATATATATTATGAGGTGAATAAAGTGAAAAATATAGGAATGATTGTGGCTGTTGAAATAGAAGCAGTATTAAATAAATATGGGTTGCCAATTAAAAAATTAGAATTTGCAGGATATTCGGTATATCAATATAAATTAGGTGAAAATAATTTATTTGTTATACATAGTGGAGCGGGAGAAATTGCTGCTGCTATGACAACACAGTTTTTAATATCACAATTTAGAGTGGATTTTATTGTAAACTTTGGTGTTGTAGGTGGTTTGACACATGAGATGTCATTAGCGAGAACATGTATTGTTGAAAGTGTTGTCCATTATGATTTTGATACATCAGAGGCTGATGGATGTGATGTTGGAAGATATCTTGAATATCCGAGTGTTTATATATCTACAACAAAAGAAATCGTGGATGAAGCCCTTAAAAGTGAACCATTGTTAAGAAAAGTAATTTGTGCTTCAGGAGATAAATTCATTGCAAGAAAAGAGAAAAAAGAAGAATTGCATAATATTTTTAATGCAGAAATATGTGAAATGGAGGCTGCTGGAATTGTGTTGACTTGTAATAAAAACAAAATTCCATGCTTATTGATAAAAACTGTATCTGACAGCATTACTGGTGGAGTTAATGAATTTAAAAATGCGATTAATGAATCCGCAAGAATTTGTATAGATATAACAAACAGAATCCTTAATGATTTTTAAATATAAATATATAATACAAGCATATTGTGAACATAATATGTGCTAATTAATGCATACTACGCTTTAAGCTCGTAATAACAAATCAGATAAAATGTACAGGTTGTGTCTATAATTAGAAGTTCGAAAAATTAAAGTTATAGGAAAATGGTTATATGACGTCCTAGTATAAAAGCACGACATACTATTTTTTAAAAGGATTAGTAAACTAAATAAAAACTAAGGAGGACTATTATATGAAATGTCCATATTGTGATAAGGAGATGTTAAAAGGCGACATCTACGGAAGTAGAGTAGAATTAAAGTGGGTAGAAAAAGATGCACATAAGGGCATAATACATGCTTTAACTAGGAGTGGGTGTCCTAAAATAGAAACTTACAAATGTATCTTTTGCAATAAGTTCATAAGTGACATTCCTGTTGATGGGCAATAGTACGAATAGTTCACACTTTTCTATACATATTTATAGTTGCTGATATTCATGTCTAAAATAGAGGATTTACTGCAAATTAAAGTGTCCTCTAACAATTATTCTTATACTGAGTGAGTCTACAATATGAGGTCGCCAAAAGGGGGATACGTCATCCTAGTAAAATCCAGGAGGGAGTTACGAAAAGGGAC
>NZ_JBNMNU010000071.1:0-20998 GCF_051278035.1 Clostridium sp.
TAACTAACATTGATATAATTGTACTCACAATGACACCTTCCTTTTGGGATTTTTGTTGAGTTAGATACAACAATTATATCAGAAAAGAGGGGGTCATTGCTTTTTTACGTTAAAAACAGCTAAAACCATGCAATAGCAAGGATTTAGATATATAAAAACAAAGATAGTGTTTACACTATCTCAAAATGAGAGGGGGAAGTTACTATGAAAATTGCATTAGCAGGAAATCCAAATTCAGGTAAAACCACGCTTTACAATGGTATTACAGGAAAAACAGAGCATGTAGGAAACTGGTCTGGTGTTACAGTAGCAAAAAAGGAAGCAGTTCTTAAGAAAAAATATAATTCTAAAGGACTTGATGTTATAGTCGTTGACCTTCCGGGTACATATTCCATTTCACCATTTACCGGTGAAGAAGCAATTACTAGAGACTTTATCTTAGACGAAGCACCGGATGTAATTATTAATATTGTTGATGGAGCCAACATTAGTAGGAGTTTGTTTTTTACAACACAACTACTAGAACTCGGAGTTCCAGTAGTCATTGCTCTTAATAAAAGTGACATTATATCCAAAAGAGGAGATGTTATAGACCAAACACTTTTAAGTAAAGCATTAAACTGTAAGGTTATTGCTACTACTGCAACATCAGAAGATGGATTATTAAATTTAATTAATGAATCTGTAAGGCTAGGGCAAGAGAAGAAATCTCAGATTGCATCAAATTTTGAAGATAAAGATTCAGATATTGCAAGGCAAACATTTGTTTCAGAAATCATTCAAAAATGTTTGGTTAAAAAAATAGATTCGAGCAAAATCACATTATCTGATAAAGTAGATAGAATTGTTGCTCACAAATGGCTAGGTATACCTATATTTTTCATGATTATGTGGGCCGTTTTTTCGTTTTCTATTGAAGGTCTGGGTGGATATCTATCAGGGTACTTTAATGATGTAGTATTTGGAGAAATTGTTCCAAATGCAGTGAATGGTTTTTTAGATGGTCTCGGTGTTAATTCTTTATTGCAAGCACTTATAGTAGATGGAGCCATTGGTGGCGTTGGCGCTGTTATAGGATTTCTACCTCTGGTTATGGTATTATTCTTCTGCTTATCACTACTTGAAGACTGTGGATATATGGCTAGAGTAGCTGTGATAATGGATCGCTTTTTCAAAAAAATAGGCCTTTCTGGTAAGTCTATTATACCAATGATTGTTGGTTCTGGTTGCGCCATTCCCGGGGTTATGGCAACAAGAACAATTGAAGATATTAATGAGCGGAGAATGACTACAATACTTACTCCTTTTGTACCTTGTGGTGCTAAACTCCCTATTATAGCCCTGTTCGTGGCTGTATTTTTTCCTGGGAACGCCTGGGTTGGACCCAGTATGTATCTTATTGCAATTACAATGATTGTAATTGGAGGGCTACTTCTAAAGAAAATTTTTGTATGGGACAACTCTTCTCAATTTATTATGGAACTTCCTGATTATAAATTGCCTAGCTTAAAATATGCTTTTAATCAAATGATAGATAAAGCAAAAGCATTTATTTATAAAGCTGCAACAATTGTACTTGTATGTAATACGCTTGTATGGTTCGCTCAGGCATATAGCTGGAATTTAAGTCCTGTAGAAGATCAAAGTTTAAGTATACTTGCATCAGTTGGATCATTTATTTCTCCAATTTTCATTCCTCTTGGATTTGTTGGATGGCAGCTTGCAGCTGCAGCGATAACAGGCTTTATCGCCAAAGAAAATATTGTTGCTACTTTTGCTGTACTTTTAGTTGTCACTTCAGAAGAAGCGCTTCATTTACCTGGAGGTGTTTTAACACAATTTTTCACCCCAGTGACAGCTTTTGCTTATCTCGTTTTTAATCTTTTTACTCCACCTTGTTTTGCAGCAATTGGAGCTATGAATTCAGAAATGGGTTCGATTGAATGGCTATTTAAAGCTCTAGCTTTCCAATTTAGCGTTGGTTACATTTTAGCAATGCTAGTTAACCAAGTCGGTTCACTTGTAATATATGGTACACCTGCAGCAGGTTTTATACCAGCTATAGTTATAGCCGTAATTACTACAGTTTTTCTTGTTACAATTATTAAAAAAGCGGATTCTAAACGCGCTGAGTTAGGAGTTGAAATGTAATATGGTGAATGTAATAGTCGGTCTAGTTTTTGCATGTGTTATAATATTTGCTTTTAGAAAAGTTTATAGTGACACCAAAAATAATAAATGCAGTTGTGGTAGCAGCTGTTCTGATAAAAGTAAGTGCAACAAGCACTAAAATTAATTTGATATCAACTAAACAAAAATGACTACGAAATATAAGCTGAATTAGCTTTTTCGTAGTCATTTTTTCGAGTTTTATATTTTTATATAATGAATAATGTACATTTCAACTATAATGACTCAAAAAATATTATTCCTTATTCCTAATATATTTAAGACTTATACTTGGATTACTAGTTTTGGTCGATCTAATTTCAAACTGATTTAAAGATGCTACAAAAGGTGTAAGCTTTGTATACCCATAGTTTCTAGTATCAAAATCTGGATACCGCTTATTAAGTGTGCTTCCAAGTTCTCCTAAAAATGCCCAACCGTCTTCATCTGAAATCTCAGTTATAATAGTTTTAATAGCCTCTACTAATTCATGTGAACTCGCCATGCTAAGTTTTGTTTCTTCTTGTATTTGTGCTCCTTTAACATTAGTAGGTTCACCTTGCTTTGTAGCCATTGAAGCTAATACTTCAAGATATTTGAATTTTTCACAAGCTGAGATAAACGGCGTAGGAGTTTTTCTTTCTCCCATTCCAATAACATACATACCAGCTTCACGAAGGCGTGCTGCTAGTTTAGTAAAATCACTGTCACTAGATACAATGCAAAATCCATCCACATTATTAGAATACAGAATATCCATGGCATCAATTATAAGAGCTGCATCCGTTGAATTTTTGCCAGTGGTATAGCTGTATTGCTGTATTGGGCTTATAGAATAATTAAGTAATACGTTTTTCCATGATGATAGCTGAGGTTTAGTCCAATCTCCATATATTCTTTTATATGTAGGTGTTCCGTGATTTGAAATCTCATCAATGATAAATCTTATATATTTATCAGATACATTGTCAGCATCAATAAGTACAGCAATTTTTTTATCCTTTTCCATGTTTATCTCCTTTAATCCCTAATCTATTTAACCTATTTTAAAATGACTCTATTATCCATTTACTTAAAATAAATCACTCTATTATAACATTCTACAAAATTGTAAATATCCCTTCTTTATTCGTGAAATCAATCTAATGATATATAATTATCTCATTCATTTATAACCTTAAACTTCACTGCTTTCCTGTTGCTGCTCCTGATGCTTTATTAACATCTTTGTTAAGAATAGTTTTATTATACCTGCAATCGGTACAGATATAAGCATTCCAAGTATACCAGCCATTGTACCACCTATTGTTATTGCCATAATTACAAATATTGGATTAAGGCCCATGCTATCTCCTACAATTTTAGGAGATATAACTGCACCATCGAGCTGTTGAACAGCAAGAAGTAGAAGTACTGCCCAAAGAGCCATGATAGGGTTTGGGCTGAGTAGACCAATAATAACCGCCGGAACACAACCAATTAGTGGACCAACATAAGGTATAACATTAGCTATTCCTGCAGTAAACCCAATAAGGAAAGCAAAATCAAGACCCATAATTGATAGTCCGATACTACTAATTAAACCAACTATTAACCCAACAAGCAGTTGCCCTCTTATAAAATTTGACACAATATCATTAATTTCAAAAATAGTTTTATTAAACTTCTTTAATTTGTCTTTCTTAACTAGAACCCTCATGGAACTCATATATAAGTTTTTAAAATATTCATGGTCCTTTAATAAATAAAAGGAAATAAATATGCCAATAAAACTATTAAAAATGCTACTTCCAAGTTCTGTAGATATTTTAATAATACTATTTATAGACACTGATAGATAGGGGGCTATTTGGCTTACAGCATTTGTTAAATACCCCTTTATATCCCCAGAGAGTCCACTCTGCGTAATCTTTATGTCAATGTAATCAAATAGTTCATTATATCGCTTTACATATGAGCTGATAGTAGTAAACATACCTGACAATGTTTTATTGTCACTAATTTGCCCTCCAATCATTGCATAAATACTATAAATAAGTAAAACAAATACTAAAATTACTACTATATACGTTAGTATGACACTAAACAAATGGGGCTTATATTTCAGTTTTATACGATCAACTAAAACTGAATTTAAAAATCGTGATAATGGATATAGTAAATATGCAATTATAATACCTATAATAAGAGGGGAAATTATTAAAACCAAAGCACCTATTACACTAAATGCACTGCTGAAAAGTTGTCCGAAATTAAAGACTACATTGTAACTAATAAAAACTAAAGTTGCTGTTAAAGCAACATATAATACATATTTAAGATATATTCTATCAAATCTTCCTTGCATAATTAAATTTCTCCTCGCTAATTTTATATTAATTTTTTTGTTATACCTAAATACCCACTTAAATACATCATTGGTGGATAGTACATTAAAAAAGACAATATGTCGCCTAGTTTAGTTTCAATGCCACAATCTTCAATATCTATAATTAAGTGATCAGAACTACTTCCTACAATTTTAACACCCTGTTTTTGTGGAATTAATTTATCGTGTGATCCAAAATCCTGTTTGCCCACTGCAAGTAATGCTCTTTTTCTTATCCCGCTATCCGCGTAGGTTGGTATATTTCCAAATGCATCGATAAATATTTTTCCAATAGGATGTGTAGGTTTATTTTTTATCTCCACTACCTGAGCTTTCAGCACAAAAGTATCCTTATGCAAATGACTCATATCATATCCCCAAAATTCTTCTAAATCCTGTGCTAATAATATACCTTCGCCTATTCTTAAGTTATTTACTCTTTTAGGCATTTTCTCATCTATTATTAGTGGCAATGAACTTGTAGCCCCTCCCGAAATTATTTCAAGTTTCCTATTTATTTTACTTTCAATTATTTCAGCAACCTGGCAAAGTCTTCCTAAATTCTCCTCTGTAGGTTTTATTGCTCCATAACATCCTAAATTTGTTCCAACTCCATAAAGCTGAACATTTTTAAGATGGTTTTCTACATATACCGCTAAGTTAATAAATTCTTCCTCATCCATAAGCCCTTCTCTTAAATCACCTAGGTCTAGCATTAGGATAACCTTATGTTTTTTTTCTTGCACTTCACATTCTCTTTCAATTCTATCCAACGTTTCTAGTTCGGAATTTAGACTAATAGAAGCAAATTTCACCAATTCTTCTATTTCACTAAACATTGGAATTCTAATCATCATAAGTGGTTTATCTATTCCATACTCCGCAAGCTTAATTATTTGATCCATTCTTGAACTCGCTATATAGCTACACCCAGCTCTCGCAAATTGTTCTACGACCTCTGGTATTGCATTGAATCCTTTAACTACTCCCGCCACACTTATTCCCTTCGCACTACATAAGTCAACCATATGTTTTATATTTTCTTGTACCTTTTTCAAGTTAATTTCAAGTGTTGGATATTTCTCATTTGAATAAGTTTTCTGCTCCATATATTTTTCCCCCTTACTGCAATTAACTAATTGATATACTAATGTTTATTAACCTATTAATAGTATATCCCATAATAGGGATAATTTAAACAGTAGTGTACTCTGCCTTATAAAATATTCAATTTTACTTTGGGGTACGGCAAACAATTCGTGTAAAAAACAGCCACAAGTGTAGATGCTCTTGTTTTATTTATTTGTCTTGACATTTATTTTCTTATGCTATATAGTTAGTTGCATAAGCGACTAACCAATTGACAAGGTAATTATACTATATAATAATATTATGAATATGAGGTGGTGTTTAAATGCAACTTAATATGAGTGGTGAGAAACCCATTTTCCTGCAATTTGCTGAAGAACTTGAAAATAATATACTCAAAGGCATATTTGAGGAAGAGACGCAAATCCCCTCTACTACAGAGGTAGCGATTAAGTTTAAAATAAATCCAGCCACCGCAAACCGCGGCGTAAACCTTCTCGTGGACGAGGATATCATATATAAAAAGCGTGGCATTGGAATGTTTGTGAGCACTGGAGCAAGGGATAAAATAATATCCAAACGGAAAAACGTTTTTTATGAAAGCTATATATTATCTCTTTTAGACGAAGCTAAAAACTTAAATATCAGCAAAGGTGAAATTATTGCCTTAATAGAAAGGGGTTGCCATAATGAGCAGGATTGAAATTAAAAATATATCAAAATGTTTCAATAAAACAATCGCATTAGAAAATGTCTCTTTAACTCTTGAGCCCAATAAAATATATGGACTTATGGGCCGGAACGGTGCAGGTAAAACTACACTTTTAAATATTATAACTAACAAACTTTTCGCAAGTTCAGGAGAGATACTAATTGATGGTGAAACAGCGGTGGATAATGATAATGCACAGGGTAAGATTTTCTCTATGAATGAGAAAAATGTATATCCAGAGTATATGAGGGTTAAGGAAGGTTTCAAATGGACAATGGAGTTTTATCCTAATTTCAATATGACGTATGCCTATGAGCTTGCAACTAATTTTAAACTTGACGTAAATAAAAAAATAAAAAGTCTTTCAACTGGTTATAATTCAATTTTCAAATTGATACTTGCACTAGCTTCAGGAGCCTCTATAATTTTATTTGATGAACCAGTATTAGGACTTGACGCAAACAACAGAGAATTTTTTTACAAGGAACTCATTAAAAATTATAGTGAGCAGCCAAAGACCATTGTAATATCTACTCACTTGATTGACGAAATCGAGGACATTTTGGAAGACATAATTATTATTAAGGATGCTAAAATCGTACTTGCAGAGCCCGTAGACAAAGTTTTGCAACTAGGATATACAGTGTCTGGTGATGCCAAAAATGTTGAAGTGTTCACAAAGGGTAGAAATATTATTAGGGAGGAAACAATCGGAAATTTAAAAATGACTACCATATATCAAAACCGCGATAACAAAGATAAAGAGGTTACTAAAGAGTTAGGTCTTGAAATAGCATCTGTAGGACTACAAGAATTAATTATCAGTCTAACCAATTCTTAAGGAGGTACAATTATGAATAATATTTTCAGAGCTACAAAATATCAGCTAATGACGTTTAAATTACAAGGTTTGATGTGCCTTTCAATTATAGCTTTAAATATTTTAATATCAATGACTGCAACCTATTTGTTTCCAGGATCTGGTGTCGTTGCAGGAAGTAGTGACTTGATAGCTTTTATATTTATATTCATTCTTGGAATTAAAATTTTTATAACTAGCTTTAAATTTATGCTAGCAAATGGTGTTTCACGAAAGAGCTTATTTTGGGCTAATGTGCTCTCGATGGCAATTGTATCTATAGCTTGGGCAGTAATTCTTACACTGATACTTTCTATAATAAGTAGAATGAATATAAAGGTTTTTGTCCTCTATACCCTGTTTTATAATAATTATAGCGTTATAGCTACCATTGTTTGGTTTAGTACTATATTTTACCTACTTGTGGTAATCGGTTGGTTTATAAGCATGGCTTATTATCGAAGTAGTAAACTAATGTCTTATCTAATTTCCTTTGCGCCTTTTGTTCTTTCAGGTCTACTTATAATCATAAATCAATCAACCAACGGAAAACTCTTTGAATCCATTATAAAATTTATTGTAGCAGCCATGGGATTTTCGGGAAGCATTCCCAATCCATATATTGCTTCATTTAGCATGTTGCTCTGTACTGCGATTATCTGTGGCTTTAATTATCTACTCATCCGAAAAGCGGAGACAAAGGCATAATTAATGTAGCTTAGACTTATTAATATAACGAAAATTTTATGTTTACCTTGTAAAAAAATCCTACAGAATAGACAAATTATAATAACCATCCAAAGTGAATAAACTTCACCTTGGATGGTTATTTAAAACTTTCTACTCTTTTGTGTTTTTTGATAATAATTTTTCGGTATCCAAAACTGTCAGCGGTTTACTATAGTAATACCCCTGTATATAGTCACATTCCTTTTCTTTAAGTATTGAGAGCTGATTCGCAGTCTCTACCCCTTCTGCTACAACTTTTAGTTCCATACTATGAGCCATTTGAATTATGTTTTTAATTATTGATTCATTTTGTATGTTTGAAGTTATATTATCTATAAAGGATTTATCAATCTTTAAAGTAGATATTGGAATCTTCATTAGATAATTAAGTGATGAATAACCAGTACCAAAATCATCTAATGCAACTCTTATACCCATATTCATCAGTTCTTTTAGTATCTTTATATTAGTTTCAAGCGACTCCATAAGGACTGTCTCCGTAATTTCAAGTTCAACAATATTTGGATTAATCCCTGTATTTTCAAAAATACCTTTAACAGTTTCTAAAAAATCTATCTGATGCATGTCCACCGTCGAAACATTGATACTTATACTCTTGAATCTATAGCCTGCATTAAGCCATTCGACGCTTTGCCGGCAAGCTTCATTGAGTACCCATTTGTCCATTTGTACTATATAGCCTGTTTCTTCCGCTATAGGTATAAATTCTACTGGAGATACAAACCCGAGCTCCACACTATTTAATCTGAGTAGAGCTTCAAAACCAAATATCTCATTTGTTTTTGCATCAAACTGCGGCTGGTAATGGATACTTAGCTCATTGTTTTCAATAGCATTTCGAAGTATTCTATCAATACATGTTTTTCTTTCTAATTTTAGATACATTTCTTCATCAAACCTGGCAAATTGATTCTTACCTAATTCTTTTGCCTTATACATGGCTGAATCAGCATTTTTCAAAATAGTACTTGTGTCGTTTCCATCCTTTGGATAAAACGCCACCCCAATACTTGCTGTAATATACATTTGTTTATTATCAATTTCAAAAGGCTTATCAAATAAAGCTAACAATGCCTTTGCGTAAGAATCTACTTCCTCTTCTTTATAACACGGATGAAGAAGTATAAATTCATCTCCTCCTAGTCTACATATAGTATCTTTTTCATTTATTAAGATTTCCATCTGCTTTGCTAAAAATACTAATAGTTTGTCCCCATAATCATGACCCATAGTATCATTGATATTTTTAAAATTGTCTAAATCTAGAAAAAATACAGCTCCCCCAGAATTTTGGAGCTCTGCAGTATTTAATTGTTGTTTTAGTTTATTCATAAAAAAAGTTCTATTAGGAAGCTTCGTAAGATCATCATAATAAGCCATAAATTTAATTTTCTCTTCCGCGTTTTTTCTATCTGTGATATCTGTAATAGAACCTGCAATCTTAACTGCTTTACCATTTAAGTCTCTTAGTGCCTTGCCTCGATTGGATACCCATATATAGCTACCATCATTAATTTTAATTCTAAATTCTGATTTATAAATAGTAGTTATATTGTTAATATGCTTTCTTAAATCTTTTAAAGCAGTATTCCTATCTTCTATGTGAACAAAATTTTTAATAAAAGATTTTGTATTAAAATTTTTAGTTGGTTTATAACCTGTAATTTCGAATAATTTATCAGAAGCAAAAAAAGTTCCTGATTTTATATCAAATTCCCAAATTGCATCATTTGAACCATCTAAAGCAAGTTGATATCTTTCATCACTAATTGTTAAGGCTTCTTCATTATGTTGAAGTTCGTCATACTGAGCTCTAATCTCTTCCTCTGTTGCTGTTAGTTCTTCGTGTACTGCTGATAGTTCATCATATGTAGAACTAATTCTTTTTAACATCACATTAAATCTAGCCCCTAATTCTCCAAATTCATCATTAGTGTAAATGCCTTTAGCTCTAACTTCATAATTACCATTTTCTGCTTCCTTCATTAGAGATGTTAACTGTGTAATTGGCTTTGTTATGCGTTTTGTCATAATGGATGTAAGAAATATAGTAACTATTAAAACACCTAATGTTACTATAATTATATAAAACTCAGTTTTATTCGCCCATGAAATAAGCTCACTTTTCGGTACAACTGCTGCAATTTTCCAGCCTGTGGTCGGTGAAGAATATACATTAACTAATACCTCACTACCATCTATAATAGTTTCAAACACTGAGTTACTTTCAGTAAGCATCTTATCATAATCCTTAATAGCATATTCTATATTCTTAAAATTTAAGTTAGAATTTGGGTGGGCAAGTATTGTACCATCTTTTGAAAAAATAAATGCATAACCTGTATTCCCCATTTTAATATCACTTATCATTTCAGATAATTTTTCTAAACTTACTTCAAGTCCCATTACTCCTATAACACTTCCCGAAGCATCTTTTATAGTTGATGAAGCACTTATTATTAATGATTTAGTTTCGTGAGATGAAATATATGGGTCAGAGATTACTACCTCACTGGGTTTAGCTAAAGCGCCCTTATACCACGGTCTTACTCTAGGGTCATAACTATTAATAGCGGGACCATCTGGCCACTCGATATAGCCCCCCCACTTTGTTCCAAGATAAACGTATTCAGCATCACTATGTGTTATCCCATAATTTTCAAAGTTTTTATAAATGGTGCTTTCTATGCCTGGTATTTGCTTCGAGTATTTTCTATCCGATTCATTTTTGGACATGTTAAACAATGCCAGTATTGATTCGTCAGATTTTTTTACATCCACAGAAGCTGATAAATAATTAGTATTATCTTTTATTTGTTTAAACATATTAAAAAAAGTATTATCCACTTGTACCATTTGCCTTTCCGTATCAGATTGCATATCATTCTTTAACAAAGTATATATATGGTTATGAGTTATTACTGCTATAGTAATAGAAGTAAATAATATAACCCCTACAAAATATAAAAATAATTTCCATCTAAAAGTGATTTCCATAAATAATACTCCCTTACTGTTTGGGTTTTTAAAATTATTAGTTTATTAAGTATATGTAAATATTGCTTAAATATAGTATATCTTATTTGACAAATTTGAACAAGTTCAAACTATTAGATACCTGCAAATAAAAGCGGCCACCCACATTTAATGTGGGTGGCCTTTAAAGTTCTCCTTTTAAACCAATTTCCTCTGCAACACTCCTCATACCCTTTATGGTTTCAGAAAGTATGTAACTTATATCCATTCCCATTCTTTCCGAACCTAGAAGAACGACATCTCTATTAACACCTGCTGCAAAACTCCTCTGATTAAATTTCTTTTTAACTGATTTCACTTCTAAATCCAATATGCTCTTGCTTGGTCTCATTAGAGCATTTGCTGTTATAAGACCAGTAAGTTCATCAATTGTATACAGAACATTCTCCATTTTATGTATTGGTTCTACATCATTACATATTCCCCATCCGTGACTCTGTACTGCATGTATGTACTCCTCTGGGTAGCTCTCTGCTTCTAATATCTCCCTTGCTTTAGCACAATGTTCACTTGGATACATCTCATAATCTACATCGTGAAGAAGACCAACTATACCCCATTTTTCTACATCTTCATTATTTAGCTTGGCAAAATGTCTCATAACTGCCTCAACAGCTAATCCATGTTTTATCAAACTATCAGTTTTATTGTACTTTTTTAATAACTCAAAAGCCTGTTCCCTTTTAGGAGTTATTTTTTCCATAAGTAAAACCTTCTTTCTTTTATTTAATTATCTTATTTTACCATAAATTATAGCTTATTATGAATAATACTGCTTTAATCTTAAAATCAATTTTAAATTCTTATTTCAATTTGTTCCTTTAGTTCATTAAGCATTCTAAGCCATAACTCATCATTTTTTATAATTCCAGCTGAAAAAGCCTCTCTTAGTACTGCTTTAGGAGAGTTAAGTCCTATAAGTCCTTCATCTTCAAAATAAACCTTTACATCCTCTTAACAAAAAATCGTAATATAATCTCCCTGTCATATATGTTAACATAGTTAAATTATAGCATACTATAATATGCTATAATAAGCCTATTGAAAATACACAATCAAAATATATAAAAAGAAGGAAATTATAATTATGAATAATTTACTATTTAAAGCAAGTCATCTTACTTATAAAGCTAATCTAAGCTATGATAACATAAAAATTAAGCGTGGTAAGATTAATTTTATTGTTGGTGAGAGTGGCTGTGGTAAAAGCACTTTTTTAAAGTTATTAAATCAGTCCATAAATCCAGTTTCTGGTGAATTATTATATAATGGTACAGCTCTTGATGACTATAATTCCATTTCTCTAAGACGTGAGGTCAGTCTAGTTTCTGCAGATCCTTTCCTCTTTGATGAGAGTATTTT
This sequence comes from Clostridium sp., assembly GCF_051278035.1. Classification (GTDB taxonomy): domain Bacteria; phylum Bacillota; class Clostridia; order Clostridiales; family Clostridiaceae; genus Clostridium_AD. The sequence goes on from NZ_JBNMNU010000071.1 coordinate 12,346, forward strand.
AGATAATTTCAAAACATTTTATTCAATAAGAGAATTACCTATGCCTAAAATTGATTATATAAGTTACATTACTCAGCTTTGCTGTGTAAATGTGCCACTTGACCAAAGTGCCTCTACTCTTTCTAGTGGCGAGCGTCAAAGAGTTTATATAGCTATTTTCTTATCATTATGCCCGAAAGTCCTATTATTGGACGAGCCAACTTCAGCATTAGATGAAAAAAACAGCCATAAAGTTATGAGGAATATAATAAATTTCTGTAAAGAAACGGATATTGATGTTGTAGTTGTAAGTCATGATAAAAATATTGTGGATGAGTTTTGCGAAAATAAAATCGAAATAACTAAGGAGTTTTAGATATGCAAGGAGCAGTTACACTGAATATTTTTAAGTTTTCGCTTATTTATTTACTGTTAATTATAGTACTTATAATAATGAAAAAATCAAAGGTTAATCAAACAAAACTACTTTTAATTGCAAGTATAAGAATGTCAGTTCAACTTATAATGGTAGGTTATATACTCCAATATGTATTTAGTAATCCAAAACCTATATTTACAATAATATTTTTATTACTTATGCTAATATTTTCTATTCATAGAGTAATTAAAAGTAAAAAAGACTTAAACCTAAAGTTTAAAATTGCAATTGGAGCTTCTTTAACCTTCTCAGGGCTCTTCGTTTTAGTTTTCTTTGTAACTGTTGTTGTTAATAAATCCATATTCAATCCTCAATACACTATCCCACTGGCTGGTATGATTATAGGTAACGCTATGACCGGAGTAAACATTGCAATAAAAACTTTTATGGATGACTTAAGCAAAGAAAAAAGTAAAATTAGTACACTACTAAATTTAGGAGTGGAACCTAAAGATATTTTGCAACCTTTTGCTAATAATGCGTTGCAAACCGCCTTAATTCCAACCATAAATTCCATGCTGGGAATGGGTATAATCTTTTTACCTGGAATGATGACTGGGCAAATATTATCTGGAACACTACCTACCACCGCTATTATGTACCAGATAGCCATTATGATTGCAATTTGTACTTCTGTTTGTATTACAGTCTTCTTATCTCTAAACTTAGGATATAAGTCCCTATATAATGATAAGAAGCAATTTTTAGCGTGGACAGAGGGTTAATTTGAGAATAAAAACTTATTAATCCAAAAAAATTAATCTGCAGTGTAAACTGCAGATCTTATTATTATCTGTTTTTATTTCTTATCAGTTACCCATTCATGATGAAATATTCCCTCTTTGTCTGTTCTTTCAAATGTATGAGCACCAAAATAATCTCTTTGTGCCTGTAGTAGGTTTGCTGGAAGCTTCTCACTTCTATAACTATCATAATACATTATTGCACTGGCTAATCCTTGCACTGGAACACCTAAATTCACAGCCGTGGACACAACGCAGCGTAAGTCCTTTTGGTAACTCTGAAGGATATCCTTAAAATATGAGTCTAGCATTAAATTTTTAATACTAGCATCTTTTACGTAAGCCTGACTTATTTTATTGAGGAACTGAGCTCGAATAATGCACCCACCCCTAAATATTTTAGCGATTTCACCATACTTAAGGTCCCAACCATATTCCTCTGCCGCAGCTTTCATAAGTGCAAATCCCTGTGCATATGCACATATTTTACTTGCGTAAAGTGCTTTTCTTACAGATTCTATAAACTCATTTATATTTCCCAAAAATTTCGTTTCAGGACCTTTCAAAATATCACTTGCCATTACTCGTTCATCTTTTAATGAAGAAATACAACGTGCAAAGACCGCCTCTGTTATTGTAGGAATCGGTACAGCTAAATCTAGAGCGCTTTGACTAGTCCATTTGCCAGTTCCCTTTTGACCTGCTTTATCTAAAATAATATCAACCATGTCTTCCCCAGACTCGCTATCCTTTTGTGCAAATATTTCACTAGTTATTTCTATTAGATAGCTATCAAGCTCACCCCTATTCCATTCTGCAAAAACATCATGAAGCTGGTCATTGGATAGACCTACTACTCCTTTTAAAAGTGCATAAGCCTCACCAATTAGCTGCATATCTGCATACTCAATGCCATTATGAACCATCTTCACATAATGTCCTGCACCACTGTCACCAATATAAGTACAGCAAGGCTCTCCATTTACTTTTGCAGCTATAGCTGTAAAAATGGGTTCCACAATCTTATATGCATCAATTTGACCACCCGGCATAATTGCGGGACCTTTTAAAGCTCCCTCTTCTCCACCAGAAACCCCTGCGCCTATAAATTTAAAGCCGAGACCTTCAAGCTTCTTGCTTCGACCTATTGTATCCATGAAAAACGAATTTCCACCATCAATTAATATGTCACCCTTCGATATATATGGTATTAATTCCTCTATAACCTCATCAACAGGTTTTCCCGCTTTAACCATAATTAGTATTTTCCTTGGGATCTCTAGAGAATTTACGAACTCTTCTATAGAATATGTACCCACAACATTTTTTTCTTTTGCCTCTATAATCAACTTATCTGTCCTGATTCTGTTTCTGTTATAGACTGAAACTGAAAACCCTTTGCTTTCAACATTTAAGGCTAGATTTTTACCCATGACACCCATACCCATAACTCCAAATTGCTGTTTATTCATAATTTACAATCCTCCTTACAGTAATACCTATAAACTTCTCAAAGTTTTGTTTTGTTTATTATACACTTAAACCACTAAAACAAGTACAAATATTTGTTATTGTTTTATAGAGATTATAAAACAAACCTGCAGTCTAAAATATAAACTGCAGGTATCATAAGTATCTATAATTTTCGCTACTTTAAAGATTAAATGTGTTATTCCAATCCTTAAGAAATTTTTCTATACCACTATCGGTTAGTGGGTGCTTAATCATTGCTTTAATTACGTTTACAGGAACAGTCGCAATATGAGAACCAGCTCTAGCAGCAGCTACCACATGTAAAGGACTCCTTATGCTTGCAGCTATGATTTCCGTGGAAATATTATGGATCTCAAATATATCCACAATAGTTTCTATTAGTTCTAACGAATTCGTTGCTATGTCATCAAGTCTTCCAAGGAATGGACTAACATAAGTGGCTCCTGCCCTAGCAGCAAGTAGAGCTTGTGCTGCAGTAAATATAAGGGTTACATTTGTGTGTATTCCTTCACTAGTCAAAATCTTTACTGCTTTAAGTCCTTCTCCTGTCATAGGAATTTTAACGATCATGTTTTTATGGATCTTAGAAATTACACGTCCCTCTTTTACCATTTCTTCAGCTTTTAAGCTTATAACTTCTCCACTTATTGGTCCATCAACTATAGAAGCAATTTCTTTAATTACCTCATTAAAATCTCTACCCTCTTTAGCTATAAGTGATGGATTTGTTGTAACCCCACAAATAACACCCATATCATTTGCTTCTTTAATTTCAGCTACATTTGCTGTGTCTATAAATAATTTCATTACTATCCTCTCCTTTAAATTTATTTTAATTCGCTATTTCTCGTTATTATCATTTACCCACTCATGATGGAATATTCCTTCTTTGTCCGTTCTTTCAAATGTATGAGCACCAAAATAATCTCTTTGTGCTTGTAGTAAGTTTGCTGGAAGGGTTGCACTTCTATAACTGTCATAATACATTATTGCACTAGAAAATCCTTGTACTGGAACGCCTAAATTTATAGCTGTAGACACTACATATCGTAAGTATTTTTGATATTTATGAAGAATATCCTTAAAGTATGAGTCTAGCATTAAGTTGCTAATATTACTATCTTTTACGTAAGCTTCACTAATTTTATTAAGGAACTGAGCACGAATAATACACCCACCTCTAAATATTTTAGCAATTTCACCATATTCAAGTTCCCAATTATACTCCTGCGATGCAGCTTTCATAAGTGCGAATCCTTGTGCATATGAACATATTTTGCTTGCATAAAGAGCCTTTCTTACTGATTCTATAAACTCATCTATGTCGCCCTCAAACTCTGTTTCTGGCCCTTTTAGAATATTACTTGCGAAAACTCTTTCATCTTTTATTGCAGAAATGCATCGTGCAAAAACAGCCTCTGTTATAGTGGGGATTGGAACTCCTAAGTCTAAAGCGCTTTGGCTAGTCCATTTCCCTGTTCCCTTTTGACCCGCTCTATCTAAAATAACATCCACCATGTGTTTTCCAGTATCCTCATCTTTTTGCCCGAAAATCTCACTAGTTATTTCCATTAGATAGCTGTTAAGTTCACCTTTATTCCACTTTGTAAAAACTTCCTGGATCTTCTCATTAGATAAACCACAAACTTCTTTTAAAAGCGCGTATGCCTCACATATAAGTTGCATATCTGCATACTCAATTCCATTATGCACCATTTTCACATATTGTCCTGCTCCATTTTCTCCAATATAAGTACAACAAACTTCTCCATCAATTTTTGCAGCTATTGCTGTAAAAATTGGTTCTACTATTTTATAAGCATCCAGTTGTCCCCCTGGCATAATTGATGGTCCGTTTAAAGCGCCCTCTTCTCCTCCAGATACTCCTGTTCCTATAAACTTAAAACCCAACCCTTCAAGTCTTTTGTTTCTTCGAATAGTATCCATAAAAAACGAATTACCGCCATCAATTAATATGTCACCCTTTGATATATACGGTATTAACTCTTCTATCGCAGCATCTACAGGTTTTCCTGCATTTATCATGATCAATATTTTCCTTGGTGTTTCTAGGGAATTTACGAATTCTTCTAAAGAATATGCTCCCACAATATTTTTTTCTTTTGAATCTTTAATTAACTCATCTATTGCTATTTTGGATCTATCATATACTGAAACTGATAAGCCTCTGCTTTCAACATTTAAAGCTAGATTTTTACCCATGACACCTATGCCTATAACTCCAAATTGTTGTTTACTCATACTATACACTCCTAAATCTTATTTTTGTAATAACCCAATACATGCAAACTCATCTTTTAATTTCAAATATAATCTTTCGTAGATTTCGAAAGTTTTCATATAAACTTCATGATTTTCCATATTGGGCTTATATGTTTTAGATATAGGAACTAATTTTTCTACTTCTTCTATATTATCTATAAGTCCAATTGCCTTCATACCAAGTACTACCGCGCCTAAACATGAGCTTTCATAACTTTCAGCTATTACCACCTTTTTATTAAACATATCTGCTAGCATTTGAACCCAAAGTTCAGACCTAACAAACCCTCCAGTAGCATAAATTGTATCGATGTTACCAGTTGTATCCTCTAAAGCTTTCCCCACACTATAAACTCCAAACATTACTCCTTCTAAAAGTGCTCTTAAGAAATGTTCTCTTTTGTGTGTAATATTTATTCCAAAGAATACGCCCTTTGAGCTTGCATCCCAATGCGGCGCTCTCTCTCCAAGTAAATACGGCAAAAATATTAAACCATTTGCCCCTGCTGGTACCTTCGACGCAACTTCTGTAAGTAATTCATAGGGATCAATACCCATTTCCTTAGACTTCTCTAGTTCTGTTTGGGCAAAATTATCTCTAAACCATCTAAAAATAATCCCTCCATTATTAACAGATCCCCCAAGAACAAAATGATCTTCATTAAGAATATAACTAAAGATTCTTTCACTTTCATCATTCTGTGGTTTATCAGCTATTATTCTTATAGCTCCACTAGTTCCAATTGTAACGGCAGCATCTCCTGGTTTTATGGCATTAGCTCCAAGGTTTGCAAGACAACCATCGCTTGCTCCAATTATAAATGGCATCTGCGCATCAAGACCCATCATATCTGCGTACTTCGTATCCATTCCTCTAAATACCTTTGTTGTGGATACTGGTGTAGATAACTTGTCCTCACTTATTCCTACAACTTCTAATGATTTTTTATTCCATGAGAGCTCGTAAATATCGAACATACCTGTAGCAGATGCAATTGAATAATCCACGACATATTCGCCAAATAACTTAAAGAAAATATATTCTTTAATCGAAATAAATTTATATGTATTTTTAAATACTTCCTTCATATTATCATTCATCCATGCGATCTTTCATAGTGGTGACATTGGATGAATCGGCGTACCCGTTTTCATATATATTTCATGACCTACTTTACTATTTTTTATATTTTGTGAATACTGCGTACTTTTAGTATCTGCCCAAATAATACAATCAGTTAATTTGTCCCCCTTCTCATTTACAGCCATTATACCGTGCATAGCCGAGCTAAAACTTACACCAAGCAGTTTATTATTATTTTTATCATTTTCATTTACTACATATTTAATAGTATTAATTACTGCCTCAAACATCTCCTCAGGATTTTGCTCACTCCATGAAGGATTAGGATTTAAAATAGGATAGCCTATATTACATTTTGATATTACATTTCCGAGTAAATCAAATGCAATAGCTTTAGTACTGGTTGTGCAATATCTAGTCCAATAAAATATTCCATGATATCCTCCTTACCCCTTTTATTAAAGATTTCATCGCAAATTCTGATTTTGTTTCTATTATACTATAATATACCAAAATATATTTAATTACATTAACTAAAAACGTTAATTATTAGAAAACTATTTACTTGTAATTTTATATCTGTTAACTTATAAATAAAAATATTTTTTAATATATGGAACTTTTATAAGCTCTCCATTGTCTTTCTATTATAAGGGGGTTATAAAACATGGACACAATAATATCTTCCAGAGATAATAGCATAACTTATCTTAATGTAGTTAAAGCAAAAAAAGGCGATAATGAAGCCTTCGGAGCGCTTATACATATTAACAAGCTATCAATGTATAGAATTTCTAAAAGCATCCTAAAAAATGAACATGATGTGGAGGATGCTATCGGAGAAACTATTTTAAAGGCATATAAAAATATTTCACATCTTAAAAATAATGATATATTTAAATCTTGGCTTTTTAAAATACTGGTAAACGAATGTTATTCTGCAATTAAGAAGAAAAAAAGAGAAATACTTACTACAGAATTTGATAATTGTGATAATACCTATGAAGACAATTATAAAGATTTTAAACTTATGAACGCAATTAATTCACTAGAAGAAAATAAAAGAATTGCAACAATACTTTTTTATTACGAAGATATGAGCATAAGTATGATTTCAAAAACCTTAGGTATACCTGAAGGAACCGTAAAATCAAGACTAAGCCGTGCAAAGGAAAATCTAAAAGTTTTAGTTGTTAATTTATAATGATTGGGAGGATTTTAAATGGATAAATTTGATATTATACTAAAAGAAAAAGCAAAGCAAGAAACTATGAAATTTGAACTTCCTGTTTCGCTTAATTTAAAGATAGATGCAACCTTAAATAATATTAACCAAAAAAGAGCACCTAAAAAAAGGTCTTATATAGCTGCATCTGTTGCCGCTGCCATTATATTTTCATCTTTTACAGCTGTTTATGGCAAAAATGTTCCCATAGTAAATAAAATAATAGATTTTTTCCAAGGTAACACAACCCTTCATTACAGTGGCGATTTACAGAAATTTGAGAAGTATTCCACTATTATTGGAAAAACTTTGACTGAAAACGGTGTAAATATTACCATAGATAATGTGTCTTGTGATGACAATTTCCTCGTTATTTTTTATAATATAACAGGTGATATAAAAAATATTATCAACACTAATGGTGATATGGAAGTAAGTTATTTTCCCAGCTATAATCTAATAGTTGATGGTAAAAGAAACTATTCAAATAATGACAAAAGAGATGCTTATTTAACATCTGATGGTAATATTAAAGGTATAATAAGGGCCGATATTGGCGGACAAAGCCTACCAGAGAATTTTAAATTAAATCTTCTCTTTAATACTACTAACACTAAAGATTATAACTATGAATTTAAAATGGATATTTCAAAGAAATCAGCTATGAGTAATAGTAAAGTAGTCAATATTAATAAAAAAGCTACTATAAAATATCCTGACAGGGAGCATGCTATAACCGTTGAAAAGGTAGCTCTAACCCCCTTTGGAAATCAAATAGTTATAAGTGAAAAGTTTAAAACACCATCGTTGCCTTTATCCTCGGATAATCATGATGTTGAAATTCCATTTAGCCAATTTGCATTATTTGATGATAAGGGGAATGCTTTAGATGTTATCCCCTTTAATTCCATTACTAGTTCTCTCTCTACTTCTAAAAATAGCTTTGAGTTTGTAAAAGCCAAAAAGGATATAAAATCCCTAACACTTATTCCTATTCGTTATATCAGTGATATAAAAGAAAGAATATCGCCTAACCCAATTAATATAGACAAATTACCTTTAGAACTAAAAATGTCAGGTAAAGGATCACTAATTGTTGATAAAATTGAGTATGGCGACACTGAAACCAGAGTATTCTATACAACCAAAGGTGTTGTACTTCACTACGGTAACTTCTTTTTTGTAGACGATAAAGGTAATAATGTTTATAAAAATGTTGTTATGACTGATAAAGACTTTATATTAGATAGAGAAAGTGGACTTCACGTTGCTGTTTTACCTAAGCTAGAAAAGAATATGAAATACAAGCTTGGATATTATTATGACGAAGAATTTGAATTACTTGAACAATACAAAATAGATATTCCTTTAAATTAAGATGCAGTCAAAAATAACTAGTCAGACAC